>NZ_CAXHOA010000012.1:0-92209 GCF_964018005.1 uncultured Dubosiella sp.
CCCTTGTTTTGACTTTTTTAACAAGTTTGTCGTTTTCGAGAGGCGTTTCCTTAACGCTCACTTATCATACCGCACTCTTCATCAACTGTCAACTACTTTTTATAACTTTTTTAAATAAATTTAGATGACAGATAAAAGAGGAAAAAAAGAGCGAACAAAATCCTCTTTTCATAAGAAAAGCAGAAGAAGTTTCATCTTCCTCTGCTTTTCTGTTTTTTTAAAATATGAGTGTAAAAATCAAAATGACCAACGCAAGAATGAGAACTGCGCCAAGGATAACGGGTCCAAACACTTGAAAAGCCGCTTTATTCAACGCGCGAAAATCGTCTTTTTCAAGATCGTCGACTTTTCCTGGCCGCTTTTCTTTTTTCTCGAGCATTTCATGCATCGAAGGTCTGCGTTTTGCCATTAAAAGTCACCGGCAAACCAGCATTTTACAAAATGGCCTGGTTCGATTTCTTTCACTGGCGGTTCTTTTTCTTTGCAAATATCTTTCGCATACGGACACCGAGGGTGGAATTTGCATCCGCTCGGCGTATGCACGTTGCTTGGAATCTCGCCTTCGATCAATTTCATTTCATGGCGTTTTTCCGGATCCGGAATCGGAATCGCCGCGATCAAAGCTTGCGTATATGGATGTTGCGGATTTCCATAAATATTTTCTTTCGACGCGAGTTCGACCATTGTTCCTAAGTACATAACTCCAACGCGATCGGAAATGTGTTTCACAACTGACAAGTCATGCGAGATAAAAATGTAGGAAATGTTTTTTTCTTCCTGCATGTCTTTCATCAAGTTGATAATTTGCGACTGGATCGACACGTCCAACGCGCTGACCGGCTCATCGCAAATGATAAAGCTTGGATTCAAAGCCAGAGAGCGCGCAATCCCGATTCGCTGCCGCTGTCCACCGGAAAATTGATGTGGATACCGATAGCAGTAGTAGCTTGGCAGCCCGCATTTATCCATCAAATCTTTTACGTACGCTTCTAGTTCCGGTCCCCGCTTGAAAATTCCATGCGCGAGCAGCGGCTCCGCCAAAATGTTAAAAACATTCATCCGCGGGTTCAGCGAGGAATACGGATCCTGGAAAATAAACTGCATCTTCTCGCGCAGCTTTCGCATCTCCTTGCGCGATTTCTTCGAGATGTCCTCGCCCTCGAAAAGAACCGTTCCCGACGTCGGGTCGTAAAGACGAATGATCGTCCGCCCCAAGGTCGATTTTCCGCATCCGGACTCGCCAACAAGACCAAGCGTTTCGCCTTCGTATAAGTCGAACGTGATGCCATCGACCGCCTTGACACAAGGCGCGCCTTCTTTTAACCGGCCTTTCCCCAGTGGAAAGTATTTTTTGACATCGCGGACTTCCAATATTTTTTTACGTTCTTCAGCCATGATTTATACCTCCACTTCTTCCGTTACTTCCACAACTTCTTCCTCTACCTCATTTTCGTAAAGGAAACACCATACGCGGTGCCGGGAAGCAATTTTCGTCGCGGTCGGTTGTTTTTGACGGCAAATCGGCATCACATCCGGGCAACGATCCGCAAAATAACAGCCTTTTGGCAAATAAAGCGGGTTCGGCACGGTTCCCTCAATCGTGGCTAGCCGTTTTCCTTCCGAAACAAGCGAAGGCATCGAATGCATCAATCCAATCGTGTACGGATGCTTTGGATTTTTAAACAATTCGACAACCGGCGCCGTTTCCACGACTTTTCCCGCGTACATGACATTGACGTTGTCGGCTACCTGCGCTACGACGCCCAAGTCGTGCGTAATCAGCATGATACTCGTTCCGGTTTTTTCTTTGAGCTGATTCATCAAAGTCAAAATCTGCGCCTGAATCGTCACATCCAGCGCAGTTGTCGGCTCATCCGCAATCAAAAGCTTCGGATTGCACGATAACGCCATCGCGATCATCACACGCTGGCACATACCGCCGGAAAGCTGGAACGGGTAGTTGTCAATGACGCTTTCCGGGCGTGAAATGCCGACCGACGAAAGCAGGTCGATCGCGCGCTGTCTGGCCGCCTCTTTCGATACGGTTTCATGAATCGTAATATTTTCAATAATCTGGTCGCCTACTGTAAACACCGGGTTAAGCGACGTCATTGGTTCCTGAAAAATCATCGAGATCTCGTTGCCGCGAATATGGCGAATCTGCTCATCCGTCGCGGTCGCGAGATTCAACCCGTCCTCATCTTTCTCGACATCCCCCATATAAATGATTTTCGAACCCGGCATGATTTCGCCCGGTTCCGAAACCAGGCCCAAAATCGACATCGCGGTTACGGATTTTCCGCAGCCCGACTCGCCGACAATCGCCAAAGTCTCGTTTTCATACATTGTAAAATGGTTGCCGTCCACGGCTTTGGATTCGCCGTTTTTCGTATGGAAATACACGCGAAGATCTTCGACGCGCAAAATCTTTTTATTGACAGACATAGTAACCTCCGCTTCCTATTGAAGTTCTTTCGGGTCAAACGCGTCACGCAGACCTTCGCCAATCAGGTTGATTGAAACAACCGTCAGCAAACACATCAAGCCAGCCGGCATCCACTGCCAAGGATAATATTGGAAAATCCGCTGGTCGCGCGCCAGGTTCATCAAGTTGCCCCACGACGGCGTCGGCGGCATGACACCCATACCAAGGAACGAAAGACCAGCCTCCGTCAAAATCGCGCTCGCCATTTGTAGCGTCGCGTTGACGATGACAAGCGAAATGACGTTCGGCAGCAAATGGCGGAAGATTTTCGAAAAGTCCAAGAAGCCCAGCGCCGTACAAGCCTGCATAAACTCCTGCTCGCGCAGCGTCAGGATCTGTCCGCGCACCAGACGAGCCAGTCCAGGCCACGAAAGCACACCAATCAACAGCGCCACGGTATACATCTTCTGGTTTTGAGGAACCCATACCATCGTCGCCGCCACGGCGATAATCATTGGGGTAAACGGAAGCGCGTACACGATTTCCGAAAAGCGCATCAGCAAATTATCCGCCATGCCGCCATAATATCCGGAAATTCCGCCCACGAGACACCCTAAAACAACCGTCAGCAACGCCGCCAGCAAACCAACCATGATCGAAATCCGGCCGCCAAGGAACAAACGATACATACAATCGCGTCCCTGGTTGTCCGTTCCAAGCCAATGCGCGCCGCTTGGTCCCTGATTGGCAATCGACACGTCATAGTCATGAACGTCGATGCCCATGATCATCGGAACAAAAATCACACTCAATACAATCAATACGAAAATTACCAATCCGGCCATCGCGATTTTGTTCGCGCGGAATTTCCGCCACGCGATCATCCAAGGGCCGACCGATTCGATTTTTTCACCAGTATCCAATACCACTGCGTCTTTTTTAGCCATCGAAGTCCCCCCTATCCATCAACTTTGACACGCGGATCGACAAGCGAATAGCACAAGTCGCTCAGCAGGTTTCCTAAAATCATCAAAATCGCCGAGAAGACCAGACACGCCATGATCAGCGAGGTGTCGCGCTGATTGACCGCGTCGATCAGCACTTTTCCAATGCCCGGCCAAACAAATACCGTTTCCAAAATAACCGCGCCGCTAAACAACGACGGGATGTACAAACCAAGTAGCGTCACCAGCGGAATTTGCGCGTTTTTAAACGCGTGCTTGTAAATGACGGTTTTTTCCTTCAAACCTTTCGCGCGCGCCGTCCGGACGTAGTCCATATTGATGACTTCGACCATCGAGTTGCGCACATAGCGCGAGAACGTCGCAAACGAGCTGAACGCCAAAACCGTCACCGGCAAAATCGAGTGGACCGCCACATCGCAGAACTCCTGCCACGCGTTGTCGTAGCCAAAGCTTGCCAGCATCGTGTCGCGCATGCCTGAAATCGGCAGACCAAGATTGAGCGCCACGTAGAAAATCAAAACTAGCGCGAAGAAGAACGTTGGAACGCTAATTCCAAGCAGCGAGAACACGGTCCAGAAATTATCGAACACGGACCCTTTTTTCACGGCCTGCTTGATTCCAATCGGTATCGCGAACACCAGCGCCACAATGAGCGCGAGCGCGTTCAAATAAAAGGTGTTCCAAACATACGAGCCGATAATTTCTCCAACCGGCTTACGCAACGCGATCGAAGTTCCCAAATCTCCGGTCGCCAGACGCTGAAGCCAGCGGATATATTGTTCCGGCAGACTTTTGTCGAGTCCTAGCTTGGCACGAACTTCCTGACGTGTTTGCTCCGATGCGCGGCTTCCAGGCCCTAAATACGTGGTGACTTCATCCCCAGGCATCGCCTTGACAACGGAAAAAATCAGGATGGAAATGATCAAAACGACTGGAATCATCGTGAGCAGACGTTTAATCGTGTACTTAAACATAAATATTTCCTCCTCTCGAAAATCAAATTCATAATCAAAACTCTTTCAGATCAAAATCCCTGAAATCAAAGAATAAAAAGATGGAAAATCTATTTTTATTCTAATTTCCAAAAGGCAGTCTTTTGAAAATTAGAATAAGAGCAAGCCGTAATGACTTGCTCTTTATAGAGTCAGCTATTATTCAATTTCAGCCGAATCCAAAGCTTGAGCCCAGGAACGTACAGGACCTGTTTCTGTCAGTTTTACATTTTTCGCGTAAATGTTGAATAGTTCGGTTCCATAAATTGGCAAGTATGGAACCAATTCGTTTTCTGTGATCATCGCTTTCTTGTAGTTTTCAACGGACTGTTCCTCGTTCATCGTCGAACGGCCGGCTTTCAGTTCCGCATCCAGTTTCTCGTCCTTCAAACCAGCGTAGTTGTTTGGATCGCCGCTCATGAGGTTGTAGTTCGAATCCGCGTTCTCAACGCCCGTGTAGCTAGTCGCCATGAAGAAAACGTTCCAGTCGTTGTCGCCGCTGCCCGGAGTGACCGTATCCAGCAATGTGTTGAAGTCAACCGTGTTTTGTTTCAAGTCGACACCGATTTCCTTCCATGATTTCTGGATAATCGGAATGAGCATGTCGAGTACGGAGTTTCCTTCGCTCAGCAGGAACTTCACAGTCAGTTTTTGACCGTCTTTTTCACGGATGCCGTCGGCTCCGACTTTCCAGCCGGCGTCTTCCAGCACTTGTTTCGCTTTGTCGAGATCGTAGTCGAACGTTCTCAATCCGTCCAGTTTTTCCTCGCCCGTTACGATTTTTCCAAGGTTGGCCGAAACCGGGTTCCAGTAAATCGTCGGCACGTATCCAAGCGGGATTTCCTTCAATTCGTCGGAAGCTTCCGGATATTTGAAGTACGCGTCCGAGAATTCCTGCCGGTTTGTCGCGTAGGACAACGCCTGGCGAACAGCTGGATCGGCCGTCGCGCCGTTTTGGCAGTTGTAGCCAAAGTAACCTTCCGCCGGACGGAAATAGTGGTTGAACGTAAGTTTTTCATCCAACGAAGCCGGACCGATGACGTCGGCGTCAATGTTTTCCGCCAAATAGTTGATGTCGCCGTTTTGCAGCGAAGTCAGCTCTGTCGCTTCCGCGATCGTTTTAATGATAACGCGGTCAATCTTGTAGTCGCCCGTACCGGAATAGTTTTCGTTTTTCGTCAACGAAGCGCCGGACGCCTTGTCATACGAGTTCAACACGTATGGTCCCGAGCCCATCGGCTGGTCGTTTTTCGATTTGTAGTCGCCCAGATCGCCTTTTTTGTATTCGTATTGTTCATCCGAGATGATACCCATGCCGCCCAGCGTGCTGACGGAATCGTATTGCGTCTCCGTCAAGTGGAACGTAACGGTATGATCGTCCACGACTTCGATTCCACTGAAATCCTCAGCGTCGCCATCGTGGTATTCTTTATAGCCTTCGATATAGTCCGCCGTACCCGTGAAACGTCCGTCGTACGAAGGGTCCGCGATCAAAGTGAACGTGAACTTGACGTCATTGGCATCCAGATCCGTACCATCCGAGAATTTGATGCCTTCTTTGATTTTGAACGTGATCGTTTTTCCATCCTCGCTCACTTCCGGCATTTCCTCAGCCAAATATGGCTTCAATTCAGAATCCTTCGTGTAGCGAAGCAGTGGTTCGTAGATCATATCCACTACCCATCCGTCATAAGCGGACGAATAGAAAATCGGCGAGAACACGCCGGCCAATTCCTGTGTCGTACCGACGATCAATGGTTTGCTACTGGAACTGCCGCCGGAACTTCCACATCCTGCAAGCCCTAACAGCATCGAAGCCGACGCAAGACCCGCAAATAATTTACGTGAGTTCATTTTAATCTCCTCCTAAATAAAACTCTTTTAGATGTTTCAATTTTATCAACATGAAATTGCGTTTTCAAGAAATATTTGGTTTTTTCAACAGAAATGAAAGGCTTTTCGATTTTTTGAAAGCTTGTTTCTGCGTTTTTTTCATTTCGATATGATAAAATGGTTGTATGTACGACCTTACTAAAATCAAAGGACACTTGTCCACCATCAACAAACACAAAGCCGTCGTGACGTGGCTTTGCTTCCGATGCGGCCTCTACAAACAAGGCCTTCTGCACGATTTAAGCAAGTACACGCCGACCGAGCTAAAAACCGGATTCAAATACTACCAAGGATTCCGCTCGCCCATCGACGCCCAAAAGGAGGCGGAAGGCTGTTCGATGTCGTGGCTGCACCACAAAGGCAGAAATCCTCACCACTGGGAATACTGGCTCGACAACGCCAAAACCGGCGTCTGCGCCCAGCCGATGCCCAAACGCTACGTATACGAAATGTTTTGCGACCGCGTAGCAGCCAGCATGATTTACCAAAAAGAAAAGTACACTGATCACAGTGCACTTGATTATTATTTAAACGGCCGCAAGCGGATCATGATCCACCCCGAAACCGACCGGCTCATTTTATATTTGCTTTGCTATTTGTCGGAAAACGGACTCGACAAAACATGCGACTACATCCGCTCTTTGCCAAAAGACGATTAGACTATTCGACTGTGACGCTCTTGGCCAGATTTCTAGGCTGGTCGACGTTGCAGCCTTTTTCTTTCGCCGTGTAAAACGCGAACAGCTGCAAAAGAATCGTCGCCGGGATGCCCGCCAAATACGGATGGATGGCCGGGATCTCGATTTGCCGCTCGATCTTGTCCGAATGGATGCCTGGCGCCTTGATCAAAATGACCTTCGCCCCGCGCGCGATCGTCTCCTCGATATTCGAAATCGTCTTAGGCGCCACTTCCTTTTGCGTCGCCAGCGCGATCACGACCGTTCCTTCGTCAATCAACGCGATCGGGCCATGCTTCAATTCCCCCGCGTAATACGCGTCCGCGTGCACGTAGGAAATTTCCTTCAGCTTCAGCGCCCCTTCCAGCACGCTCACATAATCCAGCTGCCGGCCAATAAAGTACGCGTCGCGCTGATCCTGAAGCAGCCGCGCGTAACGTTCCATCACGTTCTCTTGTTCCAGCATCGCCTCGACGACATTTGGAATTTCCTTCAAGTCGTGAATGAACGTCTCCACGTCCCGCACCTGCGCGCCCGCGTTTTGCGCGAGCTTGACCATCATGGCCGCCAGCAAAACGAGCTGCGTCGTGTACGCTTTCGTGCTCGCCACCGCGATTTCCGGCCCCGCGCACGTATACATCGTAATATCCGCCAATCGAGCCAGTGACGAGTCGAGCACGTTGCTGATAGCCAGCGTCGTCGCCCCTTTTCGCAGGCACATTTTCAACGCTGCCAGCGTGTCGGCCGTCTCGCCCGACTGGGAAACGAAAATCGCCAAGGTTTTCGCGTTCACCGGATAGTTGCCGTAGCGAAACTCGCTGGCCGGCACGCACGTGATCGGCATATCCATCCATTCTCGGCCAAGGTACTGCGCGTACAACGAGGCGTGGTACGCCGTGCCGCACGCGATCAAATACACGTGGTCATAGTCGCGCAAATCAATCCCGTCCAGTTCCGGCATGACGATCGAATCCTCGATGCGGCCTCGCAGCGTTTCGCGAATGACGTAAGGCTGCTCGTGCATTTCCTTTTGCATAAACGTGTCGTAGCCGTTTTTTTGCGCGGCCTCCAAATCATACGGAATATGGATGCGCTTAGGCTCCACGATTTGTCCCTGCGCGTCGAAAATTTCAATCGAATCCGGCTTCAGGACCGCCATCTGGTTGTCTTCGAGCGTGATCATGTCTTTCGTGTACGCAATCAGCGCCGGGATATCGCTAGCGCAAAACGCCGCGCTGCCGTCCATGCCTAAAATCATCGGACTTTCTTTTTTCGCCACGTAAATCGTTTCCGGGTCGTCCACGGTCACGACGCACAACGCGTAGCTGCCTTCCAAATATCCCATGACTTTTCGCAACGCGGCCTTCATATCGCCTTGGTAGTAATAATCCAGCAAATGCACGATGACTTCGCTGTCGGTTTGAGACGCGAACGCGTACCCTTGCATGTCGAGCCCTTCCTTGATCGACTGGTAGTTTTCAATAATGCCGTTATGCACGATGGAAATCGTTTCCGCCGCGTTCGTATGCGGATGGGAATTCAAATTGGAAGGAATCCCGTGCGTCGCCCAGCGCGTGTGCCCGATCCCGGTATGCTGGTCGAACGTTCCACATTCCAGTTTTTCTTTCAAAACAGCCAGCGGCCCTTTGGCTTTGATTGTCACAAGCTCTTTTTCGTCCACTAACGTGATGCCAGCCGAATCGTATCCGCGATACTCCAATTTTTCCAGTCCCTGGATCAAAAAAGGCAGAGCCTCCCCTTTCCCGGTGTAAGCAGTAATTCCACACATAAAAAATCCTCCATTTTCTTTTCTTCATGGAGGATACTTGCTCGGATTTGTTCACGTTTCGCAACGTGGTTTTGTCCTTGGTTCAGACTGTATCAAGCCTCCAGATCACCCGCCGAATCTTTCGAAAAATCTGGTCCTCGTCAACTGCCGAAGCAGTCCTGGCGCTATTTTATACGATCTCCATGATTTTTCTAATTATACAGTGCGATCTGAAAAATACAAACTATTTCTTGTTGATTTTTACTCTTTTTCCATCAATTCGAGAATTTCGAGGATGCGCGTCAAATCGGAATCGCTTTCAAAATGAATCGTGATGTTGTGATTGGCGATTTTAACGTTCGTTTGGAAAAACTCCTCCATTTGCCGCTGGGCGTCTTTCACAAACAAGTTTTCCTGATATGGAATCGCCGCTGGCGCTTTTGGCTTCTTTTGCGCGCTTTCTTTCACCAGCTGTTCCACTTTGCGCACGGACAAGCCCTGGTCGATGGCCATCTTCGCGATTCGCCGCATATCCTCCTCGTTTTTCAGCGACAACAGCGCCCGCAAATGCCCCATGGACAACTGCTTGTCAATCGCCAGCTGCTGGACATCTTCCGGCAGGCGAAGCAGACGAAGCAAATTCGTGATGTGCTCCCGGCTTTTCCCGACTCGTTTGGCGAGCTGCTCCTGCGTGTAGTCGAGCTTGTGGATAAGCTGCTCGTACGCCTTGGCTTCCTCGATCACATTCAAATCTTCCCGCTGGATGTTTTCCAGCAAGGCGATTTCCATCATTTCCTGGTCGTCGAACTGGACGATGATGGCGGGAATCGTCGACAGCCCGGCCAGCTTGGTCGCCCGCAGACGGCGCTCGCCGGTAATCAAATCGTAGCCAGCGATACTTTTTTTAACAAGGATCGGCGTAAAGACACCATGCTGCTCGATCGACACTTTCAATTCCTGCAACGCGGCGTCATCGAACACCTTTCGAGGCTGATACGGATTCGGCCGGATCTCGTTGACCGGAATCTGCATCTGGTCCTGCACGACTGTGTCGATTTCCCCGTTTTGAATGTCATCGAGCACCTTGCTGACATCTTGTCCGAAAATCGTCGTCAACCCTTTTCCTAAACGCGATGTGCTCATTTTGTTTTCCCCTCATTTCTATTTAAAAATTCCTGGCATAATTCCATGTAGGCCATGGCCCCTTTGGAACGTGGATCGTATTCAAAAATCGAAAGTCCGCGGCTTGGCGCCTCGGAAAGACGAACATTGCGCGGGATGGAATTTTGGTATACGAGCTTCCCGAACGCCTGCCGGACGTCCTGCGACACTTCCACGCTTAAATTCGTCGTGTTGTTAAACATCGTCATCAAGATCCCCTCGATCTTGAGGCCGGCGTTGGATGTTTGCTGGACGATTCGAATCGTAATGAGCAGCTGAGTCACCCCTTCCAGCGCGTAATATTCGCACTGGACCGGAATTAAAACGCTGTTGGCCGCTGTCAGCGCGTTGGTATTGAGCAAACCAAGCGAAGGCGGACAGTCAATCAATATATAGTCGTATTCGTCTTTAATGGGATCCAAAACGTTTTTCAGCAGCATTTCCTTGCCGCTTCCCATTTTATCCATCATCAAATCCGCGCCCGCCAGCGACATATTGGCCGGCAAAATATCGACGCCGCTGTTTTCGTCGTGGACAATCGTGTCCCGAATCGGATAGTCTTCCATCAAGACCGCGTAAATGGTGGGCTGCCCTTCGCTTGTCAGCGCGCCCAGGCCTTGCGAGGCATTGCCTTGCGAATCAAAATCCACAAGGAGGACTTTTTTATGGAGCTTGGCGAGTCCGCTCGACAAGTTGATGGCGGTCGTCGTCTTGCCGACGCCTCCTTTTTGATTCGAGATCGCGATTATTTTTCCCATGTTTCCTCCTCTAGCGGTTTCTTTTTGATTTGTCCGTAAGCCCGCGGATATTTTTTTGGTGTCGGCCGCGTCTTTTTAAAATAAAAATTAATGCGGGATGCGCCATCCTCGATCGTCGTTTTTTCTTCTCTGACGAGCTGGATCCCGAGTTCGCGAATGGCTTTTTGCGCCGCCTTCAGCTCCTCGTCGCCGTTTTTCCCTTTCAAGGCGACCATGATTCCATCCATTTTCAGCAAAGGGACGCAAAGCTCCAGCAAAACCGACAGCTTGGCGACCGCCCGCGCGCATACGATTTGAAAAGAATCGCGGTGCTCTTTGACATAGTCTTCCGCCCGCGCGTTGGCGATTGTGACTTTCTGCAAACCGAGCTGGTCGACGACTTCGCTCAAAAAACGGCACCGCTTTTGCAGTGGTTCGAGCAGCGTCATGTCACAATCCGGAAAAGCGATTTTCACCGGAATGCCCGGAAAGCCGGCGCCGCTGCCCACATCGCACATCGACGTGGGACGCAGCGAGGCAAACGGAAGAATCGAATCGTAAAAATGCTTTTCCCACACTTCGTTTTCCTCGGTAATCGCCGTGAGGTTCATTTTCTCGTTCCATTGTTGTAAAAGCTTCATATATTGTTCAAATTGCGCGATCTGCCGGTCTGTCAAATCCACACCGGTTTGATGCAGCGCCTCGATAAATTGGTTTTTTGTCATAAGGGCCTCCATGGGAATTATTATAACACGATTCATATGGTATTCACATCTGTTTAAAATATGCTATGATGGAAACATGAAAAAATTGAAAAACTGGAAATCCTACGTGACCATGCTTGTCGTTGGCATTTTGATTGGCGCCTTCCTCTTTTTCGGAATGGTGAATTTGAATATCGGACAAAGCGAGCCGAAAGTGACGCAGACGACCGTTCTGGAGCAGCTGCAAAGCGCTTCGGATCTCATTACGACCGATTACCATTACTCCAAAGTCGGACGCTATGAAAACTCGCTGGAAATCAACGGATGGTCGATTCCGCTTACGAACAAATACTTTATTTTGACTTATGAAGGAGAAGTCCAACTAGGAATCGACTTGACGAAAGCGGACATCGCGGTGCGCGGCGACACGATTGCGATTACGCTGCCGCCTGTCGAAGTGCTTTCCAACGCGATTGACGAAAAAAGCATCGAAGTGTACAACGAGTCGAAAAACGTGTTCAATCCCATCAGCGTCAACGACTATAAAGAATTTGCGATCCAGCAAAAAGAAGCCGTCGACAAAGAGCTGGAGGAAAAGAACATTTACGAAATCGCCAAGGAAAACACGATCAAATCCATCTCCCAGCTTTTAAACATGTCCGACGCGATTCGCGACCAATACAAACTGGATATAAAATTTAAAGACGCCTAGGCGTCTTTTTTTTGTTGTTTCATCTGCTGTTCGATCCAGCGCACGATCCGCGCGGTGTTTTTTCCATCCGTGTGCACGATGTATTTTTTATGAAAATCATATAATTTTTCATAATCATACGCCGCAAGATTTCGCAAGGCGTCCACGACTTCCATTTCGGTTTGGCAAATCGCGCCAGGAAAGTCTTTTTCATATTCCATATTCAATCCGATCGTCCGCTTGTATTTTTCCAAATCCGGAACAAAGGAGATCATCGGTTTTTTCAAAAGCGCGTAATCGAAAATCACGCTGGAATAATCGGAAATCAGACAGTCGCTCACATGCATCAAAGTATACAAATCCTCTTGATTGACCGCGATCGCGTTGGGCGCTTGAAACCGGATATCCCCAAGCAGCGGATGGAACTTGTATAAAATCATCACATCGTCCGGCAGCGTGTCGGCCATTTGATCCAAATGCAGCGACTCGACTTCAAAACCATCAATGATATTGCCGCGAAACGTCGGCGCGTACAGGACGCACCGCTTCGTCTTCGTTTGCGGATAGCGTTCGTAAAACGCGGCGACATTCGCTTCCATACGCGCTTGATCCAGCAAGTCGTCGATCCGCGCCATGCCGACATTCATCACTTGTTCCGGCCGCACGCCAAACGCCTGGGCGTAGCACGATTGCCAATACGATGAAGAGGCGACAATGGCGTTGTAGTTTTTAATTTCGTATTGCCGGTGAATTTGATTGCCAAACTTCTTCACCGCGCCGGCCGCGTGCCACACTTGCAGCACGATCGTTTCCTGTGGTTTCATCCGCGAAATCACGTAGTTGTTGTCATTGAGAATGACAAGACGGGAACGCTTCAATTCCACGACTTGTTTGAGGCAATTCAAAAAGTAAAGAAAATCGCCCCAAAGATTTTTTTTAAACACGACGAGATTGTACCGAAGCTCGTACCCGCCATGGCGTTGCAGCGCGTCGGAAATTCTTTTAAAGTCGGAAGTTAAGTGATCGGAAGTCAAGGAAATAAACGTGATCCGATTCGGGACTGGACGAAGAAAAAACGTGCAGAAATCCACGATTGCCAACGCGATATTTAAAATGATCTTGTTCAATCCCATTGTCGTCACCTACCGATCTTTCGCCAGCACATCAAGCACTCGCCGGGCGGCATGCCCGTCTTTCCGATTGTTGAACATGGCGTTGAAACGTTCCAACGCAGAGTAATCATAATCGCCATGACCAATCGCGTCCAGCATTTCTTTCTCATCCCGGTAAATCCGGCCTGGCAAGTCCTGATGGATGTTTAAATAAAAACCACGCAAATCCGACGCGTACTCTTCCAAATCGTACATGTAAAAATAAATCGGACGTCTCAAAATCGCGTAATCAAAGAACACGCTGGAATAATCCGTCACCATCGCGTCCGCGATAATGTACAGTTCGCTGATTTCCGCGCTGGCGGGAATCGAATACAAAAACCCATCCAGCCGCGTGTCTTTTTCATATTGATTAATAATCAAGTAATGCGGTTTAAAAACGACAACCGTATCTTCTGGAAGCCGCTTTTTCCATTCCAGAAAATCGACTTGCAGCTCAAACGTGTAGCCCGCCGCCACATACGAGTTGTCCCGCCAAGTCGGCGCGTACAAAACCACTTTTTTATCGAGCGGGATGTTGTACTTTCTTTTGATAGCCATCCAGTCCTCGTTCGTATAATTGGATAAAAAGTCGTTGCGCGGATACCCGGTTTCAATGAGGCGCTCGCGATTGATTCCAAACGAGGTTTGAAACACCTCCGTACAAAACTTGTTCGGCGAAATCATATAATTATAGCGAGCCACGTCGACATCATAGCTTTTTACCATCTCGTCATATGAAATTCCGGAACGATAAAAGGTCGTGTCCTTGGCCACGTCGATATCGTGCGCGAGGCGCTTGAGCGGCGTGCCGTGCCACGTTTGCAAATACACCTGGTTTGGCTTTTTCCAAATGTACGTCGGCATCTTGCAGTTGATGATCCAGAACTTCGCGCGCGACAAATAGTAAAAATACGGAATGCTGAAATATTCCACGATTTTCGCACCCGGGATTTTCACATCCTTTTTCCGATGATTTTTAATGAACCATATAAACCGGTATCCTTCAAATCGCGGGTCGGCTTTCATTGCCTCGTAAATCGCTTTTGGATTGTCCGAGTATCCGCGGCCATGAAAGGAAATAAAGATCACGAGTTTTGGATCGACGGGAATGAGCCGATACGTCAGCTTGTAGCCAACTCGAACGAGTTTTCCCGCTATTTTTTTTAAATATCTCAAGATTTTCATAGCAGTGTTCTCACCTTCCTAGTCATTCGCTGAAAGATTTCAGCCAGTACAGCCACGCCAATCAAACAAACGCAAAAATAAAGGATCGGGTATGCAGGCAAACCAAACGTTTTTCCAACAATCATCGGAATCCGCTGCAAAATATAAATGCCGAAGATCCGTTCGCCGACCCACAAAAGAAATGGATCGTCCAGCTTCCATTTCATCATCACCCAAGTCACAAGCAACGCGAATAAAATCGCGTGCGCCTCATAAAACACCATGGACTTGCGGAGTCGATAGCAAACGACAAATCCCGTGGCCAGCAAAAGAAGAATGGCGCCATAGCGAAACGACGATCCTTTCACAAAACGATCGACTCGTTCCTGACTGGCACAAAAAATCATACCTGCCGGATAGCATAGAAACGTATTGTACCACCGGGTTCCGCTTCGGCTCTCTTGGAGCCACACCATCGCGAACAGCGACAAAACGACCATCGCGAACAACGCGTATTTTTTTTCTTTAAAAATTTGAAAGCAGGCGTATGTCATGGCGTACAACAGCAAAATCACGAACAAATACCAGTTCGAGTTCCCAACGCTTTCCCATCCGATACACGCGTATAAAATATGGGAAATTGAATAGGATTTTCCTAAAAAGTGCTGAATGACGACATACATGGCCACCGCCAACGAAAACAGGACGATCATCTCGCAAATCTTTTTTGGGATTTTCTCCAAATACCGTTCCTTTTGCCGCTCCAGACAATACATCACGCCATAACCGGAATAAAACAAAAATGTCGTCACGACGAGCTGACTCAACATTTTCCGAATCACGTAGTAGCCCTCGCTGTATGGAAGCGGAACGGTTAAATACTGGCAAAAATGCGACAGGAAAACCAAAAGCACAAAAATCCCGTTGATTTGAATTGTCGTCTTATGGGATAAATAATCCGAATTCCACCGTGTTGGCCGTCCATGCGCCAGCACCTGCAATCCCAGCAAGCCAAAAACAACCGTCATCAAACAATCTCGTCTTTCTTCAAGCATTCAATAAGGCGATCGGTATTTTTCCCGTCTTCAAAGGTCACAAGCTCCTTATACCGTTTTCGGTACAGCGGAACTTGTCCGCTTTCATAATTTCGAACAATGCACGCCGACAAATCCGACGCGTTCATGCAAATATCGCCAAACGCGTTGTCCGGATTGAGCATCAGCTTGGTGTTCTCGCCATAGTTCTCCAGACTCTCGTCTTTTTCCTCCCAATAGAAAATCACGTTGCTTCCCCGATAAAAGGCGTCGTACGCAATGGAGGAATAATCGGTGATCAAAATCTTGGCTTGTTTGAGCACGTCATCATACTTCGTTTCCGTACTAATGTATTTTTGCAACGGATACGTCTTTCCTTTGACGGCATCCAAAAACAAAGGATGAACGAGCACGGTGACCTTTTCGCGCAGCGATTCGGGAATCGCCTCGATCATTCGCTCAATCATATGATAATACTTCGTTTCCGTAAAATCATACCGCGCCTCGTTGTATTCCCAAGGACGCCATGTCGGCATAATGACGATTCGATCCGCCGTCGGCAGCCATTCGTTTTTATCAAACTTCGGCAGTCCGGTAATATACAACACGTCTTCCGGATACCCGCCCAGCTCGATAAAGTGGCGAGCCTCAGCCACCGAAGAAGTCACGACCCGGTACTTTCCTTTTAATTTTAATGGTTTGAAAAATCTTCTCGATTCAGAATCCAGTGACACCATGTACATCACGCCATGTTGAAGGAACACGTAATTGTTGTTTTTGTCCTCCAGCTTTTTCAAGGCGTGGCGGTTGGCAATTCGCAAATCAATCGAGTGCACGAGCATTTCCGATCCAATGAATGTCGTCGCGCGGAAAAATTTCAAGTAATGCTTAAAACTTCCTTTGAAAACGATATGGGAGCGATACTTTTTCGGAATCGACTGAATAAATGGATACGTTGGATCCAGGACGAAATCCACGTTTTCATATCCTTGGTCGATTAAACGCTCATACACGACGGACGCACTTTCCTCATACCGAGCGCTTTCCTTTTCAAACATTAAAATGCTTTTTTTCTTTGGAAGCAGCTTTGCCAGAAAATAAGCGGCGTTGATTTTAAGCTGCTGCCAAGGCGTGTCGCTAATATTCGTTTTCCGTACGGTAAAATACATCAAGTTGTTTTTCGACTGCCGGAAAAATACGGAAGTGTTGTATTCCGGAATCTGAATGACTTTTCCTTGATACAGTTCCCCTTTTCTTCGATCCTGGATTCGATACAAAATGCCTTTTTCCAATCCGAATCCTCGGGAATCGGTATAAGACAAATACACTTTGTTTTGAATATCGAATCGTTCGATTTCCTCATAATCCAACGCAAATGTGTAGGAAACCAAAGCCCTCCCTTTTCCAAGCCGGAAAAGCGTATGAAAACGCGAAGGAAGAATTTCATCGTGAATCTTGATTTGAAGCTGTTCCACCGGAAGATCAAGCGGATTGAGCAAAACGCCCACGCTACGCGCGATCCATTTCCGTCCTTGCTGGCGGAATGAATTTCTGACGTTGCCGATAGCGACCGCGTAGTTGTAGTAGTGGAGCGGATCGTCCTTGAACAAGTCATGGACGTCTTCCATGGAGTTGTCGATAATTTGCGAATACACCGCTGGCGCCCGTTTGATTTTCGCTTTATACTCCCGGTTCAAAGCGATGGTCCCAACTAAGACCCGCGGCAGGATTTCCAGCGTTTTGGGACAAGGAAACGATTCGATTTCAAAATCCATATACCGGCTGTGCCGGGAAATCGTCACGGTTTGCGCCGGTTCGATGGAATAAAAATGTCGTTTTCTTTCCATCTCCAGCACCGGCTTTAAAGATTTCTTAAAGAGCCGGTAGAAAAAATCGCTTTCCAGCGAAAGCCGAAGCCGAATGAGCTCGTTGATATAAAATCCGTATTTTTTCACGAGCCCGTAAAACTGAATGGTTTCCGGCAGCTGACGAATAAATTCCACTTCTTTTTTTCGAATCACGCCGCGAAACGCCACCACGATGTTGTGATCGGGATGGTCCCGCTGGATCTTCACGATTTGCTGGGCGATGTACTCGTTATAAGCCGGCGCGTTCAAATTGCCGACATAAACAAGCAGGTTTTCTTTTCCGTTGTTCGGGGCGTTTTCGATTCGCAAGTCCGACGGATTTCCCGTTGTCAGCAAATCTATAATTTTTTCCGGGATATCTTTGGCGCGGTAAGGACAAAACTCGTTCCAAAACAAAGTCCGGTCTTCCACTTTCGGATCGTTGAATTGCTGAACGACTTCCTCCACCGTTTCGCATTGAGGAAAGGGCAGCTTGTCAATCGAAAAGTACGTTCCCCGCTCGCTCATATATTCTTCCAAATCGTACGTAAATAAAATGATTTTTCGATTCGTCACACCAAAATCAAACATGACGCTGGAATAGTCGGTAATCAAGCCATCGCAGGCGGACAACACATCGTATGTTTCGTAATCCGATGGAAACGCCCGAACATGGCGGTACGTGGAAAAATCAATCGTATTCCCGACTAAAAAATGAAGATTGACCAGCAGTACCTGGTCGTCGGCAAGCTTTTCGTCCAGTTCCTTCAAATAGCCTTCAATGACTTTCTTTTGGATCTCGATCGACGCTTTCCGTCCCGTTCCCCGCCACGTCGGCATATAGGCAAACACTCTTTGATGGTTCAAGCCCAACGTTTGACGCATCTTCTTTCCAAATGCCTCATCGGCCAAATGCCAGTTTCTTGGATAGTCGCACGATAAAATCTTTCCGCGATATAGGTTTTCCAGCATGTAGTCTTTCATAAAGACCGCTTCCGTTAGCGGATTGGGAAACAGCGCGTAATCGCACATCAAATAATTTTTTTGAATATTGGAAAGCGAAACCGCGTTTTCCAGATCGCTTTTTCCCAATGTTTTTAACGGCGTGCCATGCCATGTGTTTAAATAGACTTGCTCATCCCGTTTTAAGAAATACACGGGAAAGGAGTTGTCCGTCAGCAAATATTTCGCGCTCGCCAGCTTTTTTTTGTATTCCTCGCTGTCGCGAATGACCAGTTCGATGTTCCAGCCATAAAACGCAAAGCGCTTTTTCGCGCTTTCCTTCGTTTCCTCGGTGACGACGAAAACCGGATGAAGCGATTTCCATTTCGGATTGCGGCAAATTTCCTCCAGCAGCGCGAACATGTTTCCATTCGTGTTTTTTCCCTGCCCGGCTTCCAAAAGAATATGATTTTCACAAATCGGAAGCGTGCTGTATTTTCGAAAGTTGGACGCGTCGCTTTTGAATTTATTGATCAATTTTCTAAATCGCATCGTTAGCCCTTCAATTCATCTTTGATTTGCGTCGTCGAAACGCCTTCCGTTCTTGGCAGGTAGACGACTTCGCAATAATCCTTCAATTCATCGAATTTATCTTTCCAGTCGTCCCCCATCACAAACACGTCGACATCGTGTTCCTGAATGTCCTTGACTTTCTGATCCCAGCACGTTTCCGGAATGACTTCATCCACATATCGAATCGCCTTGACGATTTCCATACGATCCTTGTCGCAGATTTGACACTTTTTTCCTTTGATCGCGTTAAACTCGTCGCTGCTGACCGCCACGATCAAATAATCGCCCAGCGCCTTCGCTCTTTTTAAAATATTCAAATGTCCGATATGAAACAAATCGAATGTTCCGTATGTAATGACTTTTTTCATGTTCAACCCCCTGTTTTACGAAAAGATCTTTTTCAAAAATCCCTTTTTCTCTTCTTTTGGCAAAAGCCTTTTTTTAAATTTCTCATCCAAAAATTTCTGCTTTTCCTTGCCTTTGAGTCCATTGAGCAAGTCGACGTATTCCGAATAATGCTCCGCTACCTCGTTCACCGGACCGATTTCCCGCAACTGTCCGCCTTCGATCCACATCCCCGTCGTGCAAAAGTTTTTCACTTGCTCCAGCGAGTGGGAAATGAAGAAAATCGTCTTTCCTTTGTCGTTGCGCAGCTGCATCATTCGATCCAGGCATTTTTTCGCGAATCCTTTGTCGCCAACCGACAACGCCTCGTCGACAATAAAGATATCGGGATCCAGCGCCAGCGAAATCGAAAAACCAAGTCTTGATTTCATTCCGCTGGAATACTTTTTCACCGGCTGGTATAAAAAGTCGCCAAGCTCGGAAAAATTGATCACATCCTGGGTGATGGCTTCGATTTCCTTTTTTTTCAATCCCATCAAAGCGCCTTTGACTTTGATGTTTTCCAACCCTGTCAGCTGCATGTTCAATCCCGTGTTGATGGCGATCAAAGCCTGCTCGCCATGGACCGTGATTTTCCCGGTGTCGATGTCCGAAATTCCGGACAGCAGCAGCGACAGCGTTGATTTTCCGGATCCGTTCGTTCCCAAAATTCCCACGACATCGCCTTTTTCGATTTGAAACGACACATCCTTTAACGCGTAAAACCGCTTGTTCGCGCTTTTGTGCTGGTTGTCCTTGTTGCGTAGCTCATAAATCTTGGAAACATGATCCGCGACTACGGCGTATTGTTTTTCGTCTTTTTTTTCCATGTTTCCTCCTAAATCAGATCAATGAATTTCTTTTTGAACTTGTACATGAGCATACAGCCAATCGTGAAGGCCGCCAACGTGAAAAGCCAGAAGTAAGCGGTCAGCGCCGGATGGTCCCAAAAGTTTTTTTGATAAAACACCGAATCGCGATATCCGTTGACGATGTAATAAAACGGGTTCAGCTTCATGATCGCGTTCAAAACGGTATGGAACGGCACATTGCTGTTAAAGTGGCAGTTCCAAATCAGCGGTGTGAAATAAAACAGCATCCGCGTCAGAGAAGTGACGAGCTTTTTCACGTCGCGCCATAACATCGTCAAGACGGAGAGAATCAAACCGATCGCTTCCACGATCACAAACGCGCAAAACGCGTAATACACTAAATTCAGCCAATACAAACTAGGCAAATAACCAAAGATCAGCAACGCCGCGAACGCGATGACGAGCATGCACAAGTGGTTGAAAAACTCTTTGCATACCACCGTCGCCGGCAAAACCGAAACCGGGAATTTCATTTTCGTAATCACATTGATTTTCGAATGGATCGCGGAACACCCCTGGGTGATGCAAGGCTGGATGAACCACCACGCCGCGTAGCCTACGATCAGCCACAGCAAATATGGCACCTCGATTCCATTCACCTCGATTGGTTTGCGGTTCCACGCGACACCAAAGATCAGCCAGTACGTAAAGACCTGGATCGTTGGCGACAGGAAATTCCAGACGATTCCAAATTTGGAATCCCGCATATCCGCCAGCAGCTCGTATTTGGCGATGCTGTAAATTCGAAATACGTTGGAAAAATTTTCTTTTAATACGTATTGAATACTTTTAAACATGGACAACTCCTTTTCATCTATTATAAGCAAAAATAAGCAAAAAATCTGCATAACGCAGATTTTTACTCTTCATTCAGCTTTTTTTCCTCGTCCGCATCCAACTCTTCGTCGATGTCTTCCTCGTCCTCGTCGCTATCGTCAATCGCGATCGTCGACGTATCCGTCACGCTTTCCGAATATGTGTGACGGGACCGAAGATCCCATGTGTTTCCTGCCATATTCAGGAAACGTCCATCCATGGAAAGGTCGGTATATAACTGCGCGATATTATCTTCCGCCTGCGTGGGCGTGAATCCCATCTCCTTGCTCACTTCCGTCCAAAGCTGCACGAAAGGAATAGGTTCCTGATGCGTTTTCAGCACTTGGTAAGCTGTCTCAACCATAGATTTACTCATATTTGATTTCTCCTTTTATTGTTTCAAATCCTTTTCAATCACATTGATTCCACGGCCTGCACCCCGATCAGACCGAGCGCGTCCGCTAGCACGATTTGCGTCGCCTTGACCAAGGACAGCCGCTGGTTTGTCAGTTCGCTGTCGTTCGAGTCGATTACCTTGCAGGCGTTGTAGAAGCTGTGGAACTTCGAAGCCAGATTTTGGATGTAGTGGCACATTTTATGAACCTGACGGGTTCTTGCGGTTTCCGACACGACTTTATTGTATTCTTGCAATGTCTTCATCAAGTCGATTTCCTTTTCATGTGTCAACCGGTCAAACGTTTCCGGCTTCGTCCATTCCGGCGCCTGTTTCAAGATCGAGCACATGCGGGCATGGGCGTACTGGGCGTAGTATACCGGATTTTCGTTCGATTTTCTTTTCGCAAGCTCCACATCGAAATCCAAATGGGAATCCAACGCTCTTTGCACAAAGAAATACCGCGCCGCGTCCACGCCGACGCTTTCGCACAACTCATTGATCGTCGTCGCGTTGCCGAGCCGTTTCGACATTTTCACCTCTTCGCCATCGCTGACCAGCCGAACCATCTGAATGATGTCCACATGCAAGTGATCCGGATCGTTGCCAAGCGCTTCCATACTCGCTTTCAAACGAGGAATATACCCGTGATGGTCGGCGCCAAAGAAGTCGACCAGCTCGTCGAAGCCCCGCTCGTATTTATTATTGTGGTACGCGATATCCGGAACAAGATATGTCAGCGAGCCATCCTGCTTGCGCAGCACCCGGTCTTTGTCGTCGCCGAAATCCGTCGTCCGAAACCACAGCGCGCCATCCTTTTCATATGTAAATCCTTTTTCCGCCAGTTTTTCGAGCACCGCCTCAACCGCGCCTTCATCGCGTAGCGCCTGCTCGCTCGACCACACGTCGAAGCCAACCCGGTAGGCGTCCAAATCCTTTTTAATTTTATCCAGTTCGAAACGGATGCCTTCCTTGCGGAAGAAATCAAGATTTTCCGGCGTTTCCTCCAAATACGCTGTTCCGTACGTTTCCGCCAGCTCTTTTCCTTTGTCTTCGATATCCTTGCCTAAATAGCCATCCTTGCCGATTTCCTTTTCGAAACCGAGCGCTTGCGCGTAACGGGCGTACAACGACTGGGCCAAATTGGCGATCTGGTTGCCCGCGTCGTTCACATAATATTCCCGGGTCACGTCGTAACCGGCTTTTGTCATAATGCGCGCGCACGAATCGCCCCAGGCCGCGCCGCGGGCATGGCCTAAGTGAAGCGATCCGGTCGGGTTTGCGCTGACGAATTCCAAATCCACTTTGATTCCATTGGCTGGTTGGGTACCATAGCCGGCTTGCTGACGCAAAATGTCCTCAACCACTTTCGCGAACGAGTCCTTTTTCAATGTCAAATTCAAAAATCCAGGTCCGGCGATTTCGATTTCTTCAATGCCCGCCGCCTCTTTCGGAAAATGATCCACGATTTCCTGCGCGATCAAACGCGGGTTTTTCCGCAGCGTCCTTGTCATTTGCATCGCGACATTGCTCGAAAAATCGCCATGTTCTTTATTTTTCGGAATTTCGATTCCGATTTGCTGCTCGTCCAGCGTCACGTCAAACGCGTCCTGGACAGCTTTCTGGATCGCTTTTTTTAATTGAGAATCTATTGACTGCATATTCCTTACTCCTTTTCCTGGATCTCCAATTTGAAATGAAACAACTGCTCGTTTCCATGCAGCGACAACGTGTACGCCACTTCCACGACATTGTTCTGAATTTCATATTTCTTTGTGAATGTTTCTACGTCGATGCGTCCATACGGAGTGTCGATCCATCCATGGGAAACCGGATCCAATCCGACATTCAGGTGAACGGTGACTTCCTGACGGCTCGTGATTTCACAATGCCGGTCATCAAAGCTATACCGAAACGCTCCATCCTTTCCCCCGAATTCGATGACTTGAAGACCCCCTTGCGTCCGGATCGTTCCCTCTCCTTCGTACACGACTTCATCGTTCGTAAGATCTTTTAAAACTATAAATGGTGTCATAGCGAATGTATAGTATCATGATTGGATTTTTTTTCAAACAAAACCCGCTTAAAACGTGTCGAATCTCGCTTTTTTCTTGACAAAATACACCCTTCGTCTCGTATGGGTTTCCATTTTCATCAGCGCCTTCACGATTTCGCTTTTTTCCGAAAGCTTTTCAACGCGGCCGCTGGCGCTTAAAACACCAATAGCCTCTTCCTCGTCTTTTTCCCGATACGGCAAATACATACTTGAATGGGAGAACTCCTCGTGGTAGTACAAATCCAAAGGAAGTCCCCGTTTTTCAATTTCGGAACGAATCGTTTCCACTTGCCGTGCGGAAGGATCCTCGATCCAGTCAAAAAGACGCCGCTCCAAAATGCGGGACGCGATATCCCGCAAATAAGGATCCTCGCTTTCCAATCCATCCTGGAACAAGGAGAACAGCCGGCACTCATCCAGTTTCATAAAAGAATTCAAATCATACGGCGCATCGAGCAGCGTCAGCGAAGAAGCCGGCAGCGTGTGCTTGATTTGCGCGTACCGCTGGTAAAACTTCGAAATCAGCAATTCGAACGCTTTCGCGTCCGGATGCAAATACACCTGCCAGTACATGTGGTAACGCGCCATGATGTAATCCTCCACCGAATGGATCCCGCTTTCTTTAATGCATAGCCGGTGGTCGCAAACCCGCAGCGTGCGCAAGATCCGCTCCAAATCAAACGTTCCATAGCTCGTGCCGGTTTCATACGCGTCCCGCAGCAAATAATCCATTCGATCCGCGTCCAGCTGCGAGGAAATGATTTGATTGAGCACGAACACCGGATGCTGGTGGCGAAGAATGGCCACGATCTCAAGCGGCAGATCCAATTCATACGAAGTCAGAACTTGATGAATTTGGGAATGCGGATCCAAAATCACATCCACGCTTACTTCCTCGTGCCGCTTTTTGGTGAGCGACTCGTAAAAATGGGAAAAAGGTCCATGCCCTAAATCGTGCAGCAAAGCGGCGCTCATCGCAATGATCTTTTCCCGCTCGCTCAACCCGTTTCGCATATCTTCGACTTCGTGAACCATCCGGTTCACAATTTCATACACACCCAGCGAATGGGCGAATCGGGAATGCTCGGCCGTATGATACACATAGTAATTGCCACCCAGCTGATGGATGCGGCGCAGGCGCTGAAACTCCCGGGTTTGCAGCAGCTCCCAAAGAAGCTGATATTCAATATGAATGTACCCATGGATTGGATCGCGCAAAACTTTCCGTTCTTCGCATTTTTGATTGAGTTTCATCGCCTTTTCCCTCCTTTTTCGGAATAAAAACACCAAAATCCGATATTTTTTCTCTTAAATTAAGAACGATTCTTAATCTTTTTCTTCTATTCGTTCTTCTTTTACTACTTCAAACAGCAGCGAAGCGTTTTGCTTCGACACTTGTTTTTTGATTTCCAGAATCCGGATTTCCAGAATCCGGGCGCCAAACTCCAGTCGCAGCAAGTCGCCCTCTTTTACTTCCTGGGATGGCTTCGCCGCTTTTCCGTTGACGTGTACCCGGCCTTGCAAAGCGAGCTCTTTAGCCGCTTCGCGCCGTTTTAAAATCCGGGCCGTTTTTAAATATTTATCCAGTCTCATTCGTTTTCCTTTCTCATCATGGTTTTGCTGGCTTGCGTGAGCAAGTCGATGACTTTCAGCAGCAAATCCAAGTATTTCGATTTCTTCTCCAATGTGATTTCAATGCGCCGGTCTTTCAGCTTCAACGAGATTTTTTTCGACAGCGCGCTCATGGCCGTGAACAGCTTCGCCCCGTCGACGCGGCTCGACCATTCTGGCGTCATCTTGATCACGACGTGCGTGGTCGTTTCCCGCATGGAATCGACGCCTTCCTCGTTGACGAACAAATCCAGCTGGCGCTGTTTGAACAGCTGCTTGACTTCTTTTGGCATTTTTCCAAACAAGTCGATGATGCGCAATTCGTAATCATGAAGCGCCTGCAGGCTTTTTGCCGCTTTGATTTCCTGATACAAGTCGAGCTTGTCGCCATCGTTTTCGGTAAACTGGGACGGAATATACCCATTCACATGAATCTGCGCGCTCTTTTCAGGTTTTTGTTCCACGAGTTTTCCTTGTTTTCGAGCGATTGCGTTCGACAACAGTTCCAGATACATATCCAAACCGACCTGGTCGATGAAGCCGGCTTGCTGCGGTCCCAGCATGTCGCCCGCGCCGCGAATCGTCAAATCCCGCATCGCGATCTTGTATCCCGATCCAAGCTCCGTGAACTCCTTGATGGATTGCAACCGCTTATGCGCTTGCTCGGTTAGCTCTTTATGCGGATCGACCATCAAGTAGCAATACCCGATTTTATCCCGGCGGCCGACGCGACCGCGGATCTGGTACAGCTGCGACAAGCCGAAATGATCCGCCTGGTCGATAATGATCGTGTTGGCGTTGGCGATATCCAATCCGGTTTCAATGATCGTCGTGCAGACGAGAATTTTATATTTACCGCTCGAGAAGTCGTACATGGTCGACTCGATGTCTTCTCTGGACATCTTTCCATGCGCGACCGCGATTGGCACATCCGGGAATTTCTTTTGAAGCTTTTTGGCCACCGCGTAAATATTGGCCACGCGATTGTATAAATAAAACACCTGGCCGCCCCGCGCGAGTTCCCGTTCGATCATTTCCTCTACCGCACTGCCCCGCTTTTCAATCACATACGTTTGAATCGGGTGCCGGTGCGCGGGCGGCGTGTTCAGTTGCGAAATCGTTCGAACGCCAATCAAGGACATTTGTAGCGTTCTCGGAATTGGCGTCGCCGACAAAGAAAGAACGTCAATCGTGTCTTTCATTTCCTTGATTTTTTCCTTGTGCTCCACGCCAAACCGCTGTTCCTCGTCAATGATTAAAAAACCTAGATCTTTGTATTCGAACGACTTGCTTAGCAGTTTATGGGTGCCGACAACCAGGTCAATCGTCCCGTTTTTCAATCCTTCCTTGATTTGCTTGATTTGACTGGCGGGAACGAACCGGTTGACGAGCGCGATGTTCGCCCCGGTCGATTCGAACCGTTCTTGTAGCGTCTTATAGTGCTGCATCGACAAAATGGTCGTCGGGCACAAAAACACGACTTGCTTGCCGCTCGCGATGGCCTTGAAGGCGCATCGCATCGCCACTTCCGTCTTGCCAAAGCCAACGTCGCCGCAAAGCAAGTGATCCATGGGCTTCGGTTTTTCCATTTCCATTTTGATTTCATGCACCGCTCTTGTTTGGTCAAGTGTCGGCTCGTATTCGAACGCCTCGTCAAACTGCGTCTGCAGCGCGTCGTCTTTTGGATAGGCGTAGCCGATTTCCTCGTTTCGATGCGCATACAACTCAATGAGCCGGGACGCGATTTCTTCGATCTTGGCGTTGACACGCTCTTTCGTCTTTTGCCACTGGCTGCTTCCAAGCTGGGAAAGCTTGACGCCCGCCCCTTCTTTGGAAATGTATTTTCGGACAAGCTGAAACTGCGAAAGAGGCACAAACAGCTCGTCGCCGCCCCGGTATAAAATATGCAAATAATCCGCCGCTTTTCCGTTCGTTTCACGCGTCACGATTCCTAAATACTGCCCAATGCCGTATTGGCCATGCACAACATAGTCGTTTTTTTCCAGCTCCAGCACATTTTCCAAAATCTGCCCTTCCTTGAACGTTTTTTGGTACCGCTGATGTTTAGGCTCCTGTTCAAACAGTTCTTTGCTTGTAAACACTTCGTGGTTTTCATATGAAAATCCTTCATAAAAACAATCAGGAACAAATCGGAGCGGAAAAGGACTCAAGCTTTCGACTTTTTTGCGTTCTTCTTCGTTCAACGCGAACTGCGCGTCCGGATGATGGGTTTCAAAAAACTGGGACAGAGGCTCTTTGACTTGGTCCAGAGGATAAATTTTCGAAACAAGCGGATCATGCAAATCCTGAAATTCGTGGAACATGAGAAAAGGCCTCTTTTTTTCCATCGCGTATAAATCATGAAACATGATATACCGGCTCAGCGCCTTCCGGTCCTGAATCATTTCCTGCAAGAAGGCGATGTTGTCCTCGTTGAGTTTTTTCGCGGCTCGTTCCACTTGCTCCTGACTCGATAAAATGACTTCGCCATCCACGTAGTCAAGCAAACTGTCGCTATGTACGTAACTAAAATACAAATACAGCCTCGCCTCGGGTTCAAACGTTTCCAGCGCCCGCAAATCCGCTTCGATATGATCGTTGAGCCGTTCCGCTTCCTCGTCCGAAAGAGCGCCTGCTTCCTTTTCGAGCTTTTGGCTGACAAGCGCTTTGATTTCCTCAATTTGCTCGTCCTGGAATAAAATATCAGTGGCTGGTCCAATCGTGCATTCGGTTTGGGAGGCAATCGTGCGCTGGGTCGTTTCATTGATCAAACGAATCGAGTCGATTTCGGTATCGAAAAACTCAATGCGTACCGGATGCTCGTACCCGAGCGGATACACGTCCACAATGCCGCCCCGGGCCGCGAAAGTGCAGGGCCGGTCGACATAGTTGACCTTGCCGTAGCCAATCCGGTTCAGCTTTTTTTTCAGAGCCGCCATTTCCAGTTCCTGTCCGACATGGAACGTGAGGATGTTTTCTTTCATCAATTCATAGGAAGGGAGGAAACGCAAAAAGCCCGCCGTATTGCAGACGATCAACCGCGGTTTTGGATTTTTAACAAGCTGCGTCAACGTGCCGAGCGCCGCTTCCCGGTCTTCGGGCGAAGCGGCGATTGCCTGGACGCGCAGCGATTCTTCCATCGTGAACAGCAGACAATCTTCTTCCATCGCGGCAATCCGTTCATAAAGCTGATTGGCTTCGTACCGGTTTCGCTTGACGATGATGCGCGTTTTCCGGTCCACCTGGAACGCCGCTGTCAAAAGCAGCGCCTCCTCCATTGGATACAAATGCCCGATCCGGTTTTCTTTGCGCAAAATGGCTTGCGTCACCGGATTGGTTTCCAGTTTTTTTAAAATTGGATCAATCATATGAATTCCCTACTTCTTATTAAAATGGTTCATGGTGTCGCTGTACGGATGGTCGATCGCATAAATTGCGGCCTGCGCGGCCAAATCCGTCGCCGCTTCGATGTCTTCTTTTTCCGCGGGACGGAATTTCCCAAGCACCCAGTTGATCATCGGAATGCGAGGATCTTTTCCTACGCCAATCCGGATGCGGTCGAACTCCTGCGTAAAAATGCATTGAATCACGCTTTTGATCCCGTTGTGACCACCGGCGCTTCCTTTTTGACGCAGGCGGATCTTTCCTACCGGCAAATCGACATCGTCATATAAGACGAGTACGTCTTCTGGCGCTGCTTTGTAAAAATCAAGACATTGCCGCAAGGCGATGCCGCTTTCATTCATATACGTGAGCGGCTTTAACAAAACCACGTCTTCTCCATGGACTTTCGTCTTGATCCACTGGGATGAAAACTTTTCCTGGTTCCACGTTTCACCAAGCTCCCTTGCGATTTTATCCATCGTCATAAATCCGGCGTTATGGCGCGTATTTTCATATTTTAATCCTGGATTTCCCAATCCTGCTATAATTTTCATCGTCTTTCTCCTCCTAACAAAAAAACGGGAATGTCCAATTCCCGCTTATTCGATTTCTTTTCCTGGTGTATACAAGATACACAAATGGCGATTGACACCCTCTCCTTCCGAACGGGTGGAGATATCGGCCATCTTCGCTAAAGAATTGTGGATCGCTTTGCGTTCATCGGCCGGCATCGGATCCAGTTCGGCATCGACTTTCGTCCGGCGGACATCTTTGGCCACCCGAATCGCCATACGGCAAATCTTCTCATACCGATCTTTTTTATATCCGTTGACATCAATGAGCAAGCGAACTCTTCTTTTAAACGCGGCGCTCGCGGCGGCTTTTACAAGCCGGTTGAAAGCTTGCAGCGACTTTCCGTTTTTTCCGATCAGGATCGCGTTATTGTTAGTGTTCACCATGACGCGGTAAAAATCGTCGCCGTCTTTTTTGACTTCCGTTTCGCCATCCAGCTGCGCGTTGTCAAAGTAAGTCTGGATATAATCATGAATAAATTGTTGAATGTCTTTATCACAATACACTTCGATTTCCACGGTTTTTCCGATACCTAGAAATCCAGCCTTTTCTTCGAGAACCGTGTAGGTCAATTCCTCCACAGTTACCTCTTTGGCCTGCGCCGCTTTTTTCAGCGCCTCTTCAAGTGTTTTTCCGGTAAATTTTTCAAACTCCATGATTTCTCACCTACTTTTTCTTTGTTTTATCTTTGTCCATAATCACAAAATGAAGGAACAGGGACTGAATCGAACGAATCACCGACGATACGAGCCAGTAAAACGACATGGCGATTGGCCAGCTTAAATACATCACCGCGATCAAAGCGGTCGAGAAATACATCGTCGTATTCATCGTGTTGGCCATTCCGTTTTCCTGTTTCAAATACTTCTTTTGTTTTACATTGTTTTTCTTGTCATCGTATTTCTTCAGCCATTTTGGCAGCTGCAAAGAAATGATTTGGAATATGATCATCAAAACATAAACGATCATTGGTCCCCATTGCACGTCGCCCGAACCAAAGCTCGTGAACGCCGCGATTGGCGTTTCCGACAGCGGCATGCCAAAGAAGGTTCCGTACACGACCGCGGCCGCCCGCATCGTCGCGTAGTACACGCCCATCATGATTGGCAGCTGAATGAAGGTGACCAAAATGGATCCAAATGGATGGATATCGTATTTCGTGTACACTTTCTGCATTTCCTGCGCCATCATCATGCGGGAACGCTCGTCGTCTTTTCCTTTGTATTTGCTTTGAAGGCGCTCGATTTCCGGCTGCGCCTCCTGCATCCGCTGCATCGAAAGCTGGGATTTGTACGTAAACGCGAAGACGAGAATCTGAATGAGCAACGTCGCTAAAATAATTCCGATTCCCGCATCCGTCCACGATGCAAACACGTTGATTAGCTGCGCAATCGGCCATACGATCAATCCGTCGAACCAGCTCGCGGATAACGCTTCGCTAAATGAAGTCGGCTCGATTGTGATCGTATCCTTGTCACCAAGCTTTTCATATTTCTTTTTCAATGCCTCGTCGCTGATATCCGACACGTTGATCCGGCCTTTTTCAACGACCATTTGCTCGCTGGCGATGATTTGATCGACTTTTGTTTTTCCATCCGTTCCTCGCGGATTGGAACAGCCGGTCAAACCAAGCAGGACAAATGCGCAAAGCATGAAAATCTTAAACTTGCTTTGTAAAAAATGAGTCATCTTTGTTCCTTTCCTTGTCGTCTTCGGTCAAGCTTTCTCTTGCTTGTTTCAAGTTCTTTGAAGTTTTGCTCGAACGTTTGTTTTTGATAAACCGGACGAACGATCAGGATCGTGTCATACGCTTCATCAAACGTATATAGCGCGTCGATCATTCCGCGGATCTGCCGCTTTACCTTGTTGCGCGCGACAGCGTTTCCGAGTTTTTTTCCGACACTGATCCCGACACGCGCGTGTTCTTCTTTCTTCGGTTGATAATAAAAAACAAACGCACTAGACTTGATATATTTCCTTTTCTGGATAATCGAAGAAAACTCGTAGTTTTTACAAACTCTGCACTTCTTTTTCATACATCTTTATCCAGACAAAAAAATCACCTAAACTGGTGATTTCTATGCGGATAATACCTTTCTACCTTTTGCTCTTCTGCGAGCTAGAACTTTACGACCACCGACGGTAGCCATACGAGCACGGAAACCATGAACTGTTTTGTGTTTTCTCTTACTTGGCTGATATGTTCTTTTCATGTCATTCACACCCCTCAGTCTTCTATTAATTTTCAAATAAGATTGCTGACTCATTATAGCAAATCCCCTACACCCCGTCAACACATGTTTTTTCCGATTCCACCAATAAATATAAAAGGAAAAGAGCGGAAAACCCTCGGTTTTTCCCACAAAAGAGGGGATAACTTTTTCTTGTTTTTCCACGTGCGGGGATAAAAGGGGATAATTTCCACAGGTTTTCCCCTTTTATCCCCCTTAAACACCGCTCGGGGATTTTGGGGATGGGGAAAACTGGGGAAAATCACTTTTACGTTTTACCTATCCGTTTTTTCTCATTTTTCCATTGGGGATAACCAAAGTTTTCCCCACTCTTTTTCGCCAGTTTTCCCCAATACTCCCAATAAGGAAAAGTTTATCCACATTCTACATTGGGGATATTGTGGAAAACTCAAGATTTGATTGCCCGTTTTTCCCCTTTCATGTATAATGAAAACCTAAAAGGAGGGATCGTATGCCCGCGAATTTTGACCGGATGTGGGAAAATGTCCTAAAAAAGATCCATAGTTCGCACTATTTCAACGACCAGGATTTTCAGGCGTGGATCTATAAAACGACATTATTTAAAATTGAAAACGACATCGCGTACATCGCATACCGATCTTCGATCACCAAAGCCATCATGGAACGGCAGCTGGCGATTTTCGAATCGACGCTGAGCGAGGAATGGTCTTCGCCAGTCCGGATCCATTTAATCGAATACAAGGAAATGGAACAAATGATGCCGGAAGTCATCGTGCAGCAACGAACGAACACGCTTCTGGAAAACAAGTTCAATCCGACGTACACGTTCGAAAATTTTATCGAAGGAAACAGCAATCAGGAAGCCTACGCGGCGTGCTTTGCGGCCTGCAATCAAATTTCTTTTCCCGCATTCAACCCGCTCATGCTTTATGGAAACTCCGGTCTGGGAAAGACGCATCTTCTCCACGCCGTCGGCAACTACTTGTCCGCCGAACGCCCCGAAGCAAAAGTCATCTATATGTATAGTGGTGACTTTGTCACTTTGCTTATCGACGCCATGAAAGCCAAAAGCATCCATGGAAACACGGTCGACCGGGTCAAAGAACAGCTTCTTGACTGTGACTATTTTCTGATTGACGATATTCAGAACCTTCAGCACACTTCAAGTCAGGAAGTTTTTTTTACGGTTTATAATCAGCTGATCCAAAAAAACTCGCAAATCATCATTACGTCCGACATCCATCCAAGAGAGCTTAGCGGCCTGCAAAACCGGCTCGTTTCCCGATTCTCCTCCGGTCTGGCGATCAATATTTCCAAACCGGGCTTCGAAACGAGCAAAGCCATCCTGAAAAAAAAGCTGGAAGGAAGGGAGGACATCATTAGCGACGACGTGCTGGACTATTTGGCGCTCACGTTTTCCAACGACGTCCGCAATTTGGAAGGCAGCCTCAACCAGCTCATTTTCCAGTCCACACTGTTCAATCCCGATATCATCGACATGAAATTCGCGATGGAGCATTTGGGAAAAGAACCCGTGATCGAAAAACGAAGCGAGCTGACGATCCGGGAAATAAAAAAAGCCGTTTCACAGTTTTACGGCTTGTCGTACGCGGATCTGGAAGGGAAGTCAAGACTCAAACAAATTATGAACGCCCGGCACATTTGCGTGTATTTATCACGGGAAATGCTGCATAAACCGTATATGCAAATTGGAAAAGACCTGGGAAACCGCGACCATACAACCATTCAGTCGTCGTACAACCGCGCGTGCGAGCTCATGAAAAAAGACAACGCGTTTCGAATGGCCGTCGACAAAATAAAAGAGAAGCTCATGTAGTTTTCCCCATTTTTCCACAGTCTTTCAACAGCGAAAATCCAACAATTTCGGCGTCGTTATCGCGCGAAACGAAGTTTTCCCCAGTTATCCACGCCCTTATTGTTGTTACTTTATATAAATAAAAGAAAAACACACATCAAAAAAGGAGTCTTTATGAAATTCACAATCAATCGAAAATACCTCTCCGACAAGCTCACGATCGTGTCGCGGGCGATTTCCATGTACTCACCACTTCCCGCTTTGTCCGGGATCTGGATCGAAGTCATGAAAGACAAAATTCAATTAACCGGCAGCGATTCGACCATTAGTATCCAATCCACGATTTATCCGGATGAAATCAACCATTTGCACATCGAGCAAACCGGTTCGATTATTGTCGAATCCAAATATTTGCAGGAAATCGTTCGAAAAATGGATTTTGATACCATTGAATTTGAATTGATGGATACGACGTTGCTGCGCATTTCGAACAAGCAGGGTGTGTTCCATTTAAACGGTATCGAAAGCAACGCGTATCCGGAACTTGATTTTTACCAGCCAAAAACCGAATTCAAGCTTTCGAAAAACCAGCTGCGTACGATCGTGACACAAACCGCGTTCGCCTGCTCGGATAAAGACAGCCGGCCGGTGCTGACCGGGATCAATTTCAAAGCCATCGACACGCAGTTGTTTTGTTCCGCAACCGACACGTATCGGCTGGCTCGAAAAATTGTACAATTAGAGCAGCCGATGGACTTCAATATCACGATTTCCCAAAAATCGCTTGGCGATGTCGTGAAGTCGCTGGAAGGGGAAGAAAACGATGTTGACATTTTTGTCGACAATAAAAAAGTGCAATTCGTTTTCGACGACACGTTGTATCAAACCAATTTGCTGGATGGCGCCTTTCCGGATGTCGAACGGATCATTCCGAAAGAATTTATCAGCTTTTACCAGTCGGATTCGACGGAGCTGGCGCGGGCGATTGATCGAACAAACTTTATCCGCAAGGACAAAGTCCATTTGATTCGGCTGGAATGCGCCGCCAAGGAAGTGCATTTGAAGACGCGCTCGAGCGAGATTGGCGATTCCAACGAGATCTTGATGTCGGCGATTTACAATGGCGAGGATCTGACAATCACATGCAACGGAACCTATATGCTGGACGCGATCAAGGCGTTGAATGGTGAACGGGTGGAAATCGACTTTACAGGTGTGCTCAAGCCGTTTCGCTTAACGAACCCGGAGGACCAGTCCGTTTTGATGATCGTTGTCCCGGTTCGTAGCTTTGATTAGAAGTATTGTGAAGATACTTCTTTTTTTCTTGTGTATACCGGAATTATATGGTAAAATCAATAAATTTATGCTATAATTAGGAACGATAGGAGCTATTCATTTATGAAATTGAAAATACATACGGACTACATCACGTTAGGCCAGCTTTTGAAGAAAGGCGATCTTATTCAAAGCGGCGGCGAAGCGAAAGGATATTTAAATTCTGTCGAAGTTCTTGTTAATGGCGAGAAGGATCAAAGGCGGGGACGCAAAATACGTCCCGGCGACGTAGTGGAAACCAACGGAGTCAGGATCGAAGTCGAATGAATATCAGGAAATTGAAGTTCTATCATTTTCGAAATTATGACAAGGCTTCTTTTTCTTTTGACGAAAATACGATTCACGTGCTGCAAGGGAAAAACGCGCAAGGCAAGACGAACATCGTCGAAGGCATTTATTTTTTGTCGCTGCTGCGCTCGTTTCGAACGAACAAGCTGGCGCATCTTGTCAAGCATGGCGAAGCGTCTTTTGTGATCGAAGCCGACGTGGAATCCAAAGGTCGGATCGAGGAGCTGAAAGTCGCGGTTTCGGATTCAAAAAAACAACTGTTTCGATTCAACGATCCGGTCGCGAAGTATTCTTCGTTTGTCGGCATGGTGAACGCGATTTTGTTTTGTCCGGACGATATGACGCTGTTTTCGGACGCGCCGGCGGCGCGGCGCAAGTTTATCGACATGGAGCTGATCAAACTGTCAAAGTCGTATACGGCGACTTTGTCGCACTATCAGAAGCTGCTCAAAGAAAGAAACCAGGCGCTGAAGCAGCCATACGTCGACCGTTCCCTGCTGGATGTGTATACGCGACAGATGATTCAGGATCAAAAAATCATCATTTCCCAGCGTCATCGCTTTCTTGACGAGCTGATGGAAAAAGTAAGAACTTTGTATCCTTTTTTTAGCGACGGGCAGGAACGGATGGAGGCGCGTTACGAAACGTTTGTGTCCATCGAGGAAGACGATTTGCAGCAGGCGATGCGCGCCTGCTACGAGAAGACGCTGGAACGCGATCTTCAATACAAGAACACGCAAATCGGCGTGCATAAGGACGACTTCGTCTTTTTGCTGGACGGAGTGCCGCTGGTGGAGGCGGCCAGCCAGGGACAAAAGCGCAGCGTGCTGCTCGCGCTCAAGCTCGGTCTGGCGCAAATCGTCTATGAAAAAGGCGGCCAGTATCCGATTCTTTTGCTGGACGACGTGTTCAGCGAGCTGGATGAAAGCCGACGCCGCAAGCTGATCGCGATGCTGCCGGAAACGATGCAAATATTTATCACCAGCGCCGAGCCAATCCCGAAATCGTGGTTCGAGCGGCCGGTGAAATTTTACGAGATTGAGAACGGGAAGATAAAGGAGGACTTGCATGAGTGAACATAAAAACGAAGAATTTTTAAAATTTGAGGAGATGGAAAACGAAGCGACGTTTGTCGACCATTCCTACACCGCCGACGACATTCAGGTGCTCGAGGGACTCGAAGCGGTTCGGCTTCGTCCCGGGATGTACATTGGCTCGACAAGTTCTCGCGGCTTGCATCATCTCGTCTGGGAAATCGTGGACAACGGCATCGACGAGGCGCTTGCGGGCTTCGCGAACCAAATCGACGTCGTCATCGAAGCGGGCAACGTCATCGCGGTGCGCGACAACGGTCGAGGCATGCCGGTAGGCATTCACGAAAAGACAGGCATCAGCGCGGTGGAAACGATTATGACCGTCCTGCACGCGGGCGGTAAATTCGGCGGCGGCGCGTACAAGGTGTCGGGCGGTTTGCATGGCGTGGGCGCCAGCGTCGTCAACGCGTTGAGCGAATGGATGGAAGTCACCGTTTTCCAGGATGGAAAAGTGTACTTTATCCGCTTCGAGGATGGCGGGCATACGGTCGAGCCATTGAAAGTCATTGGCGAGACGACTCAAACCGGCTCGCTCGTCCGGTTCAAAGCCGATCCGCGCATTTTTAAGGAAACGACAGAGTACGACTACGATATTTTGAACACAAGACTTCGTCAGCTCGCTTTTTTGAACCGGGATATCCGTCTGACGTTGAAGGACGAGCGCGATCCGGAAGAAGCGCGTCAAAGCGACTACCACTACGAGGGCGGAATCATCGAGTACGTGGAATATCTTAACAAAGGAAAACAGACGATTTCGGACCGGGTCATTTACGTGGACGGCCTGCAGGACAACATTTTCGCGGAAGTGGCGCTCCAGTACAACGAGGGGTACCAGTCCAACATTTACTCTTTTTGCAACAACATCAACACGCACGAAGGCGGTTTTCACGAAGACGGTTTCCGGCTGGCGCTGACGCGTGTCATCAACAAATACGGAAAAGACAACAATTTGCTGAAGAAAGACGAAACGCTTTCGCAAGACGACGTGAAGGAAGGGCTGGTGGCGATCATTTCCATCAAGCATCCGGATCCGCAATACGAAGGACAGACGAAAACGAAGCTTGGCAATTCGGAAGTTCGAAAAATCGTTTCCAACATCGTGGGCGAGAAGATGCAGCGCTTCTTTTTGGAAAATCCGACAATCGCCAAGTCGATTGTTGAAAAAGCGATGGTCGCCTCCAAGGCGCGCATTGCGGCGAAAAAAGCCCGCGAGCTAACGCGGCGCAAGTCGGCGCTGGACGGGATTTCCTCGCTGCCGGGTAAATTGACGGACTGCTCGAGCAAAGACGCGAGCGAGTGCGAGATTTACATCGTCGAGGGAAATTCCGCCGGTGGTTCGGCTAAGCAGGGACGCGACGCGAAAACGCAAGCCATCCTGCCGCTGCGAGGAAAGATTTTGAACGTGCAAAAGGCGCGGCCGAACCGTATTTTTGAAAACGCGGAAATCCGCAGCATGATCACGGCGTTTGGATGCGGCATTCAGGACGAAGTGGACGTGTCCAAGCTGCGCTACCACAAAATCGTCATCATGACCGATGCCGATGTCGATGGCTCGCACATTTGCACGCTGATGCTCACGTTCCTGTACCGGTTCATGAAGCCGGTTATCGACGGGGGCTATGTGTACATCGCCCAGCCGCCGCTGTACAAAGTGCAAAAAGGAAAAAAGATCGCCTACGCCTACAAGGAACAGGAAATGGATACGCTGCGCGCCGAATTTAAAGAAGGCTACAAAGTGCAGCGCTACAAAGGTCTTGGCGAGATGGACGCGGAACAGCTGTGGGAAACGACGATGGATCCAAAGCACCGGATCCTGAAGCGGGTCACAGTTGAGGACGCGATGGAGGCCGACGCGGTGTTCGACATGTTGATGGGAGAAGACGTCGAGCCAAGACGCGATTTCATTCAAACGAACGCGACATACGCAACATTAGATTACTAGGAGGTCCGGCATGCCAGAACATGAAAACATGGAAGAATTCGAAATATTAGAGTCTCAGCACGACCAGGTCGAAAACGTTGAGATCTCGAAAGAAATGAAGGAGTCGTTTCTCGACTATTCGATGTCGGTCATCGTGCAGCGCGCGCTGCCGGATGTGCGGGACGGTTTGAAACCGGTTCACCGCCGGATTTTGTATGCGATGAACAGTTTGAATATGACGGCCACGGTGGCGCACAAAAAAAGCGCCCGGATCGTCGGCGATGTCATCGGCAAGTACCATCCGCATGGCGATACGGCCGTATACGACGCGATGGTGCGCATGGCGCAGGACTTTTCCTACCGGTATCCGCTCGTGGACGGCCACGGCAACTTTGGCTCCCTGGATGGCGATGGTGCGGCGGCGATGCGTTATACCGAGGCGCGGATGTCGAAGATCTCGATGGAGATGGTGGCCGACATCAACAAGGAAACGGTCGACTTCACGCCGACGTACGACTCGGAAGGCGAGGAGCCAGTCGTTTTGCCTAGCCGCATTCCGAACTTGCTGCTCAACGGGGCGGTCGGGATCGCGGTCGGGATGGCGACCAACATTCCGCCGCACAATTTGAATGAAACGGTGGATGGCATCAAGGCGGTCATGGACGATCCGGATATCACGGTGCCCGAGCTCATGGAACACATTAAAGGACCGGATTTTCCGACGGGCGGCATTATTTTGGGCCGCAAGGGAATCCGCCAGGCATATGAAACAGGAAGAGGTTCCATCTCGATTCGTTCGAAGTACCGGGTCGAGGAATTGAGCCAGGGCCGTAAGCGGATCATCTTTTATGAAATTCCTTACGCCATCAACAAAGCCAACTTGATGACGAAGATGGCGGCTCTCATTCGGGATAAGGCGCTGCAAGGCGTCACGTATTTGAACGACGAAAGCAACCGCGAAGGCGTGCGCATCGTCATGGAGCTGAAAAAAGACGCGCAGGAAGATGTGATTTTGAATCAGCTGTTCCGATTGACGCCGCTTCAAAGCTCGTTTGGCATCAACATGCTCGCCTTGGAGCACGGAAAGCCAAAACAGCTGACGCTGAAGGAAATCATCGTCGACTACATTGATCATCAAACGGATGTGATTATCCGAAAAACGAGATATGAATTGCGTAAAGCGGAAGAACGGGCGCATATTTTGGAAGGATTGCGGATCGCGCTGGATCATTTGGATGAAGTCATTCATATGATTCGCTCCTCCCATAAAGATGAAAACGGATTGAACGCTGATCTGTGCGCGGCGTTCGGATTCTCGCCGGTGCAGGCGAAAGCCATTTTGGCGATGCAGCTGCGGCGGCTGTCGGGATTGGAACGGGAAAAAATCGAAAACGAGTACCAGGCTCTTTTGAAAACGATTGCCGACTTGAAAGACATTTTAGCCAACCATTCCCGGGTTCTTCAAATCATTCGCGACGATTTGGACGAAATGGTCAACCGGTTTGGCGACGAGCGGCGAACCGAGATCGCCGATTCCTATGTCGACATGGAGGACGAGGATTTGATTCCTCGCGAGGATATCATTATCACATTGACGGAGTCAGGCTATATTAAAAGGCAGCCGGTCGATACGTACCACGCCCAAAACCGCGGCGGACGCGGAATCAAATCCGTGACGCTCAACGAAGAGGATTCGGTGGATACGATGGTGGCGATGACGACGCATAACCACATTTTGCTGTTTACGAACAAAGGACGGGTGTATCGTTTGAAGGGCTACAACATTCCAAACGCTTCCCGCACGGCGAAAGGATTGCCAATCGTCAATATTATCGAGCTGCTGCCGGATGAAAAAGTGCAGACGCTGCTGCCGATCCCGGAAGACAAGGAAGGCGTCGAGTCGTTGTTGTTTGTCACGAAAAACGGATTGGCGAAACGCACGCCGGTGTCGGAGTTCGACAACATCAATAAAAACGGCAAGATCTCGATCACGCTGCGCGAAGGCGACGAGCTGCGGTATGTGAAAGCGACACGAGGCGATGACGAAGTCATCATCGCGGGCGACAACGGTAAAGCGGTGCGCTTCGACGAAAAGGAAATCCGGATGATGGGACGAACCGCGTCGGGCGTGCAAGGATTCAACACGGATGGCGGAACGGTGATTGGCGTGGCCCTCTCCCATGAAGGCGACACGGTTCTTGTCGTATCGGAAAACGGATATGGCAAACGCAGCCAGTTCGACGATTTCCGTTTGACGTCGCGTGGCAAAAAAGGCGTCCGAGCGCTCCACATTACGGAGAAGACCGGCAGCCTGGTTTCGCTTCAGGCGGTCAAAGGCGACGAGGACGCGTTGATCGTGTCGAGCACAGGCATCATGATTCGTTTGCGGTTAGCCGATATCGGCGTCTATGGCCGCAACACCCAGGGACTGAAGCTCATTAGTTTGAACGACGGGGCGAAAGTGACGAAGGTGACGCTGGTGAATGGCGACGAGGAAGAAGTCGAAGAGATCGACATTGTCAAAGACGGCGAAGGCATGGTTGAGCGGCTGGATGTGGAATCCAACGACGAGCAGGAAATGAATGTCTTTGAAGAAAACTTGACGGAATAAAAAACCGGAGTTGAAATCAAAGACAAATATGATATATTAAAACCGAAAACATCGAGAAGGACAGTATACGCGGCAAAGAGCGCAGAGAGGACATGGGTGGTGCGAATGTCCCTTGGATCCGCGTGTCGAGCCCCTTCGAGTGAACCGGGGAATCCAGTATCCGGTTTCGGCCCACACCGTTATTTTGTGGAAGACTTTTCCGGAAAATGTTTCACGTGAAAAGAAAAAAGGTGGCACCACGAGACCTTCGTCCTTTTTGAAGGTCTCTTTTTTATAGGAGGAGAACATGCTAGATATCAAATTTGTTCGAGAGAACCCAGATCTTGTGAAAGAGAATATGAAAAAGAAATTCCAGGATCATAAGCTGCATCTCGTGGATGAAGTGATCCAGGACGATCTGGATTTACGGCAAACGCAGCGGCAGGCGGACGATCTGCGCAGTCAGCGCAAGTCGATTTCCAAAGAAATCGGAAAACTGATGGGACAAGGAAAAAAAGAGGAAGCCGAGCAAACCAAACAAAAGGTGGCCGCGATTGCCGAGGATTTGAACGCGCTTTCGAATAAAGAAGACGCGCTGCGGGCTGCGGTGCAGGAAAAGATGATGCAAATTCCGAATATGATCGACGCCAGCGTTCCGATTGGAAAAGACGATTCGGAAAACGTGGAGCTGGAGCGCTTTGGCGAACCGTTTGTTCCGGATTTCGAGATTCCTTACCATACCGAGATTATGGAGTCGTTTCATGGAATCGACTTGGACAGCGCCCGCAAAGTGGCGGGAAACGGCTTTTATTATTTAATGGGCGATATCGCCAGACTGCATTCGGCTATTTTGTCTTACGCGCGCGACTTCATGATCGACAAGGGATTCACGTACGTCATCCCGCCTTACATGATTCGCTCCAATGTCGTGACCGGCGTCATGTCGTTTGCGGAAATGGAAGGCATGATGTATAAGATCGACAGCGAGGATCTGTATTTAATTGGAACGAGCGAGCATTCGATGATTGGAAAATTCATTGACACGATTCTCGACGAAAAAGACCTTCCATACACGTACACTTCGTACTCGCCTTGTTTCCGGAAGGAAAAGGGCGCCCACGGAATCGAAGAGCGGGGCGTGTACCGGATCCACCAGTTTGAGAAGCAGGAAATGATCGTCGTCTGCAAACCGGAAGATTCCATGGACTGGTTCAAGAAGATGTATATGAACACGGTAGAGTTTTTCCGCTCGATGGATGTGCCGGTCCGAACGCTGGAATGCTGCTCGGGCGATTTGGCGGATCTCAAATGCAAATCGGTCGACGTCGAAGCATGGTCCCCTCGACAGCAAAAATACTTTGAAGTGGGAAGCTGTTCCAATTTGACAGACGCGCAGGCGCGCCGACTGAAAATCCGGGTCAAGGACGAGAACGGCAAGAAGTATTTCGCCCACACGCTCAACAACACGTGCGTGGCGCCGCCCAGAATGCTGATCGCCTTCCTGGAAAACAATCTGGAGGCGGATGGATCGGTTCGCATTCCGGAGGTGCTGCGGCCGTATATGGGAATGAAAGAAAAACTCGTTCCGGTTCGCTAATCCAAACCTTTCTGTTTTGAATTGACAGGAATTTGGAAGTTTGCTATTATGAATGAGCTACTACAATACGATCTTACGAATCAGGTCAGGTCAGGAATGAAGCAGCCTTAAGGAAGCTCCCGTATGTGTAGTAGTTTTTTTTATGGAAAAGTCGAGGAAGCAGAAATGGACGAGCAATACTGGATGAAGAAAGCCATTGTGGAAGCGAAGAAAGCGCTGAAATACGACGAGGTGCCGATTGGCTGCGTGATCGTCAAAGACAACCAAATCATCGCGAGAGGATCGAACCGACGCGAAACAAAGCAACGTTCCATCGCGCATGCGGAAATCATCGCTATTGAAAAAGCGTGCCGGAAACTTGGTTCCTGGCGGCTGGACGACTGCGATTTGTATGTGACGCTTGAACCATGTCCGATGTGCGCGGGAGCCATCATCCAGTCCCGTATTCGCCGGGTCGTCTTTGGGGCGTACGATCCCAAAGGAGGCTGCGTGGGATCGTGTACGAATTTATTCGCCGTTCCCGGTTTCAATCACTACCCTTCCTATGAAGGAGGAATTTTGCAGCCGGAGTGTTCGGCTTTGCTGTCGGATTTTTTCAGAAAAAAACGGAAATTGCGAAAAGAACAAAAAAAACAAGGAGCGCCATCGGATTGAGGCGCTCCTTTTCCTATGATTGCTCCGATTCGCGTAAAAGCGGAATGACTTGATCAAGTCGTTCCACGATTTTCCACGTTTTTTTGGCGTATTCCGGTTCCGGGTATTTCATATCCGGAACGCAGACCACCCGGATGCCGGCCCGGCTGGCGGCTAGAATTCCCATTTCGCTGTCTTCCAAAACTAGACACGCTTCCGGTGGAAGCTGGAGCTTTTGGCACGCTTTCAAAAAGATTTCCGGATCCGGCTTTCCTCTTTCCACTTCATCGCCGCAAATCGTCTCGTCAAACGCGTTGGCTAAATCCGCTTTGGCTAAAATTTTGTCGACGCGCTCCCGCGTGCTGCTGGTCGCCACGCACGTTTTATATCCCTGCGCTTTTAAATAGTCGAGAAGCGGGCGCAACCCGGGTTTGACGGGTACGCCTTCTTGTTCGAACTGGGCGGCCATCCGGTCGTGGTTCGCCTTCATGATTTCCGGTGCCGGGAAGTCGCTGCCAAACCCTTTGTAAAACACATCCCAAATTTGCGGGACCGGCTTTCCGAGGCATTGGACATACATATCGACGGTCAATGTCTTTCCGAGCTTTTCACAAAGTTCCACATAGCCTTCGTAGGTGACTCTTTCCGAGTCAATCATCAGGCCGTCCATATCAAAGATGATCCCTTTCATCGTCTTTCTCCTTTCTCTCTTTCATTGTATCGGGTTCCGTTTCGGGAAGCAATTCGAAATCCGATGTCCAACAGCGGCGGCTTCTCATGCTATAATGGGAAAGTATATCGGAAAGGAGCGATGACGTATGGCGTATCAGGCGCTTTATCGCAAATACCGGCCATCGAATTTCGAGGAAGTCGTTGGCCAACGGCAAATCATTCAAACGTTGAAAAACGCCGTGCTGCACAACCGGATCTCGCACGCGTATTTGTTTTGCGGACCGCGGGGAACGGGAAAGACTTCGATCGCGAAGATTTTCGCGCGCATGCTCAACTGCACCGATCCTCAAAACGCGCCATGCAATCAATGTCCCAACTGCAAGATGGCGCTGTCCAATTCCCATCCGGATATTATAGAAATCGACGCCGCCAGCAACAATGGCGTGGACGAGGTTCGGAACTTGATCGAGCGGGTGAAATACGCGCCGATGGAAGGCAAATACAAAGTCTATATTATTGACGAGGTGCATATGATGACGACCGGCGCGTTCAACGCGTTGCTCAAAACGATCGAGGAGCCTCCGGAACATGTGATTTTCATTTTTGCGACGACGGAGCCAAACAAAGTGATTCCAACCATCATTTCCCGCTGTCAGCGTTTCGATTTTTCCAAAGTCGCGATCAAGGACATCGTTTCCCGTTTGACGACGGTTTGCCAGGAGGAAGGCATCGACGCCTCGCTGCCGGCTTTGTCGCTCATTGCGGAATTGAGCGATGGCGGCATGCGCGACTCGCTGTCGATTTTGGATCAATGCGTGGCGTATTGCGACAAGCATATCGAGCTGGACGACGTGCGGGAGGTATATGGTGTCGTCACGAAGCAGGACATTGGGCGGCTGTTGATGGATTTAAGCGAGCGCAAAGTGGAAGATGTGATTGAGTTTCTCCATGGCATTGACGAGGACGGTTTCGATTTGAAACGATTCACGGCGGACGCGATTCGCTTATTGAAAGACAGCGTGATTTTGGAGTACTCGGCGAATTCGACGCTTGTGGACGAGAGCACGAAGGAAGTCGTCCATGAGTCGATGAAAAACATTCCCTTGAGCGGACGGATCGCTTTGATGAATTTGTTGATGGACACCTACAGCAAGTTTTCATATGCCAGTCGGATTTTGGATTATATCGAGGGCGCGTTTTTGCAGTTTCTGTCAAATTCGTATTCAGATGCTTCGGCTTCGAATTCTGAAAACATTCCGGTTTCAGAGGTGAAAAAGTACGATTTTTCGAAGAATGAGCCATCTGAACAGTCAGAAATCGGCCAAAAAACAGTGAAAATCCCCCAAAAACAGGGCTTTTCACATCCTATTCCCATTTCTGATGTTTCACGTGAAACAATTATTGACACAAAAAATGCTAATTTTCAGTCCGAGCGCATTCGGTTTGAAGACGAATATGTGCTTGGTTTACTCGTTGGCGCGACGAAATCGGAGCGCCAAAAAGACGCGATGAAATTCAATATTCAAGATCAGCTAATGACAGATTTGAGATGGATTCGCAGTATCAGTTTGCTTAAAAATAGCCAGCTGGTCGCCAGTGGCTCCAATTATGTGCTCGTGGAAACCCAGCATCCGCTCGAAGCGGATGAGCTGAACGAAATGGAATTCAACATCGGTTTCCTGGATTATTTCGAAGGCCTTCTTGGAACACCGAAAAAACTGTTCGCGGTTCCCAAAGCGCAATACGAGCGCGTCGTCCGGCAGTTTCGGGAACGCATGGCCAGCCATGATTTGCCGGAGCCGGTTGTCGTGGAACTGAAAAAGGAACAAAAAACGGAAAATACGAAAAACAACGAGGGAGACTTAATGACAAAAGTGTTTCCAACCATTCAAATTTTTGAAGATTAAAGAGAGGAGTCTGTATGTATCCAAACCAGTTAGAAAATCTGATTTTCGCCTTGCAGCGTCTGCCTGGCGTCGGGGCGAAAACCGCCGAACGATACGCGTTTACCATTTTGGATTGGGACGCGGAAAAACGAAAAGATCTGATCGCGTCTCTGAATGGCATAGATCAAATTCAGCACTGCGAAATTTGCGGGAACTTGAGCAGCGGCAAAATCTGCTCGATATGTGAAAATCACAACCGAAATCAGAACATCATCTGCGTCGTTTCCTATCCGAAAGACATTGTGGCGATTGAGAATATGCAATCGTATGAAGGGGTGTATCATGTGTTGAACGGGTTGATTAACACATCCAAAGGCATCCTGCCGGATATGTTGAACATCAACGCGCTGCTGAAACGGATCAATGAAGAAACAGAGGAAGTGATTCTTGCGGTGGACCCGACGATTGAAGGCGAGACGACCGCGCTGTATTTGGAAAAGCTGCTGCAAGGACATGTTAAAGTATCGAAGCTGGCGCATGGAATTCCGGTGGGGGGACATTTGGATTACGCGGATGCCCGAACCTTGGCGAAAGCGTTCGAAGGACGCAGCTCGAACGAAAAATAGTCCTTTTTCTGGCGAAGGAGCGTTGAATCCTTCGCTTTTTTTATTACCGAAAAGGGATAAGGAAAGAAGAGGTGAAAAACATGGAGAAAGGAAGAAAAACGAAAACCTTACCGGTCATATGAAATAAATCGTAAAAATCACACCTCAATCTTGAGAGAAATTCAAAAAAGTTGAAAATATATGAAAATCATATATAAATCATATAAAAGAAAATCGGTGGAAACCAGAAGGCGAAAATGGCGTTCTTTTTTCGCTTTTCGTATCCGGGCCAATCGGAATAGCTATTCAATATAAAGTATGCTATAATGCATTCGCTGATTTTTATTTATGAAAAAGAGAGGATGATTGGAATGTCTGAAGTCGAAAAAACGATCGACGTTTACTATGATATGGATATTGCGCAGATTTGTCAGCATTTCAACAAATCCCGGAATACAGTCGATAAAGCCATCGCCAAACTTGTCAAAGACAATCCGGATAAAGATTGGAAATATAAAAACCCGGAAACGAAGCGGATCACGATCAAAGCGGAAGGCGTGGAAAAACTGTCGACGTATTTCCGGAAGGAAAAACACGAAGTGTCGGCTGTGGAAATGGAACTTCGCTATGAAAATGAGAAGCTGAAAGCGATCATTGAAGAGAAGGAAAAAGCGGCGAATCAAATCGAGCAACTGTATAAAGAAAGACTGCTGCTGGAACTGGAAAAAAACCGGCAGACGTTTTTGCTGGAAAACCAAACAAAAGAGTCTAAAATTTCCGAATTGGAATCTGAAAATCAGAAATTAAAAAAAGAACTGTCCGAGGCGGAAGAACTCAAACGCAAAAACGAGGACTATAAAAGAAAAGAAGAAGAATACAATTCAAAATCCTTCTTCTACCGCTTGATGCACAAAATCTAATTTGGCTCAATCTTTCATTGCTCTGGCAATTTTGCTGGAGCAATTTTTTTCATACCGCAATCCAAACGGGGCGAGAAACTCGTTAAACGCCCGCACTCCGTCGTGGTCTTCAAAATATTCATATTCGATTTCATAATCCGTATGGTGCGCGAATGTCGTCTGATCCAGACAAAGCTCGGCGTGGTCGAGTTTTAAAAGACGCCTTGTTGTCGTAAACGAAGCGACCGGCTGAAGTTTCTGAACAGGAATATGATACTCCGTCAGCCACGAAAGCACTTGCGGATCGCGGATGGCGGCGATCGTGTCGGCGTCGATCGGACGTTCCAGCTCGATGAGCGTGATCGGGTCGATCCGTTTTTTCAATGTGAAAATCCGTTCGTCTTTCGTAGTTCGGATCCGCAGCGCGCAACCCGCGTCGCGTACTTGCGAATCGGGTGTGTCGAAATACACATTGGTTTGCGTGCGGCAAACCGGAAAATCACAGGAAGATAAAATCTCATCGTACTTTTGCCTGGAAAGCAGAAGTTTCAACTCACGTTCTTTATTTTCGTACATTGTCTATCACCTTCTGTTTTCATGATACAATGAACAGGAAACAAACAAAAGCACGATGAGCCAAATCACCAAGGAATCAAAGGATACGCACAAGGAAGGGGGAAGCGAAGTTTCCTGCATGTATCCACTTCGCAATCCGATGAAATTCAATATCGTCGATCGTTCCGATCCCAATTCGGTTCAAATCGCGGCCTACATCCGGTCGCAATGTGAAAAACGAGGGTGGATTTACGATCCGGAGCAACCGGAAATCATTTTATGCATTGGCGGCGACGGAACGCTGTTGCGAGCCATCCACCAGTATTTGGAGCAGCTGGATCGCATCGCCTTTATCGGTATCCATACGGGAACGCTTGGTTTTTTTACCGATTATACCCAGCAGGAAATTGAAATGTTTTTAGAGGACATCGAAAAAGGTGAGCCGGACATCGAGCAGTCTCCGCTTCTGGCAATGAAACTGGAAAACGGGGAAACGATTTACTCTTTGAATGAAATGCGCATCGAATCGTTTTCCAAGACGTTGATTCTCGATATTTATTTGGATCATGAGTTTTTCGAACGCGCGACCGGTTCCGGCATTTGCGTTTCTTCGCAAGCCGGTTCGACCGCTGTGAACCGCGCCCTCAACGGAGCCGTGATCGACAGCGGACTGGAAGTGATGCAGTTGTGTGAAATCATGCCCATTTCCCATAAAAACCACCACTCTTTGCGCAATCCGTACATAATGAACACCAACCGGGTCATTACGATTTTATCGAAAGAGCTTGGAGAGGCGCATGTGTGCTACGACCATCTCGAGCGGTCGCTGGCCGGCAACGAACGAGTGGAAATCTGGACATCCGAAAAAAAAGTGCGATTCGCCCGATATCGCACGTATTCCTATCTTAAACGTTTGAAGAACCTTTATTAGCCGAGGTTCTTTTCTTCAACTTTCCAATTCGAATGCCTTTTTTGCGCGCCTGTGGACTGGAATTTGAAATGAATCCAAAGGCGATAAAATAGGAAAGGATACTACTGCCGCCATACGAGATAAGCGGCAAGGTGATACCCGTGATCGGCAGCAGGCCGACGATCATGCCCAGGTTTTGGATTTGCTGGTAAAACAGCATGCCGATAACGCCGATGACGATCAACCGGTCCGTCCGGTTGCGCATGTTGTAGGCGATCTTGCACAAATACAAGTCGAGTCCAAAGCACGAAAGCACAATCACCGTCGTGCCAATCAAACCAAAGCTTTGACCAAACGCCGCGAAAATGAAGTCCGTATGGGCCTCGGGAATCGCGATGATGTTAGGCTGCAAGCCATAGCCGGTCAGCCCCGAGCTGCCTAAAGAAAGCAGGGCGGTGTACAACTGGTTGGAGCTGCCCCGAATGTTGCTTTCGGGATCCAGCCAGGCGTCGATACGCTGCAAGCGGTAGCTGGAAACAAACGAGTGCAGGAAATCCTCCTGGAAAAAATACAAGTAGAAAAAGCCGCCAATGGCGAGAACCGCCAAACCGAGCAAAATCCAAATATACTGCTTCCGGATCCCCGAGCACATAAGCATGACGAGAATCGTGACGAAGATAATGATGCAAACGCCCGTGTCCGGTTGAAGAAAAATGAGCACCAGCGGCGGCAGCACGACTTTTCCGATTTCCCACAGCATGTGCAAATCGTCATGCATGGTCGGGTTTTTATGCTTTTTCTGAAAGCTCGTAATCGTTTGCGCCGTCATGACAATCAGGACGATCTTCAAAAACTCCGAAGGCTGAAAACTCGATATGAACGGGATCTGAAACCAGGAAACCGCGCCGTTGAGCGTCGGAGCGAGCGGGAGGTTGAAGTGAAGCAGCCGGGAACAGACCATCGACAAAAACAAGTACACCAGACATCCCATCAAAAAGTTGTAGGCCGGCCGCATGTAGCGGTACAAGACCCGGTTGTGAAAATAGCCGATGATCCCCATCGTCGTGAAGCCGACGATGTACCAGATGACCTGCATCACAAGATAGCGGGTACCCGATCCGATACTGATCAAATTAAACGATGTATATAAAGCAAGACAGCTGAGCGCGCACATCCAAAGCAAAATGAGAATAAAGCCGATGTCGATTCGCAAAGTGTGTTTTCCGATTTTGATTTTATGTTTCACAAATGACCCCCTTGTTTTCATAGTATATCACTAAGGCGAAAAGATTTGGTATAATGAAAAACAAGGATTTCTTGAAGATGGATAGAAAGGACGAAGAAACGTGCCAAAAAAACAGCAATACACTCCGATGATGCAGCATTATTTAAAGCTGAAAGAAGAAAACCAGGACTCGATCCTCTTTTACAGGCTCGGCGATTTTTACGAAATGTTTTTCGAAGACGCCAAAACGGCCTCCAGGGAACTCGACCTTGTCCTGACCGGCCGCTCGGCGGGCGTCGAAGAAAAAGTGCCGATGTGCGGCATCCCGTTCCACGCCGCGCAGGCTTACATTCAGCGTCTCATCAAAAAAGGCTACAAGGTGGCGATTTGCGAGCAGCTGTCCGATCCATCCCAATCCAAAGGGCTCGTGGATCGGGACATTATCAAAATCGTGACGCCCGGCACGTACATGGAGGAAACGTCTGAATCCAAAGCAAGCAACTATTTAGCCGCCATTCATATGAATGGCTATGAAGTGTGCGTTTTGTATTGCGAGCTGAGTACAGGCGAGCTTCGAAGCCAAAAGCTGGAGCGCTCGCTCGTCCGGCTGCAAAAAGCGCTGCTGGAAATGAATGTGAGCGAAATCGTCGTGGATTCCACAATGGATAAACGATGGAAAGCGGCGTTTGAGGAACTGGACCGCTTTTTGATTTCGACCCATAAAAAAAGCCCGCTGGAGCCCGACGATGAAAAGCTGCTGACCGAAAACGACGAGTCGATGCGCGAAACGCTGGGCTTGCTGATGGGGTATTTGAAAAAGACCCAGAAGCAGCACATCGACCATTTTTTCCAAATCGAGAAAATGGACCAGGACCATATCCTTCAAATGGATTACGACACGAAACAGCATCTCGAGCTGACCGAAAGCCGTTCCAACGCCGCCAAAGCCATCTCCCTTTGGGAGTTCATGGATCGGACGCAAAGCGCCATGGGCGCAAGGCTTCTCAAACAGTGGATCGTCGCTCCGCTCATCGAACAAGGCCCGATCGAACAGCGCCAGGACGCGATCGAGCAGCTGATGGACGACTTCATGCTGCGGGAACAGCTGAAAGATCATTTGGGGTTTATTTACGACATGGAACGCCTGGCTTCCCGGATCGCGTACGGCAACGCCAGCCCGCGCGACATCATCCAGCTTGTCGCCTCGCTCGAGCACGCCGCGCCGATTCTCGAGATGGCCGGCCGGCTGGAAGCGTATCCGCAGTTTCAATCGGTTCCCACATGCCAGAGCTTGTATGAAACGATTCAGGGCGCGATCGTGGACGAGCCGCCTTTGACGCTAAAAGAGGGCGGCGTGTTTCGGGCCGGCTACTCCGAAGAGCTGGACGAAGTGAAAAAAATCGCGGATGAGGGGCAAAACTACATCATCGCTCTGGAACAAAAAGAACGGGAACGGACCGAAGTGCGGTCGTTGAAAATCGGCTACAACCGCGTGTTTGGATACTATATCGAAGTGCGGAACGGAAATCTTGAACGAATCAAGCCGGAATTCGGCTATGTGGCCAAGCAGACACTGGCCAACGCCACCCGTTTTATAACCCAGGAATTGAAAGAGGAGGAGGAAAAGATCCTCCACGCCCAGGAACGGAAAGTGAAGCTGGAAATGGAGCTGTTCCAGCAGCTGCTGGCGACCATCAAGGCGAATCTTTTCGATTTGCATACGTGCGCCCACGCTTTGGCGACTGTCGACGTGCTCGTGGCGCTGGCCGAACTGGCGGGCAAGGAAGGCTATGTGCGGCCCCGATTCAACGCCAGCCACCGCGTGGAAGTGCTCGAAGGCAAGCATCCGATTTTGGATGCGCGCATGAGCGCGTACATTTCTAACGACTGGATCATGGACGAGCAGGAGCACATCGAACTCATTACCGGACCGAACATGGGCGGAAAGTCGACGTATATGCGTCAAAACGCGCTGCTCGTTATTATGGCGCAAATGGGAAGTTTCATCCCGGCGCGCAGCGCGAACCTGCCGTTGTTCGACCGGATCTTTACCCGGATCGGGGCGAGCGACGATTTGCTGACGGGCAAATCGACTTTTATGATGGAAATGATGGAAGCCAACGCGGCCCTCCAGTACGCCACGGCCGACTCGCTCATTATTTTTGACGAAATTGGCCGCGGAACGGCGACATACGACGGTATGGCGATCGCCCAGGCGATGCTTGAATACATTGACGCGGCCCTCCAAGCCAAGACACTGTTTTCCACTCATTACCACGAACTGACGAATTTGGAAGAAGAGCACGCCACGATGAAAAACGTCCACGTCGACGTGCAGGAAAAGAAAGGCGAAATCGAGTTTCGCTACCGCATCGTCAAAGGCAAGGCGGACAAGTCGTATGGCATCAACGTGGCCCGGCTCGCTAAACTGCCCAAAGTCGTGCTGGAGCGCGCTTCCAGCTTGCTGAAAGGATTCGAGTCGCAAGACAACACAAGCGGATACCAGCCTAATTTGTTTATCATGGACGAAGTCAAGCCGGAAAAATCGAAGCTGATCCAAAAATTGCAAACGATCGACGTCGACGAGCTGACTCCCCGGGAGGCGCTGGCTTGCTTGTACGAGCTGAAAAAGCTGCAAGAGGAAATCGAGGAATAAACCATGGCGAAAATACACGTATTGAGTGAACATTTATCCAACATGATTGCGGCGGGCGAAGTCGTGGAGCGGCCCGCCAACATTGTCAAAGAATGCGTTGAAAACAGCATCGACGCTCAGGCGACTTCGATTTCGATCGAGGCGTGGGAAGGCGGCATCGACAAGCTCGTCATCACGGACGACGGGCTGGGCATGGCGGCCGAAGACACGGCGCTGGCATTTGTGCGGCACGCCACGAGCAAGATTTTGGACGAAGACGACTTGTTCAACATCCAGACGATGGGCTTTCGCGGGGAGGCGCTTCCTTCCATCGCGGCGGTCGCGCATGTGGAATTGAAAACGAACAACGGCCAGGAGGCGACGGAAGTCGTCTACGATTATGGCGAGAAAATCAAAGAAGAGGCGACAAGCTGTCCGGCGGGTACGCGAATCGAGGTGACGGGTCTTTTTTACAAGACGCCGGCCCGATTCAAATACTTGCGAAAGTCGAATTACGAGTTTTCGGTTATCGCGGAACTCGTCAACAAGCTCGCGCTGTCGTACCCTCACATTCGTTTTTCGCTTTCCCACAATGGACGGCTTGTTTTTCAAACGAGCGGAAAAGGCAACATTTTGGAAATCATTTACCAAATGTACGGGAAAGAGGTGGCGTCCGCCGCCGAAGCCTTCGATTCCCGGACTTTGGATTTTCATATCCACGGGTACGCGATCCAGCCCAAAATCAACCGCGCGACGAAATATTTCATGTTTATTAGCGTCAACCACCGGCTCGTTCGCAGTCTTCCGCTGCAAAACGCGATCATCGACGCGTACCATGAATTCATGCCGCCCAACCGTTACCCGATTTTTTTGATCGACATCGAAGTCGATCCGCAGCTCGTCGACGTCAACGTGCATCCCAACAAATGGGAAATCCGGCTCACGAAACAAAACGATCTCGTCGAATTAATTCGACAAACGATTGCCGGCTTGTTTGAAGAAAAACTGAAAACGGTGGAAGTCGATCCGAAACGGGTCGTCGTGTCGCGCACATCGCAAGAAGAGCCCGTGGTGGAACAGCCGACGCTCGCCCTGGATACGGAAACGCCCCGACTGGAAAAAGCCAAGACGGAACCTGTTCTTGATGACATGCCGGCGCCATCGGCTCAATCGTATGAATATCATAAGAAAAACTTTATGAGCATGGTAGAGGAGGATCCGGTCCCTCCGGCTGCGCCTGCGCAAGGACCGCTGGTGCCGGCCGCGCCGGAATCCACGGAAACCGTGATGGCGTCGATTGCCTCGACGAAGGAAAAACACGCCGAGAACCACGCGCTTGGTCACGATTTCTTTGACCATCTTCGCATTATCGGCCAGTTGAAGTCGTCGTATATTTTGTGTGAAAACGAAGAAGGGCTCGTCATTATCGACCAGCACGCGGCGCAGGAGCGTTACCACTATGAGCAGCTGCGCGCGCGGTTTTTGACGCCAACGACGAAAACGCAAACCCTTATGCTGCCGATGCAGGTGCATGTGAGCGCGTCGGTGATGGCCCATGTGGAAACGATCAATGAAAAGATCGCGTACTTCGGACTGCGGTTCGAACCGTTCGGGCAGGACCGGCTTCTCGTCCGGGAAGTGCCGGTTTGGCTCAAACAGGTGGACGAGCAGGCGTTTTTGGACGACTTGATCGCGTTCTTTATGCGGGATTTGCACGTCGACCTGGCGAAAATCCAAAAGCATATGATCGCGACGATGGCGTGTCACTCCTCGATTCGATTCAACCGGAATCTTTCGATGGACGAGATGCGGCAAGTCATCGCCGACTTGCAAAAATGCGAACAGCCGTATCATTGTCCGCATGGCAGGCCGACCGTCATCACTTTAAGCGACGGCGACCTTAGAAAGGAATTTGAACGTGGCTAAACAAAAAGTGCTGGCAATCGTCGGTCCAACGGGTGTCGGCAAAACGAGTTTGTCCATCACGTGTGCCCGGCTGTTTGACGGGGAAGTCATTTCCGGCGACAGCATGCAGGTGTATCGGGGAATGGATATCGGGACCGCGAAAATCAAAGACGAGGAAAAACAAGGCATCCGGCATTATTTGCTGGATATCCAATCGTATGATCAGCCGTTTCATGTGATGGCGTTTCAGGAAAAATGCCGGGCGGCGATCGAGTCGGCCGCCAGCCACCACAAGCTGCCTATCGTGTGCGGCGGGACCGGGCTGTATTTGAAAGCGGCGCTGTATGATTACGAGTTTGAAGAGCAGCCTGGTGACAAGGCGTACGAAAAGGAGCTAGAGGGGATGGAAACGAGCGCGCTGTACGAGCGTTTGAAACAAGAAGATCCCGCTTCGACTAAGACAATCCATCCAAACAACCGGAAGCGAATTATCCGGGCGCTGCAAATCGCCCGTTCGGGAACGACGAAGAGCGAACGCGAGGCGGCGCAGCGGCACGAGCCGCTGTACGACATTTTATGGATTGGCCTGGATTTGGAGCGAAGCCGGCTCATGGAGCGAATCGACGAGCGGGTCGAGCAAATGTTCGCCCAGGGACTGGTCGAGGAGGCGAGCCGTTTGTTTTCGGATCCCAAGACGTGGGAATACACGAGTTTTCAAGGCATTGGCTACAAGGAGTTCAAACCATATTTTTTAAAGGAATGGTCCGAGGAAATGGTGAAGGAAAAAATCAAGATCCACACCCGCCAGTACGCGAAACGGCAAATGACGTGGTTCAATCACCAGATCCCGGTGCGCTGGTTTGAAAAAACGGATCAGGATTCGATCTTGAAAACGGTGAAGGAGTGGTACGATGACAAAGGCGAATGAACGCAGCGAGTTGCTGCTGGGGCGCGACTCGATCCAAAACCTGCAAACGAAATGGGTTTTGGTCGTGGGCGTCGGCGGTGTGGGCGGCATGTGCATCGAAGCGTTGGCACGCAGCGGAATCGGCCATCTTGTTTTGGTGGATCGGGACATTGTCGAAGCGTCCAATATCAACCGCCAGCTTGTCGCGACGTTTGAAAGCGTGGGCCGGAAAAAGGGAGAGGTATGGAAAGAGCGAATCGCTTCGCTCGCGCCAAAAACGCAAGTCGTCGCCATTCATGGAACGTATGATGGTCATATGAACGAGGTACTGGATCAATACCCGATCGACTTTGTGGTCGACTGCATCGACTCGATTTCTTCCAAGCAGGATTTGATTCGCTACGCCCTGGATCGAAACATTCCGTTTATTTGCAGCATGGGGATGGCGCGCCGAAAGGACCCGTGTAAAATTCAAGTGATGGAGCTAGAAAAGACGAGTTACGATCCGATGGCGAAACGGCTGCGCGTCTGGAAGCGGAAAGAGCGGATCCGGAAAAAAATCATGGTGGCGGCTTCCAGCGAGATTCCAGTCAAAGTCGAGGCGGGCGAGCCGCTGCCAAGCATGATGTTCGTTCCGGCGGCGGCCGGACTCGCGCTTGCGCACTATTGCGTCGAGCAGCTGAAAGGATCCGGTCAATGAAAACCGTTTTGATTGTCAATGGCCTGGCGGACGCGTCGCGTCGGGCCGCGCTTCTGGCGCAAGTCGAGCAATGGCGGATCGGGCGAGATGTCAAAGTGGAATGGACCCGCTATCCGGAACACGCGACCCATATCGCCCGTCATTACGCCTTGCAAAAAAAGCCGGTTCACTTGTTTTCGTGTGGCGGGGACGGCTTGCTGCATGAAATCGTGAACGGAATCGTGCACGCCGGGCATGTGCTGCTTTCGATTTGCCCGATTGGAACGGGAAACGATTTCGTCAAGTCGTTTCCGGAATACGAGCTGACGGATTTTTTGGATTTGACCCGTTACGAGCGGCCCCGGCATATGGAGTGCGACGTGTTGTGTATGCATGGCGAGTACGCGATCAACACGATTTCGTTTGGTTTCGATGTCCATGTGGCGAAGGCGGTCAACGAATGCCGGAAAAAATTTCCGGGAACCGGGATCGTTCCCTACACGTTTGGCATGGCGAAAAGCTTGCTCAAGCCGCTGAACGTGTCGTTGTCGCTGGCAATCGACGGCGTGGACAGTCTAAAAAAGGACTACGCGTTTGTCGTGCTGGGCAACGGAAGGTTTTATGGTGGCGGATACCAGCCTTGTCCGGATGGACAAGTCGACGACGGAAAAATGGATGTGTGTTTGATTCACGACATTCAAAAATATCAAATCGTCCGGTTTTCCAAAGCGTACGCGCGCGGCGAGCATGTGGCGTTTGAGAAAATCGTGACGATGAAAACCGCGTCTTTGGTGCATGTCGATACGAATGGCCGCGTCGTTTATGCGAATATGGATGGGGAAGTGCGCAAATGCCGGGATCCATGGATCGGGATCGTTCCCGGCGCGGTGCGGCTGGCTTTACCCGCAAGGACAAAGGAGTGAAACAATTCATGAATGAAGACATATGGAAACAAATCGTTGTACTGCTGATTTTATTGCTGTTGTCGGGCTTTTTCTCTTCAGCCGAAACGTCGCTGGTCGCTGTGAGCAAAATCAAGATTCGCAGCATGGCGGAATCCGGGGTGAAACGCGCGCAGACGTTGATGAAGATTTTTGAAAACGACGCGAAAATGCTAAGCGCTATTTTGATTGGAAACAACCTGGTCAATACGTACGCGGCCAGTATCGCTTCGATGATCGCGTTGTCGTTTGGCGGCAGCGCGGCGGTCAGCGTCGCGACGTTCATTATCACGTTTTTGATTTTGGTCTTTGGTGAAATCACGCCAAAGACGATCGCCACCCAAAACGCCGAAAAGCTGGCGCTGGCGTACGGTCCGGTCATTTTGTTTTTGATGCGCATCCTGACGCCGGTCATTTGGTTCATCAACTTGTTTAGCGCCTGCATCTTAAAGATTCTTGGCGTTGGCAAAGATTCCAGACCGAGCATGACCGAGTCGGAACTGCGCACGATCGTCGACGTGTCCCACGAGGAGGGCGTGATTGAGGAAGACGAGAAGGAAATGATCAACAACGTGTTCGATTTGGGCGACGCGGTGGCCAAAGACGTCATGGTGCCGCGGGTGTACGTCGTGATGGCGGATGTGGAAAGCAGCTACGACGATTTGATCCGTCTTTTCCGGGAAGAGCAGTTTACCCGGATCCCGATTTACGAAGGCAATGTGGACAATATTATCGGCTTGATCAATATGAAAGATTTGCTTTTGTATGAAGATCTGGAGCACTTCGACATTCGCAAGATTTTGCGAAAACCGTATTTTACGGTTGAAAACAAAAACGTTTCGGACTTGCTGATGGAAATGAAGCAATCGACATTCAATTTGGCGATTGTGCTCGATGAATACGGCGAAGTGGCCGGCATCGTCACGGTGGAAGATATCGTAGAGGAAATCGTCGGGGAAGTGCAGGACGAATACGACGCGCATGAAATGGAGAACATTCAAAAAATCGACGATCACACCTACGATATAAAAGGCTTTATCAATTTGCATGATTTGAACGACGAGCTTCATCTTCATTTGGACAGCGAGGACTTTGATTCGATTGGCGGTTTGATTATCGACCGGCTTGGTCGTCTGCCGCAGCTCAACGACCAGGTGACGCTGGAAAACGGCATTATCCTGCAAGTGAAAAAAATCGACAAAAACCGCATCGAGGAAGTCCGGCTTATTTTGCCGGTGTGCGCGGAAGACGCGGAAATCGTAGAAACCGAGAAAGCGAAAAAATAAATGGAGTTCGTGATTCGGGAATATACGACGTACGACGAGCAGGAAATCGTATCGCTATACGAGCGAGTCGGATGGCGGGCATACACGAAAGAGCCGGAACGTCTGAAACGGGCGTTTTCCCGTTCTCTGAAAATTTACGGCGCATACCAGAAAAAGAAACTGGCAGGCCTGATCCGGGTCGTTGGAGATGGCGTTTCGGTCGTCTTCATTCAAGACTTGCTCGTCGATCCGGCAGCGCAAGGCAAAGGGATTGGCAGCGCTTTGCTGCAAACGATCCTTCAGGATTATCAGGATGTCTATCAAATTCATCTGGTGACGGACCATAACAGAAAAATGATTCGTTTTTATCAAAAAAACGGTTTGGTTAAAGACCGGGACTGGAACGGCTGCGCCTTTACAAAATAAAAATCTGAATTCCTATCGAATTCAGATTTTTTTGTAGGATCAGTTCGTGTTCGGAACTTGCTCAGCCGAGGATGAATTGGCGGCGGCTTGCGCGGCTTCCTGTTCGGCCTTTTCTTTCGCTCGGGCTTCCTCCACTTTTTTTCGTTCTTCTTCCGGCAGGTTTTCCGCGATCACGTTCGGATTTTTCGCCAGATCCTGCCGTTCGGTCGGCCCTGGATTGTCGGCGATGTATTGGCAATACGCCTTGGCGATCGCCTTGCAGATTTTGTCCTTGGTGGCTTCGGTGTTGAGCTCGTTGACTTCGTTGGCGTTGGTCAAGTAGCCAAGCTCGATGAGCATGGAAGGGGATTTGACCATGTCGACGATTTGAAGCGGATAACCCTCGGTCGACCAGCCACCGTTGTTTTTGCTCCAGGGAATCGCCTCCAGATTTTTCACGATGTACGAGTAAATCGTATCGCTGGCGACGTCGTCTTTACGTACATACGATTCATAGCCGTATTCGCTGTTGTCTTCCCGCGAGTTGAAGTGGACGGATAAGACGTAATCCGGATCCTTTTCGTAAATTAAATTAGTTCGGCCATTGAGATCGTCCAGCGCGTAATTGTAGGAATTGACGTTTTCCCACGGGATCTCGTCGCTGTTGTGCGTGTAAATGACTTCGATGTTCGGATTGTACTGCTGGATGTACTCGCCGATTTTCAGCGCGTATTCGAGGCTGTATTGCTTTTCGGCTTTGTTTGAAGTCGAGATGGCGCCACCATCCATCCCGCCATGTCCGGGGTCGATCAGGACAACGGCGTTGGTGTCGACTTTGTAAGCCGTCTGATCCGGATCGTTTCGATTCGCTTCATGTTCCTCTTTGGAAAGAAGAGGACGCAGGACACTCCATGCGATCGTGATGCCAAGCAGCGTCAAAACGACTTTGACCCACGTCCGCAGTTTTCTTTTCTTTCTCTTTTTTTGATTCATGGGAAGATTATAGCACACGATATATCGGGGGATTATGGGAAACAATCCAAAAAATAAAAGTCCGCATTTGCGGACTTTTAATATTTTAGTAGTTTTCAGCGCGAACTTCGAAGAAAGAACGTGGATGATCGCATACCGGGCATACTTCCGGCGCTTTTTCAGCGAATACGATGAATCCGCAGTTGCGGCATTCCCACATCGTTTTTTCGTCTTTGTTGAAGACTTTTTCTTCTTTCAAGTTGTTCAGCAGGGCGATGTAGCGCTCTTCGTGCGCTTTTTCAATCATCGCAACGCCGCGGAATTTGCGGGCGAGTTCAGGGAATCCTTCCTCGTCGGCTTCCTCAGCCATTCTCTTGTACATGTCTGTCCACTCGCCGTTTTCGCCTTTTGCGGCAGCTAGCAAGTTTTCTTCCGTGTTTCCCAGTTCGCCGAGCGCCTTGAACCACATTTTCGCGTGTTCTTTTTCATTGTCCGCTGTTTTCAGGAACAAAGCGGCGATTTGCTCGTAACCGGCTTTTTTCGCAACACTTGCGAAATACGTATATTTATTACGTGCCTGGCTTTCACCGGCAAACGCTTCCCACAAGTTCTTTTCAGTTTTTGTACCTTTTAGTGATTTTTCCATTGTAGCCTCCTATTTTTTTTATTTATGTTAGATCCGTGGATCATAACCAAGAATAAATGTTCAACGCCTCTTTTTTACGGCATTTCGCGCACGTGTAATGAAGCGTCAAATCATAAGAATGAATCGCAAGACCGGTTTGTTTGGCTAAAAACGCGTCCAGTTCCGCGATTTCAAAATCCTCGATCGCGTGGCACCGGTCGCAGACGCCATGGATATGGGTATCCGTTCTGGAATCGTACCGGTCCGGCTCGTTGGGAAGACTGATCTTGGCGATCTTTCCTTCCTGAACGAGAAGATTCAAATTTCGATAAATCGTCGCGATCGAAATTTTTACATTTTTCTCTTTGCACTCAAGAAACAATTCTTCGGCGCTTGGATGGCCTTTATTCGCCGCAATCAAGCGCAGGAGAGTATCCTTCTGTTTCGATATATGGCCACCTCCTTAAAATGAGAATCATTCTTAATTGTATTTTAACAAACTTTTCTAAAAATTCAATCAAAAAGATTATTTTTTTTCAAACAGCGCCGTGCCAATGCGTACCATATTGGAACCATGCTCGATGGCCAGCGCGTAATCCTGCGACATCCCCATAGACAACGTGTCGATTTGCGGATATTGTTTTTGGTACGCGTCGAATAGCTTTTTCATTTCGTCAAATTCCTGGGCGACTTTTTGCTCATCGTCGGTATGGGAAGCGATGCACATCAATCCTTTCCACACCAAATGGTCCATCGTCTGCACAGCTTGAACGAGATCCTCAAGCTGCGAAAGCGGCAAACCGGTTTTGTTTGGATCGTCGCTGATTTTGACCTCAATCAAAATTTTTTGGCGAATGCCCAGCTTGCGCGCCTGCTTGTCGATTTCCTGCGCCAGCTTGAGCGAGTCCACACTCTCAATGACGTCGACTTTGCCGACGACGTATTTCACCTTGTTCGTTTGCAGATGGCCAATCAAATGCCAGGTGTACGCCGGATCGTATTTTTCTAAAAACTCCTGCACGCGGTTTTCGCCAAACACCTGGACGCCCAGGGCGGCCAGTTCGTCCACCTCGGCTTTTGTATGTTTTTTCGTCACGCCCACCAAAGTCACGTTCGGCTTGGCAAGCAGTTGGTCAATTAATGGCTTGTTCATATGAAAATCAAATCCTTTCTAAAATAAAGTGCCTTGCTGATGGCTCATCCAATGACGCAAATCCCCGTTTTCCTGCTCAAGCAAAGCAATCGCCTTTTGCGTGTCAAACAGCCAGTCTTTGACTTGATCGGCGCGCAAAAGCAGCGGCATGCGGTGATGGAACGGGCGCATCGACGCGTTGGCCGGATGCGTCAGCAAAATAAACTGCCCGTTTTGGAAGAAACCGGCTAAAAACATCGTTTGCTCGTCCGGATCGAAAAAGGCGACTTTTTCCTTGCTGGCCGTCCATTCGTAAAACGAGCTGGCCGGCACGCACAGCCGGCGATGCAAAAAATCGTCGCGAAACATCGGTTTGTCCAGCACGGTTTCCGCGCGGGCGTTGATCATCCGCCGTTTGAAACCCGGATAGTCGATCCCAAAACGCATCGCGACGATTTGGAAACGGCCGTCCTGCCCGATAAGACAAGGCACCGAGGAACCTGGAAAAATCGTTTCGTTTTTTCGCTCGTCAACAAGCGGGAAAGGAAGCGGAGCGTACGTCTCCAAGGCACGCAGCGCGTCCGGTAAAATTGAAAATTGTCCACACATTGCTGGTTCGTTTCTCCTCTCTTTTTCTATTATAGTTGTTTTTGAATTGGAACACACAAAAGATGACACAAAAAGAAAAAATATGATACAGTAAAACGAAGGAGATGAGAGCATGAAGCAAGGTTTTTTTATTACATTGGAAGGCAACGACGGCGCCGGAAAAACGACAATCGCCCAAGCGTGCGTCGAGCGGTTGAAGGCGCTTGGACACGAAGTCGTCTACACGCGCGAACCAGGCGGAAGCCGGATCGCCGAGCGCATTCGCGACTTGCTTCTGGATCCCGGCAACACCGATATGGACGCGCGCACCGAAGCCATCTTGTACGCGGCGGCGCGCCGGCAGCATCTTGTCGATATCGTCGCGCCGGCGCTCGAACAAGGAAAAATCGTGTTGTGCGACCGTTTTCTCGATTCCTCGCTGGCGTACCAGGGCATCGGGCGCGGATTGGGAATCGAAGAAGTCGAACGACTCAACCGGTTCGCGATCGACGATTTTATGCCGGACCGGACGATTTTTTTAGCCATCGACAATGAAACCGCCATGGCGCGGATGGGCCGGCGAGGAGAAAAAAACCGTCTTGATCGGGAAGATGACGCGTTTCATCAACGTGTGCGGGAAGGGTATGAGAAGCTTGTTTTACGCGATCCGGACCGCATTGTCAAAATTGACGCCTCCGGTTCGATCGAGGAAGTGACGGACGCGGCCATGAAAGTCATCGAGTCGGTCATTTATGGATAAAGCCACGTTCAAAAAAAACCAGCCCGTCGTATACCGCACGTTGTCCCGGGCGTTGAAGCAGGCGCGCATCGCCCACGCGTACATGTTTGCCGGGCCGAAAAGCGCGGAAACGAAAGAAACGGCCCTGCTGTTTGTGCAAAGCTTGTTTTGCCCGCACCCCGACGAGGACGGATTCGCGTGCATGACATGTCCGTCGTGCCGCCGATACGCCGCGCGGGAATCCATCGACGTGGAATGGGTCGAGCTGGATCGAATCAAGAAAAAAGACATTTTGGCCCTGCAGCAAAAATTTTCCGTCACCGCCATGGAAAAAGGCGGGAAACGGGTGTACGTGCTCGACGGATTTGACAAGGCGACGCCGGACGCCTCCAACGCGCTGCTCAAGTTTCTTGAAGAACCCGGCGACGATTTGTTTGGCATTTTGCTCGTTGAAAATCCCGGCAACACGTTGACGACGATTCAGTCCCGCTGCCAGCTCATTCAATTTCGCCCCGGCGCGGCGCGCTACGTCAAGGAAGGCTTGCTTGCGATCACATCCGAGGAGAACGCGAAGATGCTCGCTTCGGCCGGCTATTCGCTGGAGGACGCGAAAACGTGGCTCGAGCAGGAAGCGTTTGAAACGATTCATGAAGGCGCGCGCGAGTTTTTGGAAAACATCCATTCCGTCGTCGCCGTTTATCATATGCAAAAAGAAGTGTTTCCGGCAAAGGGGCCGAACACGACAAAGGAGTGGGTTCGGCTCTGGCTACTGTGGCTGCTCTATTATATAAAGCGCGCCGACATCGCGCCGCTCGATTTTGAGCAAAAAATCGGCGTGACGGCGATTTTGATCGAAACGCTCGACGTGCTGAACCGGCCGGTGGATCTGGCTTTGTGTCTGGACAAAGTGTACGCGCGCGTCAGAAAGGTTGTGAGGAAATGAAAGAAAACGAAAAGGTGGAATCGAAATTCCCTTATTTGGTTTATATACAATTTGAAGAAAGCAAAAAACCGTATTCGTTCGGCTCGCATGAAAAATACCATGTGAACGACTACGTCATCGTGGAAACGGTACGGGGACAGGAAATCGGGAAAGTTTGCGTGCCGACCTTGGCGTACGACGAGAAAAAAGTCAAAGGCGAATGCAAGCCCATCTTGCGCAAGGCGACGCAAGACGATCTCGATCAAAAGGAACGCAACAAAGAGAAAGCGAAAAAGGCGATGGTCGTCTGCCACGAATGCATTCGCAAACTCGATTTGGACATGCACCTGATCAGCTGCGAGTACACGCTGGACTGCGCGAAAGTCATTTTCACGTACATTTCCGACGAGCGCGTCGATTTCCGCCAGCTGCTCAAAGATTTGGCGCACCAGCTGCATTGCCGCATCGAATTGCGGCAAGTCGGTCCGCGCAACAAGGCGAAAATGGTCGGCGGCATCGGCAACTGCGGCATGGAATGCTGCTGCAGCCGGTTCCTCTCCGATTTCGACACGGTGTCAATTAACATGGCGAAAAACCAGCTGCTCGCGCTGAACATTTCCAAGTTGTCGGGACAGTGCGGCAAGCTTATGTGCTGCTTGCGCTATGAAAACGACGAGTACACGGAATTGCGCAAAGGACTGCCAAAAATAAACTCCCACATCACATACGAAGGGAACAAGTACCGCATTTCCAGCATGAACGTGCTCCAAAAACAGGCGAAACTCGAAAACAAGGAGGAAGTGAAATTCGTTTCCTTCGCCGAGCTTTGGCCGGATATGGAAGGCGTAGCGGAAAAGCCGGTCAAAAAGGAACCAAAAAAAGAGCCGAAAAAGGAAGCTCGAAAGGAAAGGGAACCGGAATCCGTTAGGGAAAAACCGGCAAAACACGAGCGACCAAACCGATCCGCGAAAGCCGGACGAACCGAACGTGGCGGAAAAGGCGACAAGCCAAACCGGGCTGCCGGCAAAGAAAGACAGGCGAAACATGAAAAACGACAACGGCATGAACAAGCAAAAAAGCTTTAGCGAACAAAAAAGCGCCCTTTATTTAGTGCCGACGCCGATTGGCAACCTTTCCGAAATGAGCCCGCGCGCCATCGAGACATTGAAAGCCGTTGACTGGATCGCCTGCGAAGACACGCGCAATTCCGGAAAGCTGCTCAAGCACTTTGAAATTTCAAAGCCGCTTCTTTCCCACCACGAGCACAACCAGGACATCAGCATTCCGAAAATCCTGGACCATTTGGAGGTGGGCGAAAGCGTGGCGGTCATTTCGGACGCCGGCTATCCGCTCGTATCGGATCCCGGGCAAAAACTCGTGCGCACATGCGTCGAGCACGACATCGCCGTGATTCCGGTTTCCGGACCCAACGCGGCGTTGGACGCGCTAGTCGCCAGCGGACTGGACGCGCACCACTACTTGTTTTACGGCTTTCTGGACGCCAAGACGACAAAACGGGTGAAGCAGCTCGAGGCGCTGCGCGATTTTCCGTACACGATCGTCTTTTACGAGGCGCCGCACCGCATTCAGGCGATGCTGGACGATTTGTACTCCGTGTTTGGCAATCGGGCGATGTGCCTGGGACGCGAAATCACGAAGCTTCATGAGGAGTTTTTGCGGGGGCGTGTGGACGAGATCCGCCAGAACTGCGACGGGTTGAAGGGCGAGATGGTCGTCGTTGTCGAAGGCGCGCCAAAACAGGACACGAGCGTGTCGATGGACGAGGCGCTGGACGTCGTGGCGCGCTATCAAAGCGAGGGAATGACGACGAAAAAAGCGATCCAGCAAACCGCCAAGGATTTGAATCTTTCGAAAAACGAATTGTACCAGCGCGTGATGCGCGCGAAAAAGGAAGAAGAATAGAATAAGAGCCTGGATTTGTTTTCCAGGTTTTTTTGAAGGCGAAAGAGAAAGCGGTTTCGTGTTTCAAAAAATGGAGAAATCACGAAAAAAAATTGTCAAAAGTGCAAAAATCATGTAGAATGATTTCGCAGAAAGTTGTTGGAGGGTCTTGATTATGGTCTTAACAAGATTAAAGCAACAAGTGAAGATGAACTGGTCATTTGAAGCGTGCCTAATATAGGTGCGCTTTTTTTGCGGAAGGAAAGGTAGAGTGTATGGAAAAACCAAGAGTTCTAATTGTGATGGGATCGCGTTCGGATATGCCGGCCATGGAAGGATGCATGGCGCAGCTTGACGAAATGCATGTCGGCTATGAAGTGCGGGTGCTGAGCGCCCACCGGACGCCGGACGCGGTATTGGAGTTGTCAAGAAACGCGAAAGAACGCGGAATCCAGGTGATTATCGCCGCGGCGGGCGGCGCCGCCCATCTGGCCGGCGTTTTGGCCAGCTCCACGCCATTGCCGGTGATCGGGATCCCGATCCAGACCAGCGCGCTGGGCGGCATGGATTCGCTGCTGTCGACCGTGCAAATGCCAGCCGGCGTGCCGGTGGCGACAGTCGCGATCGGAAAAGCGGGCGCGAAAAACGCGGCGATTCTGGCTTGTCAGATGATTGGGCTGGCGGATCCGGCCGTGCAAAAAGAAGTCGAGGCGTTTAAAGAGGCGCAGGCAAAAAAAGTGCTTGCCGATTCGATTGTGGAGTAAAACGAGGAGAAAAAAATGGATCAAAGAATATTTGTTTGTAAAAAAGACCGGTTTCAAGTGGAAAGCGAGTCGCTGACCGCGGAGTTGAAGCAGTCGTTTGGCTTACGCGACGACTTCAAGGTGGAACGCTACAACATTTACGATGTGTTCGGCGCCGATCCGGAAGATATCGAGCTGCTCAAGTCGCAGGTTTGCTCGGAAATCGTCACCGACAAAGTGCTCGACCATGTCGATCTGGATGGACGCAAGTTTCTGGCGTACGAATTTTTGCCGGGCCAGTACGACCAGCGGGCCGATTCCGCGACCCAGTGTCTGATGCTCCTCAACAGCAAGCCGGCGGTCACGATACATTCCGGAACGCTGCTTGTGTTCGACAACGTGGACGACGAGCAAGTCGAAGCGATCAAAACGTACATGATCAACCCGGTGGAAGCGCGCGAAAAGGACCTTTCCGTTTTGGAAGACGACCAGGATGTGGCAATCGAGGATGTGCCGGTCATCGAGGGCTTTACGGCGATGGACGACGACGCGCTCGAAAAATTGCGCCAGACGCTTGGTTTGGCCATGTCCCACGAAGACATCGCCTTCGTGCAAAACTACTTTAAAAACGAGGAACGACGCGATCCGACCATGACCGAGATCCGCGTGCTGGACACGTACTGGTCCGATCACTGCCGCCACACGACGTTTGAAACCGTTTTGGAAAACGTGACGTTCCACGAAAACAAACTGCAGGAGGAACTGCAAAAATCGTACGACAACTACGTCGCCTTGCGCGAAAAGGTGCACCAAAACAAAAAACCGTCCACGCTGATGGATATGGCGACGATCGCGGGCAAGCACTTGCGCCAGGAAGGCAAGCTCGACGACATGGAAGTTAGCGACGAGATCAACGCCTGCTCCATTGAAATCAAAGTCGACGTCGACGGAAAAGACGAAGACTGGCTGCTCATGTTCAAAAACGAGACGCACAACCATCCAACCGAAATCGAGCCGTTTGGCGGCGCGAGCACGTGCATCGGCGGCGCCATCCGCGATCCGCTCTCCGGACGAAGCTACGTCTACCAGGCGATGCGTATCACGGGCGCGGGCGACATCACCAAACCGATTGCCGAAACGCTCGCCCACAAGCTGCCGCAATCCAAGATTTCGAAGCAGGCCGCCCATGGGTATTCCTCGTATGGAAATCAAATTGGACTGGCGACGACGTTCGTCGAGGAAATTTACGACGACGGCTATGTTGCCAAACGCATGGAAGTCGGCGGCGTCGTAGGCGCCGCTCCAAAAAGCCACGTCAAGCGCGAAAAACCGGAACCAGGCGACATCATCGTGCTCATTGGCGGGGCGACGGGCCGGGATGGCATTGGCGGGGCGACCGGTTCGAGCAAGGAACACAACGACACGTCGCTGGAAAAATGCAGCAGCGAAGTGCAAAAAGGCAATGCGCTCATCGAGCGCAAACTTCAGCGCTTGTTCCGCAATCCCAAAGCGACGACGCTCATTAAAAAAGCGAACGACTTTGGCGCCGGCGGCGTCAGCGTCGCGGTCGGGGAACTGGCCGACGGACTCGATATCGACCTGGATGTCGTGCCGGTGAAATACGAGGGGCTCGATGGAACCGAGCTGGCGATTTCCGAAAGCCAGGAGCGGATGGCGGTGTGCATCCGGGCCGCGGATCTCGACCGGTTTTTGGAAGAGTGCCACAAGGAAAACCTAGGCGGCGTGCAGGTGGCGACGGTGACCGACACGAACCGCCTCGTCATGACATGGAGAGGAAAGACGATTGTCGACATGTCGCGCGCGTTTCTTGACACGAATGGCGTGCGCCAGCATCAGGACGTTGACGTGGCGCCATCGGAATACGAAAGCGATCCATTTGGCCCGCAGGCGGCTTCGATTGCCGAAGTGCTCGGATTGCCGAATGTCGCTTCCCAAATCGGTTTGGCGGAAATGTTCGACGCCACGATTGGAAAGTCGACGGTTCTCATGCCGTTTGGCGGCAAGTACCAGCTCACGCCGGAAGAAGGATCCGTTCAAAAGCTTCCGGTGCTGGGATGGACCGACACGTGCTCCGCGATGACGTACGGATACGATCCGGCGCTTTCGAAGTATTCGCCTTATTTGGGCGCGAGCTACTCGGTTGTCGAGGCGCTCGCCCGTCTGGTCGCGATGGGAGTCGACTACAAAGGGGCGCGTCTGTCCAATCAGGAATACTTTGAGCGGCTTGGCGCGGATCCGAAGAAATGGGGGAATCCGTTCCAGGCTCTGCTGGGACTGATTGACGCCCAGCTCGCGTTCGAGACGCCGGCCATTGGCGGCAAGGACAGCATGTCGGGCACGTTCAACGACTTGCATGTGCCGCCGACGTTGATCACGTTCGCGGTGAAAACCGCCAAAACCCAGGATATCGTGTCCGCGCCTTTGAAAAAAGCGGGAAATTACGTGTATCTGGTGCGGCACGAGCCGAAAGCGGGACACGTTCCGAACTACGAGCAGCTGAAAAGAAACTTCGACAATGTGCTGAATCGAATGAAAAAAGGCCAAATCGTGGCGGCCAAGTCGATCAAGGATGGCGGCATCGCCGCGACGGTATGCGAAATGGCGTTTGGCAACAAGCTTGGCGTTGCACTGCGCACATCCGAAGACGTGTTCGCACCAAAGATCGGCTCGCTGCTTGTCGAAACGACGGAAACGATTCAGGATCCGGCGTTCTCGCTTATGGGCATTGTCAACGATACGAACGAGATTACGATCAACGACGAGACGATTTCGATCGACAAGGCCATCGAAGCGTGGGAACGACGCTACCGCGATTTGTATCCGCGCATCGTCAACGAGCGAAGCGAGGCGGTCGTCGACACGCCGCTTTACGAAAAAACGTGTCCGTTGTCGCGGAAAGTGGTCGATGTGCCAAAAGTCGTCATTCCGGTGTTCCCGGGACAAAACTGTGAATTCGACACGGCGCAGCAGTTTGAGCGGGCCGGCGCCGAGGTGGAAATGGTCGTTTTCAACAACTTGACGGTTGCCGATATCGAGGAAAGCATCGACAAGCTGGCCAGGGCGATCGAATCGGCGCAAATCCTGATGATCGTGGGTGGTTTCAGTAGCGGCGACGAGCCGGACGGATCCGGAAAATTTATCGCCAGCGTGCTACGCAATCCAAAAATCTGGCGCGCCATCCAGACGATGCGGGAAAACGAGGGACTCATTCTTGGCATCTGCAACGGATTCCAGGCTTTGATTAAATCGGGTCTGCTTCCTTATGGCGACATCGAGGCGCTCGATCAAAAATCGCCGACGTTGTTCCGAAACGACATCAACCGGCACATTTCCCATATCGCCAGAACCCGCGTGACGTCCGTGCACTCGCCTTGGCTGTCCAGCTTTGTTCCGGGCGCCGTGCATAGCGTGGCCGTATCGCATGGCGAGGGAAAATTCGTGGCGGACGAAGCCGTGCTGCGCAATCTGGCGCGCCATGGACAAATCGCGACGCAGTATGTCAACGAGGAAGGCGTGCCGACGATGGACGGCTTGGATAATTTGAATGGTTCTTCGTGGGCGATCGAAGGCATCGTCAGCGAAGATGGACATATTTTCGGAAAGATGGGGCATAGCGAGCGGTACGAGCCGGGCTTGTTCCAAAACATTTCCGGCGACAAAGACCAAAATATTTTCGCGAATGGCGTGCGGTTCTTCACGCACAAGAAAAACGGATGAACCGGTTTGAACCGCAAAGCCTGTCCGCGCTAGGGGCGATTTACCACATGCACGACGCGGCGCGCGCCTTGTATTACGTGCTTCATTCCTTGCAGCATCGCGGCCAGGACGCGGCAGGCATGGCATGCACGGATGGCGAGCGGGTCGTGTGCGAAAAAAACAACGGGATGCTGAGCGAGATTTTCCAAGAGGGCGTTTTGGCGGAACTGAATGGATGCAGCGCGCTGGGACATGTGCGTCTTGCGTCGGCGCAGGATCGGGATTTGGAAAACGTGCAGCCGATCGTCGTGCGGGCCCATCAGGGGCATTTCGCGATCGCGACAACGGGCACGATTCAAAACGCGGCGGCGCTGCGGGACGCGATGGAAGCGGATGGATTGATTTTCCAAGGCGTAAGCGACGCGGAGCTGATCGCGCATTTGATCCAGTTTTATCCGGGTCATTTGTTTGAGAAGATCATGCAGGCGTGCTCGAAGCTGGAAGGCTCGTACACGTTTGTCGTCATGACGAAAAACACGATGTACGCGATGCGCTCGCCCGACGGTATCCATCCGCTTTGGATCGCGCAAAGCGGCGCGTCCACGGTGGTCGCCAGCGAAAGCGCGGCGTTTACGATGCTCGATATCGACTCGATGCGGGAAGTGCGGCCGGGCGAGCTGATCCGGCTGGGTCTGGAAGGGGCGCAAAGCTTTGAAACCGGGGACGGAGAGCCGGCGCGCCCTTGCGCGATGGAGTACGTGTACTATGCCAGACCGGATAGCATGCTTGAAAACCGGAACGTGCACGCCGTACGGGAAGATTGCGGCATTTTGCTGGCGGAAGAGGAAACGGTGGACGCGGATATCGTGGTTGGCGTGCCCGATACGGCAATGAGCGCAGCGGCGGCGTTCGCGCGCGCTTTGAACAAGCCGTACGAGATCGGGTTGATTAAAAACCGCTACATTGGCTCGACGTACATTCGCCCTTCCGCGCAGCAGCGCGAACAAGGCATTCGCACGCGGCTGAACGCGATTTCTTCCATCGTGCGTGGAAAGCGGGTGTATTTGGTGGACGATTCGCTTGTCAAAGGATTCACGGCGAAACGGCTTTGCCAGCTGATGAAAGAGGCGGGTGCTTCCGAGGTGCATTTGCGGATCGCCTCGCCGCGGATCGCCCATCCTTGCGTGTATGGCTATGAAGAGGCGCGAGCCGGGCAGCTGGCGGCGGCCCGGTACACAGACGAGGAAATGTGCCAGTTGTTTGGCGCGGATTCGATTCGGTTTTTGGACGAGGACGCGTTTCGGTTGTGTGTAGGACCTGCGAGCTGTATGGCTTGCATGAATGGTCGATATGTCGATGTCGATCCAAAAAATGGGAGGAAATAAAAATGGCAGAAAAATATAAAGAAGCCGGTGTCGATCTCGAAGCCGGTTACGAATCGGTTCGTCGCATCAAGTCGCATGTGGCGAGAACGAAAGTCAAAGGGGCGATCGACTCGATTGGCGCGTTTGGCGGCATGTTTGACTTGAGCGCGTATGGAATGAAAGAGCCGGTTCTCGTTTCGGGAACGGATGGTGTCGGAACGAAGCTCATGCTGGCGTTCGAGATGGACAAGCATGACACGATCGGGATCGACGCGGTCGCGATGTGCGTCAACGACGTGCTTGTGCAAGGCGCGGCGCCGATTTTCTTCCTCGATTATATCGCGGTCGGCAAAAACAAACCGGAAGTCATCGAGCAAATCGTCAAAGGGGTCGCGGATGGCTGCGTGGACGCCAACTGCGCGCTGATTGGCGGCGAAACGGCCGAAATGCCGGACATGTACGACGTGGATCATTACGATTTGGCTGGCTTTTGCGTCGGCGCGGTCGACAAGGCGAAGCTGAAGGACTCGTCGAATTTGCATGTGGGGGATGTTTTGATTGGCTTGCCGAGCACGGGTGTGCATTCGAATGGCTTTTCGCTGGTGCGGAAAGTGCTGTTCAAAGACAATCAGCTTGACCCGCACGCGGCGTACGAGGAGCTGGATGGCGAGAAGCTGGGGAACGTGCTGCTGACGCCGACAAAAATCTATGTCCGTCCGATCGAGGCGCTTTTTGACCAGGTCGACATTCACGCGATGTCGCACATCACCGGCGGTGGCTTTTATGAAAACGTGCCGCGGATGCTGAAGGAAGGCATGGGGGTCGAAATCGACACGAAGGCGTTCCCGCGGCCAAAGATCTTTGATTTCATTCAGGAAAAAGGCAACATTGATCCAAAGGAAATGTACAATGTGTTCAACATGGGAATCGGTTTCATTGTGGCGGTCGATCCGGCCGATGTCGAAAAGACGCAGGCGCTGCTGCGCGAAGCGGGGCAGGATTCGTATGTGATTGGTCGCGTGACGGATCGCGGCGAGGTTGACGTGCAATGGTAAAAATCGCGGTATTCGCCAGCGGTTCGGGAACGAATCTGGAGGAGATCCTTCGCCATGTGGAGGATGGATCGCTTCCGGTCGAGGCGGCATGCGTGATCGTGGACAAGGAACAGGCGTTCGCAAGGGTCCGGGCGCGCAATCATGGCGTGCCGGAATACTATTTCAATCCGAAGGCGTTTTCGGGAAAAGAGGCGTACGAAACGGCGATTTTGGATGTCTTGAACCAGCATGATGTCGATTTGATCGTGTTGAGCGGCTATATGCGCTTTATCGGGAAGGTGCTGCTGGAGGCGTATCCGAACCGGATCATGAATTTGCATCCGGCGTATTTGCCGGAATTTCCAGGCGCCCACAGCATTCAGGACGCATTCGAGGCGGGCGTGCCGCAAACGGGCGTGACGGTGCATTTCGTGGACGAGGGCGTGGATAGCGGCCCGATCATCCGGCAGGAGCGGCTGGCGATCGACCCGGCCTGGGATTTGGAAACGCTGGAATCGCATGTGCACGCGCTGGAATACGACTTGTTTTGGCAAGTCATCCGGCAGGTAAGTGAAACGATCAAGGAGGAAGAAAAATGAAAAGAGCTTTGGTGAGCGTATCGAATAAAACCGGTCTTGTCGATTTTGTCAAAGGACTGATCGACGAAGGCTATGAAATCATTTCCACGGGGGGAACGAAGAAAGCGCTGGAGGACGCGGGTCTTTCGGTTATTGGTATTAGCGAGATCACGAACTTTCCGGAAATCATGGATGGTCGTGTGAAGACGCTACATCCCAATGTCCATGGCGCCTTGCTTTGCGTGCGGGACAACCCGGATCACGTGGCGCAGGTAGAAGAGCTTGGCATCGACATGATCGACCTGGTGTGCGTCAACTTGTACCCGTTCAAGGAGACGGTGCAAAAAGAAGGCGTCAGTCACGAGGAAATCATCGAGAACATCGACATTGGCGGACCGAGCATGCTGCGTTCGGCGTCGAAAAACTACAAGTTTATTCCGGTTTTGTGCGATCCGGCCGACTATGACCTCGTTTTAAACGAGATCAAAGAGCTGGGCGGCACGACGCTGGAAACGCGTGAGAAGCTGGCGGCAAAAGTGTTCCGCCACACGGCGCGTTACGACGCGATGATCGCGGATTACTTGACGAAGAAGACCGACGAGCAGTTCCCGGAAAGCCTGACGATCACGTTCGACAAGGTGCAGGACTTGCGTTATGGCGAGAACCCGCATCAAAAGGCAGCGTTTTACAAAGGCATGCGGCCGTTATACTCGCTGGCGAACGCGAAGCAGCTGCATGGCAAGGAGCTTTCCTACAACAACATTCAGGATGGCAACGCGGCGATCGAGATTTTGAAAGATTTCGAAGGCCAGTTCGCGGCGGTTGGATTGAAGCATATGAATCCGTGCGGCGTGGGCATTGGAGCGTCGATCAACGAGGCGTGGGACAAGGCGTACGAGGCGGATCCGGTTTCGATTTTTGGCGGCATCGTGGCGTTGAACGCGCCGGTGGACGTGGAACTGGCGGAGAAATTGTCGAAAATCTTTTTGGAGATCGTCATCGCTCCGAAATTCGACGAGGACGCGCTGGAAATCCTGACGCGGAAAAAGAACATCCGGCTCATGGAGCTGGATACGACGCTGAACACGAACACGGCGTTGAAATACACGAACGTCAACGACGGCTTGCTTGTGCAGGAAATGGACACGCATCATGTCAGCGAGGACGACTTGCGCTGCGTGACGAACCGCAAGCCGACGGACGAGGAAATGAAACAGCTGCTGTTTGGATGGAACGTCGTGAAGCACGTGAAATCGAACGCGATCGTTTTAGTCAAAGACAACATGACGATTGGCGTGGGCGCCGGACAAATGAACCGGGTCGGCGCGGCGAAAATCGCGATCGAGCAAGCTGGCGAAAAAGCGCAAGGCTCGGTCATGGCCAGCGACGCCTTCTTCCCGATGCCGGATACGGTGCAGGAAGCCATCAAGGCTGGCGTGACGGCGATCATTCAGCCAGGTGGATCCATTAAAGACCAGTTGTCGATTGACGAGTGCAACGAACATGGCATCGCGATGGTATTCACGGGCGTGCGTCATTTTAAACACTAACAACCACGAAGGAGTTCTGCTCCTTCTTTTTTTGCGTTATAATGGAAAAGAAGAACCGGCCAGATCAAAACGGCTGGCTCGGATTTATGTGACCTACGAGCAAATCTCCGCCAAGATTCACTTCTCGTGGTCGCTTTTTTCATGCGCCAGCAAAATAAAGGCGATGAAAACAGGAGTACAGTTCGAAGAGAGATTTATATAAAGAGATTTTATGATTTTCGTACTATGAAGACTGGAAGAAAAGAAAAGAGCAAGGGATTGAAGGATAAAAAAAGTGTGCTATACTGTAAATGTAAAAAGAACCTGCCCTTTGTCAAAGTGGCCGGCTCGGATTTATTTACTTCATAGGTGACCTACGAGCAAATCTCTGCCAAGATTCACTTCTCGTGGTCACTTTTTTCATGCGCCAACAAAATAAAGGCGATGAAAACAGGAGTAAGAACTCCGAGAAAATCCAAAACAATGGATATGATTTCATAGGGTGTCATACTCTCACCTCCGTTTCCGGAAACGGCAAATCCAGTTTCCATCTATCGAAACGGAGTTTTTTCGGAACTCCGGCATACAAACCGACCGAACCGACCACGCTCAAAGGACAGGCATAACTATTTTACTAGAGAAAATAGGACTTCTCATTCTTTTTTTCATGATTTTTCTTAGATATACTTATACTTTTGATTGGAAGCGTGAAGGATCAAAGGGTAAAAACGATTGAAGGGAAAGAAATGTGTGCTATAATAAGAATGTAAAAAGAACCTGCCCTTTGTCAAAGCGGCTGGCTCGGATTTATTATTTCATAAGCAACTTACGAAATGCTCATCCGTCCAAAGATTCACTTTTCGTGGTTGCTTTTTTCATGCGCCAACAAAATGAAGGCGATGAAAACAGGAGTAAGAACTCCGAGAAAATCCAAAACAATGGATATGATTTCATAGGGTGTCATACTCTCACCTCCGTTTCCGGAAATGGCAAATCCAGTTTCCATCTATCGAAACGGAGTTTTTTCGGAACTCCGACATACAAACCGACCGAACCAACCACGCTTAGATATACTTATATTTTTGGTTGAAAAGTAAAGAATCAAAGTGTAAAAACGTGTGCTATACTGTAAATGTAAAAAGAACCTGCCCTTTGTCAAAGCGGCTGGCTCGGATTTATTATTTCATAAGCAACTTACGAAACAATCCTGCCAAAGATCACTTTTCGTGGTTGTTTTTTTATAGAGGATAGGCGAACAGGAAAGAAAAAAAGGCAAACGATTGATAGGAAAGAAATGTGTGCTATACTGTAAATGTAAAAAGAACCTGCCCTTTGTCAAAGCGGCCGGCTCGGATTTATTACTTCATAAGCGATCTACGAAGCAATCTCGGGCAAGATTCACTTTTCGTGGTCGCTTTTTTCATGCGCCAACAAAATGAAGGCGATGAAAACAGGAGTAATGATTCCTAGAAAATCTAGAACAATCGAAAGAATTTCGAATGGTGTCATACTCTCACCTCCGCTTCCGGAAACGGCAAATCCAGTTTCCATCTATCGAAACGGAGTTTTTTCGGAACTCCGGCATACAAACCGACCGAACCGACCACGCTCAAAGGACAGGCATAACTATTTTACTAGAGAAAATAGGACTTCTCATTCTTTTTTTCATGATTTTTCTTAGATATACTTATACTTTTGATTGGAAGCGTGAAGGATCAAAGGGTAAAAACGATTGAAGGGAAAGAAATGTGTGCTATAATAAGAATGTAAAAAGAACCTGCCCTTTGTCAAAGCGGCTGGCTCGGATTTATTATTTCATAAGCAACTTACGAAATGCTCATCCGTCCAAAGATTCACTTTTCGTGGTTGCTTTTTTCATGCGCCAACAAAATGAAGGCGATGAAAACAGGAGTAAGAACTCCGAGAAAATCCAAAACAATGGATATGATTTCATAGGGTGTCATACTCTCACCTCCGTTTCCGGAAACGGCAAATCCAGTTTCCATCTATCGAAACGGAGTTTTTTCGGAACTCCGGCATACAAACCGACCGAACCAACCACGCTCAAAGAACAGGCATCTTTATTTTACCAGAGAAAATAGGGCTTCTCATTCTTTTTTCATGATTTTTCTTAGATATACTTATACTTTTAGTTGGAAGAGTGAAGGATCAAAGGGACTGGCTCGGATTTAAATCATAGGCAACCTACGAAGCGATTTGGAGAAAATATAAAAGCGAGGCGAAAACCTCGCTTTTATATTTGAATGTCTTCCATCGTATCGCAAATTTGTTTCACTTGTTTTAAGCTTTCGACCTGGCTGGCGATATGTCCGGAATTGATGATGCGAATATCCTGTACCCCCGCTTTTACGCTCGTACGCACCCCGGCCAGCGAATCTTCGATCACGCAAACCTTTTCAATCGGCACGTGAATATTTTTGGCCGCTTGTACAAACATCGCTTCTTTGTCTTTATAGTCCCCGTTGTCGAAAACGATTGTGTTTGGGTCGATCCAGCGGTCTAAATGAAAGCTTTCGACAAAAAAGTCGATATTTTCCTTGATGGACGCGGAAGCGATCGTAAAAGGAATGCCTCGTTTTTTCAAATTGTCGAAGAGCGCTTCGGCTCCCGCGATCAAATGAAAGCTGGCCGTGTCCGCCTGACAAAATTCGCGATAGTATTGCTCCTTGCGCAAAGAATAGGCCAGCTCCAAGTCGTCGTCTTCTTTTCCGCCGTTTAAATAACGAAGGATATATTTGTTGTTGACCCCGTTCATTTTCGTATGCAGCTCTTCCTCGGTAATGCCATAACCGCGAAGTTCTTTTGAAATTTTATTCCACGCCTTGATGTGTTTGTCGTTGTCGAGAAACAACGTCCCGTTAAAATCAAAAATCACGCCTTCCATGTTATTTCCCCTTTCCCGCTTGGATGATTTGAATGTATTGACTGTAATGCGCAATGATATCCGGACTCGTTTTGGAATCTGTGATCATGCCATCCATGTTGTAAAGCTTATAGTAAGCGTAAAAATCTTCCCGGTTGAATTTGTGTTCGTCGACTAGCAAATAGCGGTATCGCGCGTTGTTAAGAGCGATTTCCTGCGTTTGTCCCTCCTCGATCGAAGAAGTGGTAATTTGATCTTCCGCCAAGGCGTTGCAGGAAATGAACGTGGCGGAAAAGCGAAGCCGGCTTAACGTGTCGGTACACAACGGGCCGACAAAAACGCCCGTATGGTTGCGGAACGTTCCGCCAATCAAGAGCACGCGTTTCGGATCGTATTGCCGGATAATATCAAAGACAGGCAGCGAGTTCGTGACAACGTGCACGTTTCGTCCCGCGATTTCTTTGGCAAGCTGCTCGATCGTCGTGCCCGGACCAAGAAAAACCGTGTCGTTTTCCTTGATTAGTTTTGCCGCTTCTCGCGCGATCTCCTGTTTTTCCGCCATATTGACTGCCGATTTTTCTTGAAGCGACAGCTCGCAATCCAAATTGTAGCCCAGAGATTGCGCGCCACCATGGATGCGGATCAGTTTTCCGCTTTTTTCAAGCTCGTCCAAGTCGCGACGCACCGTCATATCCGACACGTTCAAGTCGCGCATGATTTCCGCCGCCGTGACAATTCCCTTTTGATTTACCATTTGGCGAATATATTGAAGCCGTTCTCTTTTAAGCATTCGAAACCCTCTTCTTTCGTTTCGGTTATAGCATGGTGGCGTAGGAACGTCAACACAAACGAACATTTCCAAAAAATAGAAAACATTTTTATTTTTTTCAAAAAAAGCTTGCGTTTTGTCTTTTCTTCGTGTAAATTAATAGAAGATTTAGTGATGATAGCGAAGAGGAAATACCTGTTCTCGTACCGAACACAGAAGTCAAGCTCTTCTGCGCCGACGATAGTTGGCTTTGCGCCTGCGAAAATAGGACGTTGCTAAGTCTTTTTTTTTATACTTGGAACCGATGCCTTGGGGCATCTTTTTTTTTATCTTGTTCCATTCTTTTTTCTTAAAATATTTTCTCTCTTACAACGAAAAAGACATTGCCGTTTTGGGCAATGCTTTTTCATTCATCATCAGTTCTATAAAAGTCGTCGATAATGTCCATAATGCGATACATAGATTCGACTTGTTTTGGGGTGTACTCTTTCAAACGATCGGAAACATCGGAAATGGTGTTTGGATCTTTGCCAAATAAAATGTAATCGGCGCTCGCGTCCAAAATGCGGCAAATGTTGATCAACGTCGAAGTCGACGCGCCGACAACGCCCCGCTCCAAGTCGGAAATATACTGGATGGAAACATCAATTTCTTCCGCCAGCCGTTCCTGCGTCAATCCTCTGCCTTCTCGTGATTTTTTAATACGCTTTCCAATTTCAACGTTTATTTTTTTCTTTTCTTTCATAATTTGATTTTATAAACTCGCTCCTCCTGAAATAATCAAGCCTGAGTTTTACTTATAATGCTAAACGATTTGATTTTTCAGAGTTTTCTAAGTGTTTTGCTATTGGGAAATAAAAGGGAGAATTGCGTCAGAAAAAGGGAAAAAATGTGGCATGGGAATGGGAAAAAAACAAAAAAATAAAAGTTTATACGTATATCCTACCTAGATAAGTTGTTGACATGATGTACAAATGGTAATAGTATTACTTTACTAGAGTATAAATATTAGTACTAAGTGAATTAACATTATAAAAAAGGGAGAAAAAAGAAAGATTTAGCTCGATTCGTGAAAAAAAGCGAACCATTTGTTTTTCAAAAAGAGCGAGGGCGCGACGAAAGCGGAGCGTCCTGCAGAAAGGAATACAACCATGAAGTCTGTGGATTTGAGTGGCAAAAAGTTTGGAAAGCTGACCGTCATTCAAAAGACGGACAAAAAAAGAAAGGGCAGCTATCTTTGGCTTTGTCAATGCGAATGCGGACAGACGATTTTGCTTGAAAGCTATAAGATCCGGCGCGAGCTTGTAAAAAGCTGCGGCTGTTCGAGAAAAGGAAAAAACACGAAAGATTTGAAAGGAAAGAAGATCGGCCGGCTGACCGTTTTAAAACGGCTGGAAGAAAAGAAAGGGTCGTGTTACTTGTGGCTTTGTCAATGCGATTGCGGCACCACGATCAAAGTGGCCACGAACGATTTGACAAAAAAGAAGCCGGTTTCCAGTTGCGGCTGCGTCCGCGCTGGCGCCATAAAAAACATCGCAAAACAACGGTTTGGAAAACTGACGGCATTGCGGCCAACCACCAAAAGAAAGGGAGGCAGCGTCGTCTGGACGTGCTTGTGCGATTGCGGGCGGACGACCGAAGCGTCCTACAACGATTTAGTGAGTGGCAACACGCGCAGCTGCGGCTGTCTGATCCATGAAAAAGGCCGTCCCGGTTTGTCGTACGTCGACCAGACGTGCATTGAGTCCCTCAAAAGCAAGGCGCTCCACAAAAACAACACGAGCGGATATACGGGAGTTCAAAAACAACGAGGCAAATGGGTCGCGCTCATTTCCTTAAAGAAGCACCGCTACTACTTAGGAACGTACGAACGATTCGAAGACGCCGTGTTTGTCCGGCAACGCGCCGAGCAGCTGCTCCACGATCAATTCGTGCAAGCCTATGAAAGCTGGAACAAGAAAGATGAAACGTGGAAACAAGAACATCCATTAAAGATCGTCGTGAAAGGAACGAATATCGACGACTTCGAACTGGAAGTTGAAGAAAGTGACAGGGGAAACCATGAGAAAAAAAGAAAGAGAAAACAAACGGCTGGACATGCCCACCCGGGCCGAGTTGGAGAAAGAAAGAGATCGAGTCCGGCACAATAGGCAGTATCGCCAAACGTTGCGCAGCACGATGGGCGTGCTCGTCGTCGTGGCCGCCCTCGCGATTTTGGCCGCCACGCTCTGGCTGCCCGTGCTTCGAATTTACGGCACCAGCATGACGCCAAACCTGACAGCCGGCGACATCGTTTTATCCGTCAAGGGAAGCGATTTCAAAACGGGGGATGTTATAGCCTTCTATTACAATAACAAGATTCTAGTCAAACGTGTTATCGCCGGGCCAGGCGATTGGGTATATATCGACGACGACGGCAACGTGTTCGTCAACGGCGAAGAAATCGACGAGCCATACGTGCAGGAAAAAGCGCTAGGCGAAACCGATTTGGAATACCCGTATCAAGTGCCTGAAAAGCGCTGGTTCGTCATGGGCGACCATCGCAGCGTATCGCTCGATTCCAGAACGAGAGCCATCGGGCCGATTGCCGAAGAAATGATTGTCGGAAAACTGGAAGGCCGCATATGGCCGTTGAATAAAATCGGAAAGATCTAGAAAGGAAAAGATTATGAAGAAAACAAACAAGAAACGGTCATGGAAACAGATCGTGTCCATTTTAAGCTGTATCGTTGTCTTCTGCACAACGTACGCCCTCATTTTGCCCGCCGTAACCATGAGCAAGGAAACGTATTGCGGCAAGGAAGAGCATACCCATACGGAAAACTGTTATGTAAGCGAAACCCCGCTTTGCGGCAAAGAGGAATCCGAAGCCAGCGAAGGCCATGTACACGATGAAACGTGCTACGAGGAAGTAAGAAACCTCATTTGCGGTTTGGAAGAAAGCGAAACCCACGTCCACACGGACGAATGCTATGAAACGACAACAACCCAAACATGCGGCAAGGAGGAATCCGAACCGACCGAAGGCCATACACATAGCGACGAGTGCTACAAGAGCGAAGAACTCCAATGCGGCAAGGAAGAGCATGAACACACAAGAATTTGCGAGTCCAACAAAGAAGACGTGGAAGATCCAGCCGATTGGGAAAAGGCATATCAAGACATCAACAATGAAGAGGATGCCAAAACAAGAATCCTGACCGTCGCTAAGAACGAGTTGGGAACCAAGGAAAATAAAAACAACTTCGAAATCGACGAAGAAGAAAAAGAGCACTACTACACAAGATACGGCCATCTTTATGAAGACAAATACGGCGACTGGAACAACTATTTTACAGGTTACGTTTTGAAATATGCCAACGTGCAAATGAGCTATGACAAAGACGCAAGCAAATGGCAAAACAAAACGATCCACGACCAGAAAGAAGAAGGCGAGGAAGGAAACGTTGTATTCTTCAGAAATGACAAAGGAGAACTAAGAACCGGTATCGTCACCAGTATCGACGACTTAAAAAAGGAAATCCGAGTTATCGAAGGCGATGTGGAAGGCGAAGTAAAAGAGGAGCGAGTCAACAAGGACAAGGTGATCGCCTATCTAAACGACCAAATTGAGATCATAGAAGAGGATACACCACTGGCAGGTGAAGAACTGGAAAAGAAAGAAGAAAATAAAATCACCCAGACTGCCAAAGACGAAGCGGAAACGGTGGAAGTGACGGCTACGTATACGGAAAAAGCGAACATTCCGGAAGGCGCGCAGTTGACTGTCACCAAACTGGAAGATGCCGAAAATGGAAATCCACGATTTGATATTGGATTTTATTTAGGACAGGAAGAAGTGGAACCAAACGCCGAAGTGGAAATTTCTATCAAATATTTGGATGAAAAGCTGGATGGTTCTGAAATCGTCGATTATATCCACTATAAGAAAGACGGCTCAACGGAAACGATCAGTTCAGATGTCAAAGCGTTAGAAGACGGTTCGGTTGAAACCACATTTAAAACCGATTCTTTCTCCGTATTTGAAGCGGAGATCATTGTCGGGGTAAAGAAAGTCGAAATTGAAGGCTTGGATGAAGAATATGAAATTGGCGATGAAGTCACTTTAAAAGCGGTAACTAAAAATATTGCGAATTTAGATGAGCTTTCTTACCAGTGGCAATACAACGAAGAAGATCCTGAAAACGAGGAGTATTGGTTTAATTTACCTAATGCGAACGATTCAGAATATGAATTTGAAGTAAATTATACTAATGGATTTTATTCTTACCGAGTAATCATCGGTGAGAAAGATGTGATTAAAGCTGAGACGCAAAATAAACCGAATATAGCACCTTCTGGAGATTTGCAAAAGAGAAAGATTAATATTAGTTTAACCAATTTATATCAAAAAGATGGTGAAAATGAGGAAGATTCTAATGGTTTGATAGTTTCTGAGTATGAAAAGCCAAATTTGAAACTCAAAACGGTAGAAGGCATAGAATTAGATAGCAATCAAGATCCTAATAAAGTACTACATTCAAAATCTATTGAATATATGGGAACAAAGGCACAGCAAAAGAGAGATGATTATCGGATTTCGATATCATCAGGACCAATTTCTGGTGAAAATCCAGTTGATCTTCTATTTGTAGTAGACACTTCTAGAAGTATGAGCGGAAGTATATCTGGAGTAAAAACGGTAATAAAAAATATTTCTAATCAGTTTTTGGCTTGCAATACAAATAATCGAGTGGCAATGGTATCGTTCGCCACTAGTGCAGAACAAAAATTCTCATATACTCATACTTTATCAGATTTTAGTTTGAGTGCTGGTGGGGGAACCAATTATATGGCTGGTTTACAACAAGCTTATTATATGATTTTAAACAATAGTGACCCGACTCATAAACAAGTGATGATTTTTATTAGTGATGGCAAGCCAACATATTATATGAACAATTATGAAGGCCAGATCTCGTCATGGAAGGGAAGAGAAGGGAATGGAAATACAACAGAGGACTATTATGATCGTAAGGATAAAGAATATAAATATCCAACCACAGCGACTATGACTGGAATCAATACATTCAAGGAGTTTGCTAAAGAAAAGTTAGTAACTATCAATACAATTTATTATGGATCGAATACTAACAATCAATTCTTAGATACATTATCGAGTTCTGGAAAATTCATTAGTTCTCAAAATACAGAGTCTTTAAAAGAGGATTTAATTATTCTTTCTCAAGGTCCTACTTGTACTAATGGAAAAATGATGGATACATTATCTGATTATGTTGATTTTGATTCGAGTGATTATGGAATTGTTTTGAAAGCTTATAAAGGAGGTAAAAAGCAAGATTCTACTGGAGTAGAAATTTTTAAATCAAATTCTTTAAATACTTCTGGAGAATTTACTAATTCTTTGGTTTCAGCAGGAGACTGGTGGGGAGGAGCTGGAAAAGATGTTGAGCTGGATGGAGTCGGAGGAAAAATTTCAGTCAGAGATACGATTAAACCATCTGTGAAAATAGAAGGAAAAACAATTACGCTTTCCTTTAACCCGAATTGGAAGATGGATGCTAGTTTCTTGTATGAACTCTCGTTCAATGTTTATGCGAATAAAAATGCTTATAATACCGAGGGTAATAAAGGATATGAAAATATTGGAGAGGATGAAACAGGAGCTACCTCAGAAAATAAAAAGGGACTGTATTCGAATACTTCAGGGGCTTTCAGTTTTACCTTTAAAAACCAGAATTATAATCTCCTGTACAACAAACCGGTTATTCAAATTATTCGAACAGATTTAACTCTTACCAAAATAGGTAATGGCAAAACACCATTAAGTGGTGCGAAATTTGACTTGTACAAAAAAGATGAACAAGGACAACCGATTTCTGGTTTGGCGGAAGTATACAAAGGCATTCGCATCAATCTAGATAATAATCCGATTACATCCGATTCAAACGGGAAAATAGCTTTGACTGATTTATCGGTGGGAACTTACTACTTAGTGGAAATCGTAAGTCCGGATGGATATACAAAAGCGCAAAAGCCTTGGGAACTTGTAATTGAGGCAAGAGAAGATAGAGGAAAAAAGGTTCAACTGTACTATTCGCTAAAAGATTTGAATAGCACAGGAAATGAAGTGATTGAAGAGGGAAAACTTCTTGGTTTTACAGATAAGAATAAAAGCGGAAGCATATCCCATGATCGTTGGAAATACTACAACAAAGATTCTGTAAATATTGTGAATGAACCAGGTCAATCCCTGCCAAACACCGGAGGAACCGGAACCAAATTATTTACATTCAGCGGAGGAGCGATCATTGCTGCATCCAGCTTAATGTACGGATACAAAAAGAGGTCGAAAAGAAACAAGACTGGGAAAGGAGGAAAGTAACAAGTAAGGGGAGCCTCTGATCCTAGACCTCTTTCAAGGGGTTGTATTCGTGATACATATGATTCTTTCACGGTTTGTATGGGAAGAAAGAGGAAAAAGAAAACCAGTCTTTCTTTCCAGCCGATAACGAACAAAAAGATTTAAAGATAAGAAAGGAAAACATAAATTATGAAATCTTTAAAGAAACTTTTATCTATCTTTGCGGCGTTCATGATGGTTGTCGGATTGACGGCGGCGAATGTGAAAGCGGCGGAGACTTTACAAACTGTTCCTTCAGGAAAAGATGGAACGGGAGAAATTACTGTTTCTAATACTACGATTGGTCAATCGTATGGAGTTTATAAGATCTTTAATGGTACAAACGGAACCAATGCAACGGCTTATACAGCAACCACGGCAGTTAAAAACTTGCTTAGTGGAGATGATTCCCCATTTACATTTACAAATAAAGTAGGAGACGAATGGCAAGTAGAAATTAAAGACGGAAAGACTGGCTCAGAAATTATTGATTTCTTGAAAGAGAAAATCGGAGATCCTACTTCGGAAGGTTGGACAGCCCCATCTGGAATCGAAAGCACAGTTTCTCCTACAGCAGCAATTGCAACGAGCATGAAATTTACTCAATTACAATTTGGATACTATTTTGTCTCAAGCAGTTTAGGCGCAACAGTGACTATCAATGCAGCCAATCCAAGCGCAACAGTTATTGATAAGAACCAAGGTGGACCGACAACTGATGGTAATTTGAAAACTATTGTTAAAAATGGTGAGAAAACAGAAGTTTCAGCAAATTTTGGAGATACTATTGATTATCAAATGAGTATTGTAGCAACAAACTATAATCATGACAAACCTATCAAAAGTTATCAGTTTGAAGATACTTTGGGAAATGGTTTGAAGTATGTAATGAATAACAACAATACGGTTGACGTTACAGTTACAGTGACTCCGAAGTCGACAATTACAGAATCTAATCCGAATGGAACTTCGGTAGATGTTACAGCTCAAGCTACAGTTAAAATGGGTAGTGATAATCAAAGTTTTACTTTGACTCTTCCATGGGCAACGGGAACTGCAGAAAATCCAATTTTTTATTATGAAACTAATAGTATTGTAAAAGTTACTTATAAGGCGACTGTTCAAAACACGGCTGATTTGAACAGTGACACGAACACAAAGAATACTGGTAAATTTGGATACACAGAATTTGGCAAGGATACTCCAATTTATCCAACAGGTGGAGAAAACTCTACCACTGTAAAAACGTATGGATTAGGAATTGTGAAAACAGATGAAAAGGGTAATCCTCTGCAAGGTGCACAATTTACTGTAACCCCACAAGGATCGACTACACCGATTAAAGTAAGTGGTCCAACGCAAGATGACGATGGAAATAACGTCTATCTTTATGATCCAAATGGAACCGCAACTATTACTACACCAGCAACCGGAATTGTTATCATCAAAGGAATTGCCAATGAAGGTACAGATTCTAAAGATTTGAATTATGACGTAAAAGAGACGGTTGCTCCAAATGGATATAACCTGCTTCAAGGATCAAAAACTGTGACCGCAACTGAACTGTCAAGCTCTACCACGACGATTAAATGGTATAAAGATAAGGATGGAAATGTTACTACCGAATCGACGACCAATGAGCAAACTACTGATTTTAAGGTAAATGTAGCCGGTCAAGTGATTGTCAACACAAAGGGTGCTCAACTCCCATCCACAGGTGGTATGGGTACGACGATGCTCTACGTAGCTGGTGCGATCCTCATGGTTGGTGCCGCAGTCATCTTCGTAACGAACAAGAGAATGAAACACGAATAAGAGAAAGAAACAACTCTTAGATTGAGCTTTGCTCATTGAAAAAAGAAAGAATGCTGCTGAATCACTGATTCAGCGGCAGGGAGAGCTCTACATGAAAAAATTTATGAAAAAGAATTGGTCCACAGTTCTGCTTGTCATGATGTTCACGGTAGGGCTGTCCCTGCTGTTGTATCCAACGGTAGCGGACTGGTGGAATCAGTTTCATGCCACTCGCGCCATCGACTCCTATTCGGAAGCGGTGGCGACGATGTCGGATGAAGAATATGAAAAGTATCTTTCCGACGCGCGTGCCTACAATACGTCGCTGTTGTCCGAACCCAACCGGTTCCATCCTTCGGACGCTTTGCATGCCGAATATGAATCGGTACTAGATGTGGCCGGGGACGGCATCATGGGCGTTGTCAAGATTCCCTCCTTGCGGGTGAATCTTCCCATCTACCATGGGGTGGAGGAGTCGACGTTGCAGGACGCCATCGGCCATATCGAAGGGTCTTCGCTGCCCATTGGCGGTGAAAGTACCCATACCATTGTATCCGGGCACCGGGGCTTGCCCTCGGCCAAGCTGTTTACCGATCTGGACCAGATGGAAGTGGGGGACTACTTCATGTTTGTCGTGTTGGACGATACGTACACGTATCAGGTGGATCAGATCAAAATCGTGGAACCCAACGATTTCACGTATTTGCAGATCGAAGAGGGGAAGGATCTGGCGACGCTGCAAACGTGCACGCCCTATGGAATCAACACCCATCGTCTGCTTGTGCGCGGCCATCGTGTCGACAATTTGCCGGACGACTTCGTAAACGCCCGGTCGGAAGCGGTTTTACTGAACCGCAACGTGGTCGCCATCTTTGTCGGGGTGCTCCTCTTTGTGGCGCTGGGCATAGGATGGATCGTGAAAAATATCGTGAAAAAGAGAGTGGAAAGAAAGGATAAAGGAGTATGAAAAGGAAGAAATTAGGCTGGATCATTGGTTTGGTGGCGCTTGTGTTCGCGCTCGGGCTGCCCGCCATCTCGCGAACGCTCGCCGTGGACTTGAAGGAAACGTGTTCACTGTCGTTTTCGCCGCTACCCGAATACGCGGACGATCTGGAATCCGCCGACGTGGTAGTGGACGTGTTCAAAGTCGCTTCGGCCATCGAGGATCCGGGCGTCGACTCGTATTCGTTCGAGGCGACCGAAACGTTTGAAGCGCTGGCGCCCGCGTTGAAAAACCTGGCGGCAGTCGACTACACGGCCTTGTCGCAGCAAGCCGGCCAAATCGTAGCGCAGTCAAAACCGGAACTCGTCGCGACCGTTTCGGTCTTGGACAAAGCCCGCTTGGAACCGGGCCTGTATTTAACGATGCCGCGACGCGCCGACATGACGCTGGCCGACTCGCTCGAACAGACGATGATCGGCTCGACAGACGGAACGGAAAAAGTCCTTTCGTTTGTGAACACGAGCCAGTACAAATACACGTTCAACCCTTCGCTGGTGGCTTTGCCATCGCGCATGGATGAGAATGGAGAAAACAACACGGCCAACGAAACGGATTGGCAGTATGACTTTACAATGACGCTCAAAGCGTCCCGGGAACGCCGTCACGATGGACAAATCGAAATCGTGAAAACCGTGCCAGCGTTTGGCGGTTCGGGCGCCGCGACATTCGTCTTTGAAATCGTGGCCGAACTGGATGGAGAAACGGTCTACTCGAATGTCGAGTCGCTCGTATTCGACGGAGCCGGAACGAAATCCATCGTAGTCGATTCGCTGCCAGTCGGCTCGACCATCACCGTAAGCGAAGTGTATTCAGGAGCGAACTTCGAGCTGTCAAGCGACCCAACCGTCACGCTGCCGCTCGAATCGGGATTCGAACCCGTCGCGTTTGAATTCATCAACGACTACGACGGCGGAAACAACCATGGCACGTCAGTCAACAACCGGTATTCGTTTGAAGAAGATCCGGAAGGCGCATTGACGCCAGACGAGGAGGGCAACCGATGAGAAACCAATGGAAACGCGCGCTTGGTGTTTGCGGGCTGGCCGGAATCCTGCTGGCCGGCGTATCCGCGACATCCGCCTATTTTACAACGTACACGACGACTTCGGGATCCGGCTCGATCGAGTTGGGCAACATAACCCACATCGTAGAAGAAACGGAAGGCCATATTTACCGCAAGGACATTCAAATTCAAAACGAGGAAGGATCGGGACCGGTCTTTGTCCGCGTCAAACTGTTTTACGGCGACCGCTCCGACCTGTCCTTTGAGCTAGGCGAAGGCTGGAGTCTTGGCACAGACGGCTTTTATTACTACGCCGACGCTTTGGAAGCGACCCAATCCACTTCGGTTTTGCGTGTCAGCATCGCCCGGGTCGGTGCGGACGCGGAAAAGCCGCAAGATTTCAACGTTGTCGTCGTGGCGGAATCGACACCCGCCCTTTACGACGAGCAAGGCAACCCCGCGCCGGACTGGAACTAAAAGAGAGGAAGGATGACTATGAAGAAAATCAAAACATTTCTATCGCGTCCTGTCGTGATCGGACTGCTGTTCGTCATGGCGATCGGACTGCTTCTTTCCTCGGGCGTTTCGGGAACGAGGGCGGCGCTCACGTATTTTTCCGACACGTACCAGACGCAAATGCAAGTCAACAAGATCGGCGTCACGCTCATGGAAAACGGCCATCCCGTCGCGTTTCGAAACTACGAAGCGGACGGGCAGTGGAGCGAGGACTCGAAACCGCTCTTGGAAAAGATGGGGGCGTTCAAGATCGGACAAACGTACCCGGAAGCGCTACAAGTCAAAAACTCGGGCACGATCGACACGTTCGTTCGGGTGACGCTGTTGAAATACTGGACCGATCCGGAAGGAAACAAGCTCCAATACCACGATGACGGGCAAAAAGAGCGCCTGACACCAGAATGGATCGAGCTCCATTTTGCCGGAAACGGATGGGTGGAAGACAAAAGCGCCCAAACGCTCGAGCGCTCTGTCTACTACTATACGGACTTGCTGGAAGTGGAAGAAACAAGCGCCCCGCTGACGGACACGTTCAAGATCAGCCCGAAAGTCGCTTCGAAAGTCGATTACGAAGTGACGGTTGAAGGCGACACGACCACAACGAAAACAGTGTATTCGTACAACGATTTGAAATTCCACGTCGAAGCGAAGGTGGACGCGGTGCAGCAGCACAACGCGCCAGAAGCGATCCAGAGCGCGTGGGGCAAACACGTCAGCGTGCAAGGCGATACGCTCAGTTTGAATTAAGGAGGGGAAACGCATGCGAAACAAATTATTAAAGGCCGCGATGACGGCTGGATTGTTCGGACTCGTTTCCAATCCGATCTTGGCCGAAACGATCCAAACCAACGAGCGCTTCGCGGTCACGTTTACGAAAAACGACAAAATGGAAAACAATTTCACGACGGGTCAAATCGACGAATTCCTGCTCGGCTTGCAGCCGGGCGACACGGGAATCATCGAGATGGATATCGTCAATCAAAATAAAACATCGACCGAGTGGTACATGAACAACGAGGTCGTCAATTCGCTGGAAGACGGCTCGATCGCCAGCGGCGGCGCCTACGCTTACACCTTGACGTATCAGGGACCGGAAGGGCGAAACGAGATCATTTACACCTCGTCCACGATTGGAGGCGAAGAAGGGTCGAACAACGGCTTGAAAGACGCGACCGACTCGCTGGATGACTGGTTTTATCTCGATACGCTCAAGGAGAACCAAACGGGCAAGGTGCGTCTGGAAGTGCAGCTGGACGGAGAAACGCAAGGCAACCGCTACCAGTCGACTTTGGCCGACTTGCAGATGGAGTTCGCGGTGGAAAAAAACGAGAATCGCGATCGCACGGTGCAAGGAAAGCCAACCGTGACGCGCAAGACAGGCTCGAGTAAAGTCAACACAAGCACGCTGACAAACCAGTTCACTTGGAGTTTGCTGAGCGCGTTGAGTGGCATTGTATTGCTCGTGCTCGCCATCTTTGGCTGGAAGGAAAACAAGGAGGACAAAGACGATGCGTAAGATGTGGAAAAGCGTTTTGTGCGCCTTCGCCTTGTTTTCGATGACGGCCGCCGTGCCGGTGCGGGCGGAAGACGACTACACGTACACGGTACGGATCCACGCGGGAAACCATGGAACGATTGGCGGCGAGACGACGCTGGAGTACGACAACCTGGCGCCTGGATCGCGCTTTACATTTGACAAAAGCAGCGTGCAGCCGGATGCCGGCAGCAAATACTATGTCAAAGGAATCCGCGAAAGCGGAAAGGACAACGACACGTTTGTAGCTTCGACTTCGTTTGAAGTGAACGAGGACGTGGATCTCGTTGTCGCGTACGGCATGCTTTCCAACGCGACCGAGTATACGATTCGATATGTGGACAGGGAAGGCAACGAATTGCGCGACAGCGTGACGTATATTGGCAACGTGGGCGACCGGCCAGTCGTATCCTACTTGTATATCGAAGGCTACCAGCCGCAGGCGTACAACTTGACCGGGACATTGAAGGAAAACAACAACGTCTGGGATTTCGTCTACTCTCCGGTTCCGGAAGGCACAATCACAACGATTCCGGGCACGACGACGGTTATTGACGAAACGACGACGATTACCGCGCCGGCGACTACGCCAGCGACGACACCGGCCACTCCACCGGCGACCACGCCGGCGGGCGAGGCAACGACGACGCCTGGCGAGGAAGGCACGACCCCGGAACCGGGTGGCGAAGAAACGACCAATCCGGAAGGCCCGGCTGAAATCATTGATATTGATGATCCAGACACTCCATTGGCGGGACCGGAAGAAAACGACAACGGCGACGCTTCGAAGTCGTTCTTGTCGATGCCGGCTTTGTTGGGGATGGGCGCTTTGGCGCTGTTGCTGATTGGCGGCATTGTGTATTTTGTCGTTCGCAAAAACAAAGAGAAATCATAGCAGCTTGAGGACACGGTGCGTGTCCTTTTTATTTGAGATACGACTGGAAAAAAAAGCCACATACTCTAGAGCGTTCAGCGAGCCGGAAAGCGGGAAGAAATAGCGTATCCGGCCTTTTTTTTAAGCTTTTGAACTTTTTTCAGAAATAATGTCCGGTTTTCCTTCGTTTTGTCGTATATAAAGGTATGAAGGATTTACTAATTTATAACTTCGTTCATTGGGAAGGAGGGAAAAACGATGCCACAAACAACAAGATTTGAAAACGAGAAAGGAGAAGCAAAAAATGGCGTATCCGTTTGGACCATCGCAAAAACGCGATTCTTCTCCCGATGCTGTGCTACAATGTAAGCACAAAGACACGTCTTTGGCGCAAGCTTTGCACGACACGTCGATGCAGTCCCAATACGACGCGGCGTGCAAACGGCTGTTGTCCGAAAAAATCGTCCTCGCCTGGATTTTGAAGGAATGCGTTCCCGAATACCGGGAAGAAACGATTGACGACATTATGAACAAGTATATCGAAGGGACGCCGGAAGTGTCCTCGGTGCCGGTGCAAGGATCGCGCATCCAGGGAGGCAATACCGAGGATACGGATCTACACGAAGGAACGATTCGCTACGACATCTTCTTTCGGGCCCTGCTTCCCCAAGGGAAAGGCCGGCTGCTTTTGTTAATCAATGTGGAGGCGCAAAACAAGGAGAATCCCCAATACCCGCTCGTATCGAGGATGGTGTATCATTTGGCGAGGCAAACGTCGAGCCAGCATGGAGTGGAGTTCACCAACGACCACTACGGGGACTTGCAGAAAGTATATTCGATTTGGATTTGCATGAACGCGCCAAAGCATCGGGCGAATTCGATGAACGTGTATGAGATAACGGAAAAACAAGTGGCGGGCCATGTGAAGCTGAAGAAGGCGGATTACGACTTGATGACCGGCATTGTGTTGTGGCTTGGGGATCCGGCATCGAAAGAGTACAAAGGAATCTTCAAGATGCTGCACACACTGTTGTCCAACAAAGTGGAGGAACCGAAGAAACGGCAGGTGCTGGAAGAGGAATACGATATTCAAATGAGTGAGAAAATGGAAAAGGAGGTCAGCACGATGTGTAATTTGAGTCAGGGGATCTTGGAACAAGGGATCCAGCAAGGAGTTCAACGAGGATTCCAACAAGGAGAAGAGAAAGGATTGCAGCGTGGAATACACCGAGGCCGCCAGGAACAGCGAATCAAAGATGAGCGTCAAAATATCAAACGAATGAAAAAGTTGCTGGCAGCCGGCATCGACAAAGCCACGATCGCCAACGTGTTCGACTGCTCTGTGGCAGAACTCGAAGCGCTATCGAAAAAGTAGCTGGAATTAAGCACGGAACAAGGAAAATCCAAAATACTCGCTCGTTGAGAAAACGTCGAGCCAATTCAATGACCGGCATCGAAAGAATACAAAGGAATCTTCAAGATGCTGCACACGCTGTTGTCCAACAAGGTGGAGGAGCCAAAGAAACGGCAGGTGCTGGAAGAGGAATACGACATTCAAATGAGTGAGAAAATGGAAAAGGAGGTCAGCGCGATGTGTAATTTGAGTCAGGGGATCTTGGAACAAGGGATGGAAAAACAGCGGCTTATTGATAAGCGGAAAATGGAGAAACAACGGCTTGTTGATAAACAGAAAATGGAAAAACAGCGAATCCAAGACGAGAAGAAAACGCAACGCCAAAACATCAAACGAATGAAAAAGCTGCTGGCAGCCGGCATCGACAAAGCCACGAT
>NZ_CAXHOA010000012.1:92219-100756 GCF_964018005.1 uncultured Dubosiella sp.
GACGAGAAGAAAACGCAACGCCAAAACATCAAACGAATGAAAAAGCTGCTGGCAGCCGGCATCGACAAAGCCACGATCGCCAACGTGTTCGACTGCTCCGTGGCAGAACTCGAAGCGCTGTCCCCAAAACAAACCCGATAGAACGATCACGCGAAAAATCGGAGCTGAAGAGTTTGCTCCGATTTTTTTATTATTTCTGGTGTAAAATATACAATCGCGACAAGTAGTCGCCTTCGCCCGCTTTCAAGTTGTGTTCGCCTGCCGAGGCGTCCGTCGTAATCAATCCCGCATACATGAGCTCGTCGCCATACGCGTCGTAGTCGCAGCCTTCGATTTGATACAACGCATTCGGATTGAGTCCTTGCAGCCGCACACGCCGGTAACGCTCGTTGACTTCCTGCAACGTCCGGTAATAGCCGACGATTGCCGTCTTCTGATCGTTGGACACGACCATCCACGCCGTCTCGTTGCCGTCAAACGGCGACAGCAGCCGGTAAAACGTGCCAAACTGAATGAGGGATCGGTACTGTTTCATAAACGCGATTTGTTTTCGAATTTGTGCTTTTTCCGCCTCGTCCATTTTTCTTGGATCGAGCTCGTAGCCAAACGTGCCAAAGTACGCGACGTTGGCCCGCGTCGCCAACGGCGTGCTGCGGTTGAGCTGGTGGTTCGGAATCGCCGACACGTGCGAGCCCATCGAGCTGATTGGATACAGCATGCTCGTGCCGTACTGGATCTTCAGCCGTTCGATGGCGTCCGTGTCGTCGCTCGTCCATGCCTGCGGGGCGTAATACAGCATGCCCGGATCAAAGCGGGCGCCACCCGAGGCGCACGACTCGAACAAGATGTTCGGATAGCGCTCGATCAGCCTTTCATACAACGCGTAAACGCCCAAAATATACCGATGGTAAATCGTGCCTTGCTCCAAAGCGCCATGGGCGGTCGAATACACCTCCGACATGGACCGGTTCATATCCCACTTGATATAGTCGATGTTCGCGTGATCGAGAATGTCCTTCATCATTTCAAATACGAAATCGACGACGTCCGGGTTGGAAAAGTCAAGCACGAACTGGTTGCGTCCATGCGATACGTGGCGATTGGGCGTTTGCAGTACCCAGTCCGGATGCGCCTCGTACAGTCTGGAGCGCTTGTTCACCATTTCCGGTTCGAACCACAAACCAAACTTCAAACCCAAATCGTGGATTGTGTTCGACAAGCCCGCGATACCGTTCGGCAGCTTGTTCCTGTCGGGCCGCCAGTCGCCCAAAGACGTCCAGTCGGTGTTTCTTCCTTCAAACCAGCCATCGTCGAGCACGAACAGCTCCACACCCAAATCTTTGGCTTCGCGCGCCATCTCGACAAGATCCCGTTCGCGAAAATCAAAGTATGTGCCTTCCCAGTTGTTCAACAAAATCGGTCTTGGCTTGTCGCGCCACACGCCACGCGCCAGCCGGTCGCGAAACAGCGAATGAAACGCCTGGCTCATGCCATTGGTTCCCTGGTCGGAATACACCATGACCGCCTCCGGGCTTTGAAAGCTCTCGTTTTTTCGCAGCGGCCACGAAAACGTGAATGGATGCATCCCGATATTGACCCGCGCCGTATGGTAGGCGTCCACGTCGACCTGGGCGAGAAAGTTCCCCGAATACACGAGCGAGAAACCCCACGCCTCGCCTTGCGCTTCAGTCGTTTCCGGCCGCTTTAACCCAAGAAACGGATTGAATCCGCTTGAAGAGTGTCCGCGCAAGGAGTAAACCGACTGCAAGCCGGGCCGCAAACGCTCCACATGGATGGAACGCTCCCGCGCCCAGGCGCCCGTCAGTTCGATCAAATCGTAGTCGGCGTCCGGCAAATCCAAATTGAGCGAAGACAACCCGTCCAAAACGACTTCGTCGCCCTCGTTGCGAATGCGCACGCTTCGAGTCAGCACCGGACGGTCAGCATACAAGGTATACTGCAACGTCGCCGTGACGCCTAGCCGCTCGTCGTGCAAGTGGATCCAAAGCGTCGTCGCCTCGGCGTCGTCTTCGACATACGTGGCCGGCAAGCCGTCCAGTTTTGGCTTGCCGGGAAAAATCTCATGCCCCGCATAGCGAAAATCGACGACCCGGCTGCCGTTGTTTTGCTTCAAATCAATCGACGCGACCCGCATGTCCCCCGCAAGCGGAACCGGAAATTCCTGCTTGATATGGTCCAGACAATACGTTTTGTCACCCTCGAACACGCAAACCGCCATCCCGCGGTACGCCGTTTCAAACAAATGGTCGAACTGCGCGCGGTCGCGAATCGCCTTGCCGCAATATAAAAGGCCGATACCGCCATGCGGCAGCACTTTCAGCACATAGCTCAATGTTTTGTTTTGGAGGTGAAACGTGTTGGACGTTTCATGAAATACGATAGGCATCGTTTCAATCCTTTCTATTTTCTTGAAGAAAACAAGATCCCGAAGCCGGGATCCTGTTGATTTACGCGGCCGATTCCCGAACGACCAAAGTGCATGGAAGCAGCATTTGAAACGGCAAGTCGACCCGTTTCTCGATGAGGTTCAACAGCAGCATCGCGCCATATTTTCCAAGCTCCAAAGCAGGCGCGTGCACCGTCGTCAGCGGTGGATCGCAATACTTCGCATCCTCGATATCGTCAAAGCTGACAATCGAGATATCTTCCGGTATCCGGTATCCTTTTTCCTTGATGGCCCGCATCGCGCCAATCGCGATCGGATCCGAGCAAGCCACGACCGCGCTCGGCGTGTTTTCCTGCTCCAAAAGCTGCCGCATCATGGCGTATCCCGACTCCATCGTGTAGCGGTCGATCAGGAAATACGGATTGTACGTGATGTTCCGGGACTTCGCCTCGCTTAAAAACGAGCCGACCCGCGGGTCGGGATACACGCTCTGGTCTTCCAAAATCTCGTATCCTCCCAAAAAGCCGATGCGCTCATGCCCCAAGCCATGCAAATACGCGACGACATCTTTCATCGCGGTTTTGAAATCGAGGGAAATCGTGTTGTATTGAATCGGCGCCGTTTCCATATCGAGAAAGACGACATGGATATACGTGCTAGTCAACGTTTCCATTTCCCGTTTCGAAAATTTTCCAAGACAAATCAGCCCGTCGATTCCTTCAAGCCGTGCCCAACGATGCAAGTCGTTTTTAAAAATGCGGACGATTTCCACCTTGTTGGAAGCCAGATAGCTTTCCACGCCGCCGCGCACTTGCAAATAATACGGGTCGCTCATTTCCTGGTCGAGCGTGTACCAGTGCAGCAAGCCGATTTTCAGCGTCTGCTTTTCTTTTTTTTGTCGTTTTTCGTATCCGGTTTTTCGGACGGCCTCCAAAATGCACCGCTTCGTTTCCTCGGGAATCGACAAAGTGGGATCCTGGTTGAGAAACCGCGAAATCGTCGAGGCGGAAACGTGGGCGAGGGCCGCCACATCTTTTAAAGTAGCCATGTCTTTATTATAGAGGAAAACATTCGAAACCAAAAGACGCATCAAACTTGGCGGGTATAGAAATTCCAGGCCGTTCGAATGATTTCCTCCACGTCCGTGTAACGCGGCGTCCAGCCAAGCACGTCTCTTGCTTTTTGGGTATTGGCGACCAGTTTAGCCGGATCGCCCGGCCGTCTAGGCTCTATTTTGACCTCAATCGGCTGTCCGGTCGCTTTTTTTGCTGCCTCAATGATTTCCAGCACCGAGTATCCTTCGCCATTGCCTAAATTGATCGTTTCGCTTTGGTTATGCGCCTTCAAATATTCGAGCGCCCGGATGTGCGCGTCCGCCAAATCGCACACGTGAATGTAGTCGCGAATGCACGTTCCGTCCTTGGTCGGGTAGTCGTTTCCAAACACGCAAATGTGTGGCCGCTTGTTGAGCGGCACTTGCAAAATCAACGGAATGAGATGCGTTTCCGGATCGTGCAGCTCGCCGATCTTTCCATTCGGATGCGCCCCGCACGCGTTAAAGTAGCGCAGCGCCACATACTTCATCCCATATGCCTGATCGCACCATTTCATCATCTTTTCCATCGTCAGTTTGGTTTCGCCATATGGATTGGTCGGTTCGGTCGCGTCCGATTCCTCGATCGGGATCCGCTTCGGTTCGCCATACGTCGCCGCCGTCGAAGAAAACACGATATGCTTGACGTTGAATTTTTTCATCGTTTCCAGCAGCACGAGCGTGCCGTACACGTTGTTGTCAAAATATTCGAGCGGCTCTTTCATGCTGACGCCAACAAGCGAGTTGGCCGCGAAATGAATCACACCCTCGATCGGCTCCTTTTCGAAGACGCTTTCCAAAAACGCCTTGTCCCGCAAGTCGCCTTCGTAAAAACGGGCGTTTGGATGAATGAGCTGTGGAAATCCAGTTTGCAGGTTGTCCACGATCACGACGTCCTCGCCACGTTCGACAAGGGCGTACACAGTATGGGAGCCAATGTAGCCGGCTCCGCCAACGACTAAAATCGCCATAGTTTGTTCCTCTCTTTCATCCCTATCGTACGGCGGAAGAAAAACGAAGTCAATCTTTTTAGTAAAAAATATCAAATAATTTACTAAAATATATTGCGTTATTTTTCCCTGGGGCTATAATGAAAGAGAAAAAAGGAGGCGCTTGCATGAATACGGCCATAAACCAGCTCATCCAGTATGGGCTGCAAAACGAATTGATTCACGAAGACGACATTGCCTATGTCGCCAACCGGCTTCTCGACTTGTTCGGCTTGACCGAATTTGAATACGAGAAAGGAAACGGGGAGTGCGTCGCGCTCGTTCCCGTTTTGGAAACGATGCTGGCGAAAGCCATCGAACAAGGAAAAATAGAAAACACGACGACAGAGAAGGATTTGTTCGACACGCGCATCATGGACATTTTGACGCCGCGTCCGCACGAAGTCGTTCGCACATTCGAAGCGTACGAGCAGGAAGACGCGCAAAAGGCGACCGACTGGTATTACGCGCTGTCGGTGAACACGAATTACATCCGCATGGACCGGATCCAAAAAAACATCGAGTTCACGACGCCAAGCCGCTACGCGCCGATGCGCATCACCATCAATTTATCGAAACCGGAAAAAGACCCGAAAGAAATCGCGAAAGCGAAGCAAGTGGCGTCGACCAACTATCCCAAATGCTTGTTGTGCAAGGAAAATGTCGGGTTCGCTGGCAACGCCAGTCATCCGGCCCGGCAAAATCACCGCGTCATTCCGCTCGATTTGAAAAACGGCCGCTACGATTTGCAGTATTCGCCCTACGTGTACTACAACGAGCATTGTATCGTGTTCAACGAGCAACACGTGCCTATGAAAATCGACCGGGAAACGTTTGAAAACCTTTTCGCGTTCGTGCGCCGGTTTCCGCATTACATGGCCGGAAGCAACACCGACATTCCAATCGTGGGCGGCTCGATTCTTTCCCACGACCACTACCAGGGTGGCCGGGCGCATTTCCCGATCGAGGACGCCAAAAGCTTCGCGAACGTCACGATTGACGGCTGCCAGGGCGAGCTGCTCGTCTGGCCGCTGTCGACGATCCGCCTGCATGACACGGATCCGGACAAGCTCGTGAACGCTTCGGTCCACGTGCTGGAAGCGTGGAAGCGATACGAAGACTTGGCGCGCGACATCGTTCCATATACCGGTTCGGAGCGGCACAACGCCATCACGCCCATCGTCCGTTTTCGAAACGGCCGCTATGAAGTCGATTTGGTGCTGCGCAACAACCGCACAAGCGCCCAATACCCGGATGGCATTTTCCATCCGCACCCGGAACACCACCATATCAAAAAGGAAAACATTGGATTGATCGAAGTGATGGGATTGGCGATTTTGCCCGGGCGCCTCAAAGACGAGCTTGCGGAAATCGAACGCGTACTACGCAAGGAAACGACGCTGGAAAACGCGCGAGGAATCGAACACCACAAGCCATGGGTGCGCGAGCTGCTCACCAAACCATGGAAAGACGACGTGCATGAGGCGCTTCGTCAGGAAGTGGGGCATAAATTCGTGCAAGTGCTTGAAAACGCGGGCGTCTTTAAAATGGATGCGGACGGACAGGCGGGCATGCTGCAATTTATCGAGTTCGTGCAGGAAAATTAATGGTACTATATTCATAAGGAAAGAGAGAACGCTATGGAATATCAGGATACAAGGAAAGACGGAATCGTTTTTTTCCTGTTGAAAAACGACACGAATCAAATTTACGTGACCAACTACGGGGCGACGCTGCTTTCATGGCTTGTGATCGACCGCCACGGCATGTTGGAGGATCTCGTGCTTGGCTATGAAACAATGGAGGAATACCAGACGCAAGACGGCTATTTGGGCGCGTGTCTGGGCCGGGTAGCCAACCGGATCGAACGCGGACGATTCACGCTGAACGGAAGCGAGTACACCCTTCCCGTGAACAATGGTCCCAATTCGCTGCATGGCGGCACGAGCGGATTTTCGCATCGAATCTTTGACTGGGAAATCGTCAACGACCAGTGCGTGCGGTTCACCCTCGTATCACCCGATGGCGACCAGGGCTATCCGGCCACGCTCGAAGTGGCCATCACGTACACCTTGGAAGGTGACACGCTTTCGATTCGTTACGAGGCGCAAAGCGACGCGGATACGATCGTGAATTTGAGCAATCACAGCTATTTCAATTTGGATGGATCGCCTTCGATCAAGGAGCACACATTGAAAATCGAGGCCGACCGGTTTATTCCGGTGGACGCGGATGGACTCGTTGTCGCCGACACGTTCGCGATGAGCGACGCGATGGATTTTCGTCAGGAGAAGCCCATCAAGCAGGCGCTCGATTCCGATGACGAGGCCATTCGCCTAGGAAAAGGGATCGACCATCCGTATGTGTTCCGGACGAAAACCGATCCCGTGGTGCTGGCGAGTTCGAAAAGCGGACTGGAGCTTGTCGTCAACACAAGCTATCCGCAAGCGCAAATTTATACCGCGAATTATTTGGACGGCCGCCCTGGCAAGCATGGCGTGCCGATGAAAGCGCAGAGCGCGATTTGCATTGAAACCCAATATCGTCCCAACGATATCAACCAGGATCCACAATCCCTGACCATTTTAAGAAAAGGAGAGAAGTATGACGAGTGGACGTCATTCACAGTGAGAAAACGATGAAAACAGTAAAAAACTTAATCGACGCATTTGAGAACAACCAGTACGACGACCGGCTCATGACGCTGTATGGCGACGCAAGCCGGCTGGATGCCGAGCGAAACCGCTATGTGAACGCCTTGAAAACGTTTGAGCGGCTGTATGGCGATCAGCCGGTTCAGATTTTTTCGGCGGCCGGCCGCAGCGAGGTGGCAGGCAACCATACGGACCACCAGCACGGACGGGTGCTGGCCGCTTCGATCAATTTGGATACGATCGGCATCGTGGCGAAGACGGAACAGAACGTGATCAAAGTCGTTTCGGATGATTTTGATATCGCGCCGGTCGACGTGAATCAAACGGAACTGGAAACGGTGGAGGAAAGCTCGGCTTCTTTGATTAGGGGCGTCGTGCAAGGGTTTAAAAACGCGAACTGGAACGTTGGCGGATTTGAAGCGTACATGACAAGCGAAGTCATTGTCGGCGCGGGTCTTTCGTCCTCCGCTTCGTTCGAGGTATTGGTAGGAACGATTCTTTCGTACTTGTACAACGAGGGAAAGGTACCGATGGTTGAAATCGCGAAAATCGCCCAGTACGCGGAAAACAAGTATTTTGGCAAGCCATGCGGCTTGATGGATCAGTGCGCGTGCGCGGTCGGCGGCTTGATTACGATCGACTTTATGGATCCGAAAGCGCCCGTCGTCCAGGCGGTGGATTTGAATTTCGACGATTTTGGCTTGAACTTGTGCATCGTGGACACGAAAGGAAGCCACGCGGATTTGACGCACGAATACGCAGCGGTGCCAGCCGAAATGAAAGCGGTGGCCAATTTCTTTGGCAAAGACGTGCTACGGGATGTGGACGTGGACGCGTTTTACGAGCAGATTCCGGCGGTGCGCGAGCAGGCAGGCGACCGGGCTGTGTTGCGCGCGCTACACTTCTTCCACGAAAACGAGCGGGTTCGTGAAATCGTCCAGGCGCTGGAGAAAGAGGACAAGGAAGGCTTCGAGCGAGGCATTCTCGCTTCGGGCAATTCGAGCTTTAAATACTTGCAAAACGTGTTCGCGGCCAGCGATCCGGCCAACCAGGCGGTGTCGCTTGCGCTGGCGATCAGCGAGGAGGCGCTGGAAGGCAAGGGCGTGAGCCGCGTGCATGGCGGCGGCTTCGCGGGAACGATCCAGGCGTTTGTGAACACCGACGATGTCCAAGCCTATAAGGAAAAAATGGAAAAGGTGTTTGGCGAAGGTTCGTGCCACGTTTTGAAGATCCGACCGGAAGGCGGAACGATTGTCGTAGAATAAAATGAAAAAAGAAAAGACCACTTAACAGGAAGGGGTTCTTACAAGAAGTTTGTTACGGAATCCATTGAACGGAAGGAAAATTTATGATCCTTCCGTTTTTTTGTGCATCTTCCTTTCTTTGGTCCGGAT
>NZ_CAXHOA010000013.1:0-92340 GCF_964018005.1 uncultured Dubosiella sp.
TTATTCTATTCCTTTTTTTATTATCTGTCAACTAAAATATTAGATATTTTTTAATATTTTTAAAGGACAGAAAAAGGAGGATTACTCCTCCATTTCTTCAATCGCCGCGATTTTCTCGATTCGCTTAATATGCCGTTCACCATCGGAAAATGGTGTCGTTAAAAATGTGTTTACAATATCCTTCACGACTTCGATTCCGGTTGTGCGCTGTCCAACCGCCAGCATATTGGCATCGTTATGCTCCCGGGTCAACCGGGCCATTGTCGTGTCAAAGCACAATCCACAGCGAATTCCTTTTACCTTGTTTGCGCAAATCGACATTCCGATTCCTGTTCCGCACATGACAATTCCTTTTTCTACTTCACCTTGCTGAACAAGCTTCGCACATTGATAAGCATAATCCGGATAATCAACACTTGCCTTTCCATCACAGCCACAGTCAATCACTTCATGACCTTGCTCAACCAGCATGGAAATCAAATCCAATTTATAATCAACAGCTCCATGATCGCACGCTATTGCTATTTTCATCTTGCACTCCTCCTCGTCATTTCTTATTCAGTATATCACTTATTCTTTATGATTACCTCGCCTTTTCCCCAATAATCAAATGTAAATGGTTTTCACTTCGCACTCTAAATGAAACAATTTTCTTTTGTTGATGAAAATCTTTTCTTTTGTGCTATACTAGGAAAGTAAATTTTAGGAGGAGAATATGACTGACTTAAAAGTTTTATATCAAACTGTCAAACAAAGAAACGCTAATGATGCGGAATTTCTTCAAGCCGTTGAAGAAGTCTTTGAATCATTAAATGTAATCGCGGAAGTCCATCCTGAAAAACTATCCGATGATGTCCTTTCTCGTCTTGTTGAACCGGAACGCCAAATTATTTTCCGGGTCCCTTGGGTTGATGATCAAGGAAAAACTCAAGTGAACCGTGGCTTCCGAATCCAATTCAACAGCGCTATAGGCCCTTATAAAGGTGGTTTGCGATTCCATCCATCTGTCAATGTAAGTATCATTAAATTTTTAGGGTTTGAACAAATCTTCAAAAACGCTTTGACAACCTTGCCTATGGGCGGTGGAAAGGGCGGCTCCGACTTTGATCCAAAAGGAAAAAGCGACGGAGAAGTTATGCGCTTCTGCCAGTCTTTTATGACTGAATTATTCCGTCATATTGGCGCAAACACAGATGTCCCAGCCGGTGATATCGGTGTTGGTGCCCGCGAGATTGGCTACTTATTCGGTCAGTATAAACGCATCCGTGATGAGTTCACCGGCGTTCTGACAGGAAAAGGATTATCCTATGGCGGATCTTTGGTCCGCACAGAGGCAACGGGCTATGGTCTTTGCTACTTTACCGAAGCTATGTTGAAAGACAAAGGAATGAATTTCGAAAATAAAACTGTTGTGATTTCCGGAAGTGGAAACGTAGCGATTTACGCTTGCCAAAAAGCGCAGGAACTCGGCGCCAAAGTCGTTACAATGTCCGATTCCAACGGATTCATTTATGATCCAGACGGCATTGACCTCTCAACTGTCAAAGACATTAAAGAAATTCGTCGCGGACGCATCAAAGAATACCTGGAACTTCATCCGCAGGCCACGTATACGGAAGGGGCTCGCTCATGGTCGATTCCTTGCGATATCGCTTTGCCATGTGCCACGCAAAATGAATTGAACCTTGACGAAGCCAAAGAACTCGTTAAAAACGGAGTGTTTGCCGTTTGTGAAGGCGCCAACATGCCGACTACACCAGATGCGATCCATTATCTGCTTGAAAATAACGTGTTGTACGCGCCTGGAAAAGCAAGCAACGCGGGCGGCGTCGCATGCTCCGGTTTAGAGATGAGCCAAAACGCAGAACATCTCTCCTGGTCTTTTGAGGATGTCGACAGAAAACTCAAAGACATTATGGTCAATATTTTTGAAACGTGCCGGGATACAGCGGCGGAATATGGTCACCCTGATCAATATGTCGTTGGCGCCAACATCGCAAGCTACTTAAAAGTTGCTGAAGCAATGAAAGCGCAAGGCTGCGTTTAATCTTTCCAGTTGAAAGCTGTGGTAATCAAGCCGCAGCTTTTTTCTTTTCACTAAAAAAGAGAAGCTCTACAACACTTCTCTTGTTTTAAACAATACTTCCTCCAAGGAATTTACACTATCCGCTTGAAAATCGGCAGACGCCAGCTCACTTTCCGATCCAAACCCATATGTGACGGCCACGCAGGGAACACCCGCTTTTTTCGCCCCCTCGACATCAAAAATTCGATCGCCAATCATAATCGTTTCTTCCTTACCCCCTATACGGCGCCACACTTCCCGAATGATGTCTTCCTTGTCCACCATTGAGCCATCTAAACAACTCCCAACGATCACATCGAAGTATTTCGCTAAATCAAAATGATCCAAAATGTCTTTGACAAACACTTCCGGCTTGGAGCTGCCTACCGCTAATTGGATTCCCTCATGCTTTAATTGAGCCAACAATTCCGGTATCCCGTCATATACTTTATTTTCGTACTTACCTACCGTTGAAAACCGCTCGCGATATTTTTGGACAGCAATTTTCGCCTGCCCCTCATCCATCCCGTAAAACTTCATAAAAGAGTCAATCAGCGGAGGACCGATAAAAGGAAGCAAGTCTTCACAATCGGCCTCGATGCCAAAATGTTTCAAAGTATACTGAACACATTTCGTAATTCCTTCCTTTGAGTCCGTCAATGTACCGTCCAAATCAAAAATCAATACCATATTTCTCCTCGATTCTATGAAAGCACAAACCGGTCGATTAATTCAGCGATTGCGCCCTCGTCGTTCGTGCTTTTTAAAATCACATCACATTTCCCTTTCATTGATTGTACCGTATTTTGTACTCCGACCCCAAGTCCGGCTGCCTCGATCATAGACAAATCATTGAAATTATCGCCAACCGCAATTTGGTTTTCATGCGGAATGCCCAAATAATCCCCCAGGAACTTCAAAGCGTTTCCTTTGTTGACGCCTTTCTTGTTGAATTCCAAATACCGGTTCGACGAATAAGAAACATCCAAATCGCCGGTAATATCAGCAAGCTCTGCTTCGATCCGGTTCAAATAGTCCCGATTCGTATGGACATAAAGAACCTTCACAAGCGGCTCTTCCTTTAAAAAATCTAAATTTTCCGCATCAAATTCACGAAATGCCATTCGCCCGGCCAAATATTGGCGTTCTCCATCAAAAATGCGATAAATCCATACGGTGTCCAATGTATACACATGAATGCACACATCATACTTCAAACCCCGTTGAAATATCGTTTCCGCCTGTTCGAACGGCAAACCTTCAAAATGAATCAGGCGGTTGCCTGCGTTTTCCGTAATGGCGCCGCCATTGAATGAAATCGTGTATTCATTGGCTGCATCTTTCATCCCGATTTCCTCAAGTGTCCCCTGAATACTCTCATACCCCCGGCCCGTCGCGCAAACGAATTTATTTCCCTGGGCGCGCGCTCTGCGAATCGCCTCCCGGTTTTCTTCACTGACAGTCCGATCGGTGCTCAACAAAGTTTCATCTAAATCACTCGCAATCAATTTCATCTGATTTCCTCCTAAAAAAAAGGGAGGACGGTATTCCCGGACCGTCCTCTATACTTCCTTTCAAAACTTTCTGTCTTTCAGCCACTTAACTCTGAAATAACTAATCCCCAAGAAACAGCAACCTTAACTCTCCCTAAAAGTTATGTTTTCTATTTCCACCTTTAATATACCAAGGTAAAGTAGCAATGTCAACGAAATCGGGTCAAAAAAACACATTTTTTTCCATATTTTCCTTTGGTAAATTATTGGTTGAACCAATTTTTACCCAGGTTGTTTATTGATTTCCATAATTTGCAAAGCGAGATCAGGCTTATCGGAAATCACACCATCCACACCAAGCTCTTCACATTTTTGCATATCCGCTTCTTCGTTGATCGTCCATCCCCAATACTGTTTCCCGTAGCTGTGCGCAAGTTCCACATCTTCTTTTCGAATATGCGGAAACGCCACCGCGAAAGAGTCGATCCAGCTACACTTTACATAACTTTCGATATCTTGTTCAGTCGACATCAATAGCTGTTTAAACATTTCCGGGTAGCGCGACTCCAGCGCAATCAGACTTTGTACATCCCACGTCTGCACAGTAATATTCGAAAGCAGCCTTGGATTTTTTTCCAGGAGTTTCTGAAGGTTATCAAGTGCCGGCGTCCCTTCTTTCAATTCAATCAAATATAACACTTTGTTCCCAAAATGATTGAAAAATTCCTGAACAGTATGTAAAGTTTCCCCATTTTCCACGGTTAAAGAAGAAAGCACTTCATCATTTGTATCGTTAATGATATAATCTTTCCCGGTCAACCTCAACGTGGAAGGATCATGCGAAACATACAACGTTCCGTCCTTGGACTGATAGACATCCAATTCAATTTGCCGGCAGCCTTCACGAATTGCTTCCTCATACGATTGAAATGTATGCTCTGTCATGGCCGCGGAGGCTCCCCGGTGCGCAATTACACGAATGGCGGGACGGGCGTATGATTTTTCTTTTATATCCTTAGCTTGTTCAACAGAAATAACCTGAAAACCAAAAATAAAGCATGCGCTTATGATGGCAAGCATCAGCACAAAAAATTTTCTAAAATACATCATGCATTTATTGTATACGGTTTTCCTACATATGAAAACGGATTGTGATTAAGAAATTTGACATTTAATTCTTGTTCAACAACAATAAAAGTGGTTACCATGGAAAGGCAGAAAACTATGAAAACAATCTTGATTACCGGAGCAGGCTCCGGAATTGGAAAAGAAACCGCAAAATTGTTTGCAGCCAAAGGCTGGAACGTCATCGCGACGATGCGAGAGCCAAAAAACGACAAAACCTTTGCCGAAATGGATCATGTAACAGTTATGAAACTTGACGTGACAAACAAAGAAGACATTGAAACCGTCGCCAGCGAAGTGATTTCTCAAGGCGGGTTGGATGTTTTGTTCAACAACGCGGGCATCGGCGTAAAAGGATGCCTTGATGCGACCCCGGAAGAAAGCATCCGGCAAGTCTTTGAAACAGACTTCATGGGTCCGGCTGAAATAATGAAAGCGTTTATTCCGTATTTTAAAACGAAAAAAAGCGGTGTCCTGATGACGACCGCATCTATGTCGGGTGTGATTTCCTTCCCTTACGATTCGGTTTACGCCGCTGCGAAACACGCCTTGATCGGCCTTTGCGAATCTTTGTATTACGAATTACTCCCTTATGGAATCCGTGTGAAAATCCTGATTCCAGGTCCGATCAACACGAATTTTAAAATGCAGACTTTCATTAGCTCTTTTAATTCCGCGCACAATTTGAAGCCATCCAAAAATCTTTCCAAGATTTTGATTCCTGACTTCAACAGTCTTCCGGAAGCAAAAGAAGTGGCGCAAGTGGCTTATGAAGCTGCTACATCAGACAGCGACCAGCTGGAGTATATCATTGGCGACGTAGCCAACACCTTGATTTCGAAATATCGTTCGCAAGGCGTTGAAGCGTTTAAAAAGGAACTGGCAAACGAAGTTTACGAAAAGTAAATCCGGTTCTTCAATTTCCCTGAGAAGGCGAGTATAAAGCGCCTTCTTTTTTTCTTTCCAAGACGCTTTTTACAAAATATGCTCTTCCAAATATCGTCCTAAGCCATCTTCATCCACCGTATAGTCCGTGACCGCGTCCGCTTTTTCTTTCGTTTGCGAAGAGCCGTTGGCCAGACAAACACCCCAGCCCGCTTTTTCCAGCAGCGGAATGTCGTTTTCCATATCGCCAAACGCGATGATCTCCTCAAGTGGAATTTGGTTTCTTTGCGCGAACTTTTCCAGCCCCATGCCTTTGTTGATTCGAGGATCTAAAAATTCGATCGTAAACGTGTCCTCGATCGCGAACGTCTGCATGACAGCCCATTTCCCGGATTGATGCTTCGCTATTTTAGCGAGGATTCGTTCTTTTTCTTTCCCGGAGCAATGCACCTCGATTTTTCCGGTATCATATCGGCTTAACCGCTCAATGTCGCCAACTTCTACGATGGAACGGTTTCGCGCTTGCGACTCAACCATAAATGGATCCATCCGCAGGCAGGCGATTTGATCATATCCTTTTTCGTAGACAATGGCGTTGATGTCAAACTCGCTGAGCATTTCTAAAATTTCTTTCACCACGGTCCGCTCCAGCAAGTAAAAATGCTCGATCTCGTCATTTCCCTTTTCCCAAAGATCGCCGCCATTCATGCCAATCGCGAAATCAAAATCAAAAGAGAGCTCCCATTCTCCCGGTTTGGCAAGAACCCTTGAATCTAGCGGTCTTCCTGTCGCCACGCCAATCAGCACGCCTTGCTCATGCAGCTTCTCCAGCGCCGCTTTCGTATGCGGCATCAGCATTTCGCCTTTTGCCGCCAACGTCCCGTCAATATCCGCCACAAACACTTTAAAGTCTTTTTTCACTTTTATCCCCCGTTTCCTGTTCAAACTAAAACCATCATAAAAACTCTTTTTAACAAAATCAATATCCATTCGAAGAAAGAAAACAAATTTTCAAGCTTCTTTTTCCAAATATGATGATTTCTTTTCAATGAAAAAAAGACCACAAATGTGGTCTTGCGTGATAAACGAAATTAACGTTTTGAGTATTGAGGTCTGCGACGAGCTGCTTTGAGACCGTATTTTTTACGTTCTTTCGCACGTGGGTCACGTGTAACGAAACCTGCGGCTTTCAAAGCTGGACGATAGTCTTCGCTCGCTTCAATGAGCGCACGCGTAATTCCATGACGCATCGCGCCGGCCTGTCCTGTGAATCCGCCGCCTTTTACATTGATCAATACATCGAATTGATCCAATGTGTTCGTAAGTTCCAATGGGGATTTTACGACTTGCTGGAGAATTCCGGAAGGTACATACTGTTCCAATGTTTTTCCGTTTACTTCGATTTTTCCCGTTCCCGGACGCAAAAAGACACGAGCAACAGATTGTTTACGACGTCCAACACCATGATATTGAACGAGATTTGACTTTTTCACTGCCATTTTCTATTCCTCCTATCCTTTCACCTTCAGCTCAACAGGCTGCTGAGCTGCATGTGGATGTTCGCTTCCTGTGTACACGAACAAATGTCCACGCATTTTGTCGCCTAGCTTCGTGTGAGGCAACATCCCTTGAATTGCGTGCTCTACCCATTCCACTGGATATTTCTGCTTCATTTCTTTCGCGGTCCGCGTACGCAGTCCTCCAAAATATCCAGAATGATTGTAGTATTTTTCCGTTTCCAATTTGTTACCGGTCATATTGACTTTATCCGCATTGATCACGATGACGCAATCTCCACAATCCACGTTTGGGGTATAGGTTGGTTTGTGTTTTCCTCTTAATACATGCGCACATGTTGTTGCCAGACGACCCAAGGTTTGACCTTCTCCATCAACAACATACCATGTACGTTTCACTTCAGCTGGCTTTGCCATTGTTGTTTGACGCATTGTGTTTTCCTCCTGTGATTTGAGCGTTACCGGGGCTCAATCGGCCAGAGTGTAGCCAAGTTAAATAATACCAAAACAGGGCTATTTGTCAATGTAAAAAGCCCATTCCAAGCGAATTTTATTCATCAATCCACTGTAAGTCCTGCAAATACTCATAGTTGACCGGCTCAATCGTTTTTACGATCTCGATTCCTAGCGACTCCAGGTACGCGATCGCCTCCTCATAAAGCGAGGCATTGAGATCCTTTGGATCATGGGCGTCCATCCCGACAATGGCCTGACAGCCAAACGAGGCCGCCATTTCCCAAAATTTATGATGCGGATATTGTTCGACGCCGCTTTTTCGATTGGCCTGCATTCCGAGCACATTGTATTCAAGCGGTATATGAAGGCGGGCGCATTCCAGACATATTTTTTGGAATCCTTCCTCGACTACGTCGTACCATTCCATATACTCGTTGCGCATGATGAGTTCTGGATGGGCTAAATAGGCGTACATTCCCGTGCGCAGCCCTTCAATACACATATCAAAATACGCATTCAAATACCGCGGAGGCATATGCCCGAAATAAATTCCATATTCGTCGCTTAAATAATAATGGTTGCCTAAAATCAAATAGTCGATTTCCTGCTCCACGCAAAACTCCAGCAGCCACTCTTGATACATCGGATAATATTCCGCTTCCATTCCAAGCAAAATCGTGATTTTGTCTTTATATTTCTCCTTCAAGGCAAGGACGCTCTTTTTGTATTCGTCAAACTCGCTGACATCCATTCGAATCCCGGACCTAAAATTCGAATTGTACTCCCAGCATGCGTGATCGGAAAATCCGAGAACTTTGTACCCGTTCGCGATGGCCTCCAACACATACTCCTCATCCGATCCAACCGCATGATGGCAGCGAAACGTATGTGTATGATAATTGGTGCGGAACAAGTTTTCATCATCCATAATAGACCTCCATTAAATACAATCCTTGCGGGGGCGCGTTATAAGGACACGCATGCTTATCTTTCGCCTCCAGCATCCGTTTTAGAGCCTTTGGCTCCTGTTTATGACGTCCGACAGCCATGAGCGCGCCAACCATCATGCGCACTTGATAGCGCAAAAAGCCCGAACCAATAAACTCAAATTCGATGTCGTCCCCATGCGCGTTGATTTCTATAGAAGCAATCGTTTTTACCCTCGGCTTTCTTGGGTCGATTTTGTGCGAGGAAAAACTCGTAAAATCATGGGAACCAATCAAATATCGAGACGCCTCGCGCATTTGTTTGATATCCAGCGTCTCATACACAATGCTTTTGTAGGGAAAACAAAAGGGATCGTTTTGATTCGTGGTGCAAATGTAGCGATAGCGTTTCCCGGTCGCGCTAAACCGGGCGTGGAACCCTTCTTTGGCTTCCTCGCAAGCCAAAACGCGAATATCGCGCGGCAGGATTCCGTTCAGCGCTTTTTGGTATTGCTGGCAAGTTATGCCGGACCGGGCCTCGAAATGAACAACCTGTCCCATGGCGTGGACTTTGGCATCCGTCCGGCCGCTGGCAACGACTTCCGTAGGCTGATGGTGAATTTTTTCGAGCGCCTTTTCGAATACTTCTTGAATGCCGAGCGCGTTGATTTGTTTTTGCCAGCCAGCATAGTTGGATCCATCGTAGGCGATTTTCGCTTTCATCAACATCATTATGCAAGTCCTGAAACTGAAATCGCGATGCAGGCAGCCATAATCAAGGCCGAGATCAACATGCCGGCATAGTCAATTCCACCCATTTTCAACAGCTTGTACCGCGTCCGCTGGCGCTGGGGATCGTAGCCTCTCGCTTCCATGGCGTTGGCTAGCTGATCGGCGCGGTCAAACGCGGAAACAAAGAGCGGAACGATGAGCGCGAGAACGGCCATCACTTTTTCTTTCATCGTACCATTTTCCAAGTCGACACCACGGGATGCCTGTGCGTTCATAATCCGCTGCGTTTCCTCAATCAAAGTCGGAATGAAGCGAAGCGCGATGCTGATCATCATCGCGATGATGTGCGCTGGCAAGCCGATCTTTTCAAAAGGATGCAGCAGTTTTTCAATTCCAAGCGTTAAGTCCAGCGGCTTGGTCGTCGCCGTCAAAATCGTCGTTATAATGATCATCATCATCAGCCGGACAACGATGTACAGCGTCTGGTAAATCGCATCCGAATAAACGGAAAACCATCCGAGCTGGATCCAGGCGGTTCCGGTTTTGATCACGAAAACATTGATCACAAGCAAAAAAACCATCATAAACAGCATCGGTTTGATGGAGCGCAGCGCAAAGCCCAGACTCAGCTTGGATAACACCAAAGCGACCGCGATAAAGGCGGCAATGAGAAGATATCCCCAAATTCCGGCGGGTATAAAAATCGCAATCATCAAAAACAGCATGATCATGATTTTGGCGCGTGGATCCATTCGATTGACGATGGAGTCCAAAGGCAAATAGCGGCCAAGCGCGATATTATTCATCTGATTTCACCTGCTCTTTCACACATTGGACCAAGTCCTCCATTTCCAGCACATCCGCCGGGATTGTGAAGCCTTTTTCGATGAGCTGCTTTTTCAGTCGAATCAGCGCGGGTGGATTGATTCCAATGTTTTCCATCCATTCGGGGTGCTGAAAAAACTCTTTTACGTCGCTTTCGATTTTTACTTTTCCTTGCTCAAACACGATCACATGGTCGCAATAGTTCTTAACGTGCTCCATATCGTGGGAAACCAGCAAAACCGTTTTCCCTTTCTCTTTGTTGAGCCGCATAAACAAAGCCATCATCTCATTGGCACCTTGCGGATCCAATCCGGCCGTTGGCTCGTCAAGCACAAGAAGATCCGGATCCAGCACTAAAATACCGCCTATCGCCACTCTTCGCTTTTGTCCGCCCGATAAATCAAAGGGGGAGCGCTCCATATACGACGCGTCCAGGCCGACAACCGGCAAAATTTGTTTTGCGAGTTCCAGCGCCTTGTCTTCCGCGATGCCGAAATTTTTCGGACCAAACGCGATGTCTTTTCCAATGGTTTCCTCAAAAAGCTGATATTCAGGAAACTGGAATACGAGCCCGACTTTTTTTCGTAAATTTTTGACGTCTTTCAACTTCGTTCCCGCTTCGATGTGATAATCGTCCACTTCGACGCGGCCGCTCGTTGGCAGCAGCAGGGCGTTCAAATGCTGGACGAATGTGCTTTTTCCGGAACCGGTCTGTCCGATGATGGCTGTCACTTTTCCTTTTGGAATTTCAACGGTGATGCCATTGAGCGCCAAATGCTCAAAAGGGGTTCCCGGATTATAGATATGCGTCAATTCGTTTGTTTTAATTGGCATAGTTTATCGACCACTCCTTCCAGCGTGCAAATCCCCTCTTTCAGAATTCCTTCTTGTTTTAGGGCATTTGAAAATTTCAGCGCAAATGGAATATCCAGCTTCATTTCTTTTAAGCGCTGCTCTTGCGAAAAGACTTCCATGGGCTTTCCGGTCATTTCGACGTGGCCGTCTTTGAGAACAATCACGTTTTCGCTTTGCGCGACTTCCTCCATGTCGTGCGTAATCGAAATGATTGTCACGTTTTTTTCTTCGTGGAGCCGCTTGATTTGCTCGTTGATGCTTTTCTTTCCTTGCGGGTCGAGCATGCTGGTCGATTCGTCAAAAATAATGATTTCCGGCTCAATGGCCAAAATTCCCGCGATGGCGACTCGTTGTTTTTGTCCGCCTGAAAGCTTTGTTGGTTCCGTATCCAAATAGTCCGACATTCCGACTTTCGCGGCGGATGCTTCAATGATTTCCTGCATTTGCTCCTGGGGAACGCAATGGTTTTCCAGTCCGAACGCAATGTCGTCGGCGACGGTCGAGCCGATAAACTGGTTGTCTGGATTTTGGAACACGATGCCAATGTGACTTCGAATATCGTATACGGTGGATTCGGTTAAAGGTTGATCGAAAATAGAAATCGTGCCGGATTTCGCTTCTAAAAGCCCAATCAATAGTTTCGCGATCGTGCTTTTCCCGGAACCGTTTTGTCCAATAATGGTTGTATAACTTCCTTTGGGAATGGAAAATGAAATATTTTGAATGGTTTCTTTTTCTCCATCATAGGAAAATGTCAAATCTTTTACGTTTACCGCGTCCATAAAACACCTCCTCGTAAACGGGTATATTATACATGAAAACTTTAAAATATCCTTGGAAATCGTAAAAAAAGAATGATCGGTGATCATTCTCTATTTTGTAAAATGAAATCCTTGATATTGCACGTCGGTTGTTTTCATCGCGTTGATAACCGCCGATGCCAGGAATGTGAGTCCTTCGATCGTGGATTCCCCGTTGTAGAGCACATCCACAACATTGGCGTTGGTATCGAACGAAGACGACAAACCATCCCGTGCCAATTCTTCTTGAAAGCGGTCGGCGACTTTCGCATCCGGTACCGCAAAAGTCAAAGTGACGGGAAAGCTTTTCTCATCCTGACCGACCCAGGACAAAATATCCGCTTTTAGCGCGGGAATTTCCTCGCTTTCATCATCCGTTGGGGCGGGAAGCAAGTAATTGTCCAAAGATTTGTTTTTTTTGTCGGTAATCACTTTCGCAATTCCGGCAGCGCCTGCTGCGATTCCAGCAATGGCGGCTACCCATTTTAACCATTTCATCGTTTTTTCCTCCTTGTCACGGCAACTCCGTCTCCGACGTCCATGAACGTTGTTTCAAAGTCCTCGAGGGATTTCAAAAACTCTCGGTACATCCTGATCTTTTTTAAGAGATGCTTCGTGTTTCGATTGTTCGTCCGTTCGGGATGGTCAACCATGCCATGAAAATTCATATTATCTGAGAGTATTATACCATTTCGGGATAAAATGGGAGAGTACTTTGCAAAGAATCGTTGATATTGAGCTTTTGCGGCATCAATAAAAATACAATCTGCCAAAAAATCCGGCAGCGCGACTTCATTCGCGTCCCCTTCGATCAGTGTGATTTGCGAGGCAAGTCCGCTTTCCGCGATGTTGATTTTGGCCGCTTCAATCATTTTTGGATCTCTCTCGATGGTCACGACTTGAATTTCGGGATCAAGCGATGCGACGGCGATCGCCGTTTTTCCAATGGCCGTTCCTATTTCTAAAAAGTTCTTCACTTTCGCTTGACGGACTTGGTCTAAAAGAAAGGCCAATCCATCTTCCATCATGACCGGTACATGATTGTCTTTCGCGTATTGTGATAGTTTTTGCTGTTGTGTCTTCATAAAATCAACCTAAAAAAAAGTGAAGTAGAAAGACTACTTCACAAATTCGACGATTGCCATCGGAGCGGCGTCCCCGCGACGGATCCGGGTTTTTACTACACGTGTGTACCCGCCATCTCTGTCTGCATATTCAGGCCCGATCTCATTGAACAATTTCTGCAATGCGGTCGTTCCGTTGTCATCCACTTCGATATTCCGAACGTATGCAGCAGCTTGACGACGCGCGTGCAGGTCTCCTCTTTTCGCAAGAGTAACCAGACTGTCGACAACTGAGCTTACTTCTTTCGCTTTCATTTCTGTTGTTTCGATTTGACCATATTGGATCAGCGACGTTGCCATATTGCGAAGCAACGCTTTCCGGTGATCTGCTTTACGGCCCAATTTGCGATTACGCATGGTCGTTCCTCCTCTTATTTATTCATTACTGGATTTGAAAGACAAGCCAAGTGAATAAATCTTATCTTTGACTTCCTTCAGTGATTTCTTTCCAAGATTACGCACATGCATCATCTCATCTTCGGTTTTCTGAATCAGCTCTTCAACCGTCGTGATTCCCGCTCTTTTCAAGCAGTTATACGAACGAACAGACAATTCCAGATCCTCGATCATCTTGGACTGGATCGCGCTTGGCGTCGTATCGCTTTCCTGTTCCTGCGCATCCGCTTCATCAATGAAGCCTTCATCCAGGTTTTTCAAGATGGCCAGATGATCTCTAAGAATTTTTGAAGAAATAGAAAGTGCTTCCGATGGCTTCAAAGTTCCATCCGTATCAATTTCCATGATCAGTTTGTCGTATTCCTGACCTTCTTCATTGACTTGCGGTTCGCTCACATAGGCGACCCGTTTTACCGGGGAATACAGCGCGTCGGTATAAATGGTACCGAGCGGCTGATTGTCGTTTTGATACATATGCTTGTTGGTTTCGGCTCCAACATACCCTCTGCCCAAACGGGCGGACAATTCCATATTAAGAACGCCTCCTTGTGACAAAGTGCAAATCTCCAAATCTGGATTCAGTACTTCCACCCCTTCCGGACACTCGATGTCTTTTGCGTAAACGACGCAAGGTCCTTCTTTATTGATCCGTAAAGGATGGATCTCGTTATCATGAATATCAATTTTTAAAATCAACTGTTTGATTCGCAGAATCAAGGAAGCAACGTCTTCGCTCACTCCTTTGATTCCGGTAAACTCATGGTATACTCCGTCGATTCGGATGGCGAACACCGCGCCTCCAGGTACTGCCGACAGCATGACCCGACGCAATGCGTTTCCCAGTGTGATTCCGAATTGACTGTCGAGAGGAGTAAAAATAAATTTACCTGATGTTTGATTTTCTTCTACTGTTTGGATTTCATACTTTGTCATTTAGGCACCTCCTTATAGTGTCCTATTATCCACGAGGTCGTTTCGGTGGACGGCATCCATTGTGAGGGATTGGCGTCACATCGTTGATCATTGTGATTTCCAGTCCGGCTACCTGCAGCGCCCGTACAGCCGCTTCCCGTCCAGGTCCAGGTCCTTTTACCTCTACGCTGACGCTCTTCATTCCGTGATCCATCGCCGCTTTTCCTGCCGCTTCCGCCGCCATCTGCGCCGCGTACGGCGTGCTCTTCCGGCTTCCTTTGAATCCGAGCGCTCCTGCCGAGCTCCACGAAATCGCGTTTCCGCCTTCATCCGTGATCGTTACGATCGTATTGTTGAAAGTCGAGTGAATGTGCGCGCATCCTCTGGCCACATTCTTTTTGACACGACGTTTTCTTGTTTTTTGTACTTTTGCCATGTTCTACTCTCCTCTCCTACTTCTTCTTGTTGGCAACTGTTTTTGCCTTCCCTTTTCTTGTCCGCGCGTTCGTCTTCGTTCTCTGTCCTCTGACCGGCAGTCCTTTCCGATGACGAATTCCTCTGTAGCAGCCGATCTCCATCAGTCGTTTGATGTTCAGCTGCACTTCCCGGCGCAGATCCCCTTCGACTTTGATCTTGTCCACTTCTTTTCGGATCGCGTTCATTTCCTGTTCGCTCAAATCCTTGATGCGCTTGTCTTCGCTGACATTGGCTGCCGCCAATACTTTGCTTGCCGTCGTACGGCCGATTCCATAAATATACGTCAATGAGATCACTGCTCGTTTATCGTTTGGAATATCTACTCCTGCTATACGTGCCATTCGTTCCTCCTACTAGTTTCCTTGTCTCTGTTTGTGTTTCGGGTTCTCGCAGATCACCATCACGCGACCTTTCCGGCGGATGACCCGGCACTTGTCACAGATTGGTTTTACAGATGGTCTTACTTTCATCTTTTTTCCTCCTGTACACTTGCCACGTATTGCCCTGCTAAAATGCGTATGTCTGCATGCGGATTTTAACAGAAACGTGGGCTTTCATTCATACGCAAATAAATGCGCTTATATATTATAAGCGCAATTTATTAGTTTTTCAAGGCTTCCTGAATGGAAGACCAAATTTCATCAATGCCGCGATCCGCATTGATATGTTTTACGATTCCTTTTTCTTCATAATACGCAATAACTGGCTCGGTATTTTTTGCGTATTCATCGAGACGTACTTTTAGACTCTCCTCGTTATCATCTTTTCTTTGTGATAACGGTTCACCGCAAACGTCACAAATTTCCTCAGTTTGAGGAGGAGTCGTATATATATTATATATCGCTCCGCATTTTTTGCATGTACGACGACCGGTAATTCGCTTTGTCAGCACGTCGAATGGCACATCCATAGCAACAACGACGTCCACTGCGAGATCCGTTCCTTTTGTCATTTGCTCAAACGCTTTGGCCTGGTCCAGCGTCCGCGGATAACCGTCCAGCAAATACCCGTTCTTTTTATCTGTTAGATTTGCTAAGTAATCCGCAACCATTTTGTTCGTAATTTCGTCCGGAACAAGAAGTCCCTTCTCCGTATACGCCTTGGCCTGCTGTCCAAGCGGGGTATCGTTTGCGATATTCGCGCGGAAGATATCTCCAGTCGAGATGTGGTTTAAATTAAACTCATCTTTAATTCGGCTTGAGAACGTGCCTTTGCCAGATCCAGGCGCACCCATAATAAAGATGTTCATAGTAATCTCCCTTTAGTCTTCGAAATACTTTTTATACGATTTCTGTGTAATTAGTCCTTGGACTTGTCGTACCGTTTCGATCGCTACACCAACCACGATAATCATACCTGTTCCACCTAACGCCATAGAACTTGGCAGTTCCGGCCAGATGAGCGGCATAATATGCGGCATGACCGCGATAAACGCGAGAGCAACGGCCCCCAATACCGTGATCCGCGACAACACGCGGTTGATATAATCCTGCGTTTCCGTTCCCGGACGCACACTTGGAATATAAGCGCCCGATTTCCCGAGATTCTCGGCAATCTTTTCCGGATTGATTTGCATCTTCGTGTAAAAGAACGTAAAGAGCAAAATCAGCACGACATAGATCGCCAAAGAATACCAGGTCTGAAGGCCTAGCCAATCTTGCATTGGCCGGATCCATTCATTTTCCGGAAAAAAGCTGGCAATCTGCAATGGCGCCATCATCAATGACGAAGCGAAAATGACAGGAATCACACTTGCCGAATTGACTTTCAATGGCAAATAATTCATTTTGCTTGTTTGGGTCATCGTGACAGAACTCGAAGTATACTGGATCGGAATTTTTCGTTCGGCGGTATTGATCAGAGTCACAAAGACGATAATTAACAAATAAATGATGATATACGCCGCAAACAACAACGCGCCATTTGCGATTTTCCCATCAATTAACGATGACCAGGCTGCAGAGAACTGCTGCGGCATCCGCCCGACAATTCCCGCCATGATCACCATCGAAATTCCGTTTCCTATCCCTTTTAATGAAATCTGATCGCCGATCCAGACTAGGAACATCGTTCCAGCCGTGAATATCGTTGCGATAAACAATAACTTCGCTACCGTGACTCCGCCAACGATCAATCCGGTGTAGGTTTTCGAGAAACCGTACACCAGTGAAAAGGATTGAACAAAGGCAAAGACCACCGCAAGATATCGTGTATATTTATCGAGTTTCTTACGACCATTTGCGCCTGATTTCGATAGCTCGGTCAAGCTTGGAATAACATCCATGCTCAACAGCTGAATGATAATGGATGCGGTAATGTAAGGTGTAACACCTAGAGCGAATACAGAAAACTGCTCCAAACCACCGCCACCCAGCAAGTTCAGCATCGCGAACAAGGAGTTTTCTCCCAGTCCCGCTACCAAATCAGAAGTGTTTACGTCTGGGATCGTGATCGCACAACCAAGACGATAAACAAGAAAGGCAAAGAGAGTAAAGACAATCCGGTTCCGGATGTCCTTATTCGTCCACATTGCCTTGATTTTTGAACCCATTAATTAGCAGACCTCAACTTTTCCGCCTGCGTTCTCAATAGCTTCCTGAGCTCCCTTCGAGAATTTTGCTGCCGAAACAGTCAATTTCTTTGTAAGCTCACCATTTCCAAGAATTTTTACACCATTTAATTCTTTCTTTACCAAACCGCATTCCATCAACAATGCAGGTGTAACGTTTGTTCCGTCTTCAAAACGGTTCAAATCCTTTACATTGACGATCGCATACTCTTTGCGGTTGAAGTTCGTGAATCCACGTTTTGGAAGACGACGCGCAATCGGTGTCTGACCACCTTCGAAGCCAAGACGAGTTCCGCCGCCGCTTCGTGCGTTTTGTCCTTTTTGTCCTCGCGCCGAGGTTTTACCCAAGCCGCTTCCAGGACCGCGTCCTACCCGTTTTCTCGAAGTACGCGGGCTCAACGATGACATTTCATGTAATTTCATTTCATTTACCTCCCCGATTAGTAACCACGGATCTCTTCCGGAGTTTTACCGCGAAGTTCAGCCACCTGTTCAACGGTTCTCAGGCTCTTCAGACCTTCGACAGTCGCCCGAACCACGTTGATTTTTGTACGGGATCCCAGACATTTCGTCAGGATATCGCTAATTCCAGCCAATTCAAGAACGGCACGTGCCGCACCACCGGCGATTACACCAGTACCTTCGCTGGCTGGACGCATGAATACGGATCCTGCTCCATATGTTCCAGTGACTTCATGTGGAATCGTTGTACCAATTACAGGTACTGTGAATACGTTTTTCTTCGCGTTGTCGACTGCTTTCCGGATTGCATCAGGGACTTCTTTTGCTTTTCCAGTGCCAATTCCAACGCGTCCTTTACGGTCACCAACAACAACTAATGCCGCAAAGCGGAAGTTACGACCACCTTTGACAACTTTCGTAACACGGTTGATGGCTACGACTTGTTCTTCAAATTCTTTCTGGTCTCTTCTAGGTTTTCTTTCATTTGCCATTGTTGCGACCTCCTAAAATTCTAAGCCGGCTTCACGAGCGGCGTCAGCAAGTGCTGCTACACGACCAGTATAGATATATCCACCACGGTCGAATACTACTTTTTTGATTCCTTTGTCTTGAGCGCGTTTTGCGATTTCGGCTCCGACTTTTTTTGCGGCTTCGATATTTCCACCGTTTTCCAGTTTCATATCCACACTCGATGCGGCCGCCAGTGTGTGTCCATTCACGTCGTCAATTAACTGCGCGTGGATGTGGGCGTTGCTTCTGAATACATTCAAACGTGGGCATTCAGGAGTCCCGCTTATATTTTTACGTACACGCACATGACGACGAAGTCTTTGTGAATTACGTGATTCTTTTTTCAACATATTAGTTCTCCTCTCCCACTATTATTTCTTACCAGCCGTTTTACCTTCCTTACGACGGACAACTTCGCCTTTATAACGAATTCCTTTGCCTTTGTAAGGTTCCGGTTTGCGGACTGCGCGAATATTGGCGGAATATTCTCCAACAAGCTGTTTGTCGATTCCAGCGACTTTGATCGACGTGGCGTTTGGACAAGTTACTTCCAAACCATCCACGATGTCGATTTCAACTGGGTGCGAGTATCCCACGCTCATGGTCAGCTTGTTTCCTTTTACAGCGGTACGGAAACCAATTCCGACCAGCTCAAGTTCTTTTACGAATCCTTCAGAAACTCCCACTACCATGTTGTGCAAGAGCGCACGCGTTGTTCCATGGAGCTGCTTAGTGTGTTTTTCGTCATTAGGACGCTTCACAGTGACTTCGTTGTTCTCCACGTTGATGTCCATCAACGGAGAGAACTTCCGAGTTAAAGTTCCTTTAGGACCTTTAACAGTCACCTCATTGCCTGCCGCTACTTCGACAGTAACGTTGGCAGGAATGGTAATCAGTTTATTCCCGATACGTGACATTTTATTTTTCCTCCTAAATTACCAGATATATGCGATGACTTCGCCACCAACGTGGTTTTTCTTCGCATCTTTATCTGTCATCATTCCGTTCGAAGTCGAGATGATGGCAGTGCCAAGACCGTTCAATACGCGTGGCAGGTTTTCCACCTTCGCGTAAACGCGCAGTCCAGGCTTCGAAATCCGGCGCAGACCGCTAATAACGCGCTCGCCGTTTTTCCCGTATTTCAAGTCAATCGTCAAAGTTTTCTTGAGATCGCCTTCTACTTTATAGTTATTGATGTATCCTTCACTCTTCAAGATTTCGGCGATTGCCGTTTTCTCTTTGCTGGAAGGCATGCTCACTGTTTCGTGTTTTTGCTGCAGTGCATTCCGAATACGAGTAAGCATATCTGCGATTGGATCTGTCATATTCATGAGTCGTATGCCTCCTTATTACCAGCTTGCCTTTTTAACACCCGGGATCTGACCTTTGTAAGCCAGTTCGCGGAAGCAGATACGGCAAAGTTTATATTTTCTTAAAACAGAGTGTGGACGTCCACAACGCTCGCAACGTGTGTATTCACGCACTTTGAATTTCTGCGGACGCTGCTGCTTGTTGATCATTGCTTTTTTAGCCATTGTTGCCTCCTCTTATTTTTTGAAAGGCATTCCCATTGCAGTCAGCAATGCTTTTGCCTCGTCATTCGTTTTCGCTGTCGTCACGATAACAACATCCATACCACGGGTACGGTTGACTTTATCGAAATCAATTTCAGGGAAAATAATTTGTTCTTTTACACCCAGCGTGTAATTTCCACGACCGTCAAAGCTTGTGTCGCTGACACCGCGGAAGTCACGAACGCGTGGAAGCGAGATGTTGAACAGTTTATCAAGGAAGTTGTACATTTTGTCGGCACGCAACGTTACTTTGCATCCGATTGGCATACCTTCACGAAGTTTGAAGTTCGCGATTGATTTTTTTGCTTTTGTAATCACTGGAGCCTGTCCGGTAATGGCTGCCAGCTCTTCCACTGCCTCATCGAGCAGCTTCGAGTTTTGAATCGCATCACCAACACCAATATTGACAACGACTTTGTCAATCTTTGGCACTTCCATGATTGATGAATAGTTGAAATCCTTCATCATCTGAGGGACAACATCGCTTTTATATTTTTCCAATAAACGGTTCATGATACCCTCCTACTTCACTTCTGTGCCCGATTTTACGAACACGCGTACTTTTTCTTTCTTTCCGTCCTTGTTTGTCCGGAACTCATAGCGAACACGGCTAGGCGCTTTCGCTTTTTCATCATACAGCATGACATTCGACACGTGGATCTTTGCTTCTTTTTCAATGATCCCACCATCCGGATTTTGCTGTGTTGGTTTCTGGTGCTTCTTTACAATGTTCACGCCTTCGACAATGACTTTGTCTTCCCGCGGGAACGCTTGTTTTACTTCACCGATCGTGCCTTTGTAAGCACCTGTAATAACTTGAACTTTATCACCTTTTTTAATTCTCACAAGACACTCCTCCTACAATACTTCTGGCGCAAGAGAAACGATTTTCATGAAGTCCTTGTCACGCAATTCGCGGGCAACAGGTCCAAAAATACGAGTTCCTCTTGGCGTTTTGTCGTCTTTGATCAATACGACTGCGTTGTCGTCAAATTTGATATAGGTTCCGTTGTCGCGACGAACGCCACGTTTTGTACGAACGATAACCCCTTTGACTACATCACCTTTTTTTACGGTTCCACCAGGAGTAGCCTGTTTAACAGCACATACAACGATGTCACCGATGTTTGCGAATTTTCTTACGGAGCCACCTAAACACCGGATAACAAGAACTTCTTTCGCTCCGGTATTGTCGGCAACACGTAAACGGCTTTCGTTTTGAATCATTGTGTCTACCCCCTCGTTTATCCTTCCGCTTTTTCTACAACTTCAAGCAGACGGAAACGCTTGGTAGCCGAAAGAGGACGAGTTTCCATGATCGTTACTACATCGCCTTCACGTGCTACGTTGTTTTCGTCATGCGCTTTGTATTTTTTTGTATATTTAACACGTTTTCCGTAAATCGGATGTGTTTTTTTCGTTTCTACCGCTACAGTGATCGTCTTATCCATTTTGTCGGATACTACTTTTCCTCTGTAAACTTTACGAGCATTTCTTTCCATTGATCAGCCCTCCTACTTCGCTGCGGCGTTTTCACGCTCAGTCATAATCGTTTTAATACGAGCAATCGTTTTCTTTACGGTTTTCAAACGAGCCGTATTTTCCAACTGTCCTGTCGCCTGCTGAAAACGGAGGTTAAATAATTCGTCTTTCAATGCATCGATTTCCTTTAAAAGTTCTTCGTTGGTTTTTTCACGGATTTCTTTTGCGTTCATTATTCAACTTCTCCTTTTCTAACAAAGCGAGTTTTCACAGGAAGCTTATGAGAAGCCAGACGCAATGCTTCACGAGCTACTTCCTCGCTTACTCCACCGATCTCGAACATAACACGGCCCGGTTTTACAACCGCAACCCATCCTTCTGGAGCACCTTTACCGGAACCCATACGAACTTCGAGAGGTTTTTTCGTTCTTGCCAAATGAGGGAAGATACGGATCCAAACTTTACCGCCACGCTTCATGTAACGTGTCATGGCGATACGGGCAGCCTCGATCTGACGGTTGCTTACGTAGTTTCCCGATTCAGCAACGAGACCAAATTCACCAAAGTCAACCGAGCGTCCCGCCTTGCTGCGACCTTCGTAGCTCAGACGATGAGGACGACGATACTTTGTACGTTTAGGCATTAACATCTTCGTTACCTCCTTTATTTACAGGAGCTGCGGCTTTTTCCGCGTTGTTGCGGCCATTCGCTCCCCGAGGCGCGCGATTGTTATTCCGTCCATCGCCACGACGGTTGTTGTTGCGGCGGCGATTGCGCATAGGACGTTGTTTTGGCGCTTCTGGTTCTTTCACCATTTCGCCAGGAAGAACTTCCCCACGGCAGATCCAGACTTTTACGCCCAGACGACCATAAGTCGTGCTTGCTTCTTCCCAAGCATAGTCGATATCGCTGCGCAGAGTATGCAGAGGAACGACACCTTCGGAATAGCCTTCCGTACGGGCCATATCAGCACCGCCAAGACGTCCGGAAACCGAAGTCTTGATTCCTTTGGCACCGGCGCGCATCGTGTTCTGGATCGCTTTTTTCTGCGTCGCACGGAACGATTTACGTCCTTCCAGCTCGTTGGCAATCCAGCGAGCAACCAGACGTGCGTCCAAATTCGGGTTGGCGATTTCCACCACGTTGATTTGCACGTTTTTCACTTTTGTCATCTTGATGATTTGTTTTTTCAAACCTTCAATGGATTTTCCATCCTGACCGATGACAACGCCAGGATGCGCAGTACGGATGATAATCGTCAAGCGATTGTTCGTACGTTCGATTTCAATGCGGGAAATCTGAGGATCTGCTTTGCGCTTGTCGGCTGCCGATGCAGACAATTTTGCATAATAATCTTCGATAAAATCACGAATCCGAACATCTTCCATCAGAAGCGTTCCGAATTCTTTATCGTCTGAATACCATCTCGACTGCCAGTCGCGGATGATTCCGACACGCATTCCGATCGGACTTACTTTTTGACCCATATCGATCCTCCTACTCTTTCTCAGCCACGATCACCGTGATGTGGCTCGTACGCTTATGAATTGGGCTTGCGCTACCTTTTGCGCGAGGCATGAAACGCTTCATCGTCATTCCTTCATCCGCATAGCAAGCTTTTACATAAAGTTTTGCTTCATCTAAATCATTATTGTGAACCGCATTCGCAACTGCAGATTTCAGAACTTTACCAACAAGTTCCCCACCCTTGTTTGGGAGAAATTTGCAGATCGCAGCGGCTTCTTCCACGTTTTTACCCCGGATCAAGTCTAAAACAAGTCTAGCCTTACGAGGTTGAATGCGAAGAGTTTTTGCTGTTGCTTTTACTTCCATCATCTGTTCCTCCTATTTTCTGCCTTTCTTGTCATCTTTTGCATGATCGGCATATTTACGCGTCGGTACAAACTCACCAAGCTTGTGTCCAACCATATCTTCTGTTACGTATACAGGCAAATGTTCTTTCCCGTTATACACCGCAAATGTATGCTCTACAAATTGAGGGAAGATCGTTGAACGACGGCTCCACGTTTTGATCACTTCTTTTTTTCCGGCAGCATTCAATGCGATGACCTTTTTCATCAAGTGTTCGTCACAGAAAGGACCTTTTTTCAAACTACGACTCATGTCTTATCCTCCTTCTACTTACCGTTGCGGCGACGTACGATCAGTTTCGTACTTGCTTTTTTCTTCTTACGCGTCTTCACGCCCAGAGCTTTTTTGCCCCATGGCGTCATAGGCGATTTACGTCCGATTGGCGTACGGCCTTCACCACCACCATGAGGGTGATCGTTCGGGTTCATAACGGAACCACGAACCGTCGGGCGAACGCCTTTCCAACGGTTACGTCCAGCTTTTCCGAGGTTGACGAGGTTGTGGTCCTCGTTGCCAACCGTTCCAACCGTCGCGCGGCATACACCAAGCACACGACGAACTTCGCCGGAAGTCAGACGCAAAGTTACATATTTGTCTTCGATACCAAGAATCTGTGCGGATGCACCAGCGCTTCGCGCCATCTGTCCGCCTTTGCCCGGTTTCAGCTCCACGTTGTGAACCACTGTACCTTCAGGCATGTTCCGGAGTTCCATCGCGTTTCCGATCTGGATATCCGCTTCAGGACCCGAAATGACTTTCGCGCCGACTTTCAAGCCTTTTGGCGCGATAATATAACGCTTTTCACCATCAACATAGTGAAGCAGCGCGATATTCGACGTACGGTTTGGATCGTACTCGATCGCAGCGACCGTAGCCGGAATTCCGTCTTTGTTACGTTTGAAATCAATGATACGGTATGCACGTTTGTGTCCGCCACCTTGATGACGAGTCGTGATCCGACCAAGATTGTTGCGGCCGCCCTTGCTTTTCAATGGAGCAAGAAGACTTTTCTCCGGAGTTGTTTTTGTGATCTCCTCGAAAGTCAGCGTGGACATCCCACGACGACCAGGTGTAGTAGGTTTATACTTTTTGATTGGCATAAACTAATTTTTCCTCCTATTCGCAATATTTATTCAGGAAATAGCGACTTCTCCCTGATTATTCCTCACCAAACAAGTCGATTGTCTGGCCTTCTTTGATTTTTACAATCGCTTTGCGGACATGGTTCGTTTTTCCAACGAAGCGTCCAACACGACGTGTCTTTGGTTTTACATTCATGATGTTGACCGAAACAACATCCACGTGGAACAAAGCTTCCACCGCTTGTCTCACTTCGATCTTATTTACACCTTTCGCCACTTCGAACGTCACCTTGTTGTCTTCAGCCATCAGCTTCATCGACTTCTCCGTGATGATCGGGCGAATGATTACGTCTCTGTAGTCCATCATTATGCCAACGCCTCCTCAATTTCTTTTACGGCTGCGCTCGTCATGACAACTTTGTTCGCGTTAACAAGATCGTATACGTTGATCGCCTTCGAGCTCATCATGCTTACGCCTGGCAAGTTGCGCGCCGACAAGTAAGCGTTCGTGTTGTCATCGGCTTCCGCAACGACAAACAACGTTTTGTAAGGCGCCTGGATCGCATCGACGATCGCAACGAAATCTTTTGTTTTTGGCGCTGCCAATTCTAATTTATCCATGACGTTCATCGCTTCGCCGATCAGTTTCTCGCTCAATGCGGATTTCAGGGCAAGACGACGAACTTTCTTGTTGATTTTATATGCATAGTTCCGAGGTTTAGGTCCAAACACCGTTCCACCGCCTCTGTATTGAGGAGCGCGGATCGAACCTTGACGGGCGCGACCTGTTCCCTTTTGGCGATATGGTTTACGACCGCCGCCGCGAACTTCGGAACGTCCTCTTGTGCTTGCCGTACCTTGACGACGGCTTGCCTGCTGCATGATCAATGCATCGTAAAGTGCCTGTTGATTTGGCTCGATTCCGAATACTTCATCGTTGAGTTCGATCGTTCCAACAACCGCACCGGCCTGATTAATTACGTCTAATGTAGCCATTATTCACTGACCTCCTCATTCACCGTGTAGTCGACCAATGTAACTGGCGCTTTGTTTCCTTTCGAAGTCTTGGCTGTACGGATCATCACCAATCCTTTTTTAGGTCCAGGCACACAGCCCTTGATCAAGATATAGTCTTTTTCTTTATCTACTTTAATGACAGTCAGGTTCGGATTCGTTGTGCGATATCCACCTTCCTGACCAGCCATCATCGTACCTTTCATGATACGGCCCTGACGGGAAGTAATACCGTTTGTTGCCAAAGAACCGATATGGCGGATGTTCTTCGAACCACCATGTGTCTTTGGTCCCTGATGCGCGTTGTTACGCACGATCGTACCCTGGTAACCTTTACCCTTGCTCGTTCCGATGACATCGACTTGCTCACCGGCTTCGAAAATGTCAACGCCAACCGTATCTCCGACTTTTACGTCGAGCTCGCAATCGCGAACCTCGCGGACAAAGCGCTTCGGCGCTGTTTCCGCTTTCTTGCAGTGTCCGATGTTGGCTTTTGTTGCGCGGCGTTCCTTGATATCTTCAAAGCCCAACTGAACCGCTTCATACCCATCCGTTTCAACCGTTTTCTTTTGAAGAACAACGTTCGGAGTCGCTTCGATCACTGTTACAGGAATCAACTCGCCGTCTACTGTGAAGACTTGCGTCATTCCTAATTTTCTTCCTAATAGTCCTTTCATCTTTGACACCTCCATTAAAGTTTAATCTCGATGTCAACACCACTAGGAAGTTCAAGTCTTTGTAAAGAGTCAATTGTTTCCTTGTTTGGTGCAACGATCTCAATCAAACGCTTATGCGTACGCATTTCGAACTGCTCACGCGAATCCTTGTATTTGTGAACTGCACGAAGAATTGTCACAACTTGTTTTTCCGTCGGCAGCGGAACCGGGCCGATGACTTTTTTAGCCCCGTGTTTTGTAGCCGCATCGACGATTTTCTTTGCGCTCTCGTCCAGGATGCGGTGCTCATACGCCTTTAAGCGAATTCTCATTGTATTGTTTGCCATGGTTTTCTCCTTTCGTTTATTCTAGATAAACATGCTCCATGCGAATTACCTGACCTCACCCATGACAACGCTTTTCAGTGGGTCAGCAACCTCGCACTTCTTCGCAGTGCTCAAAAATAATAGCACACAACCCGAGGGGATTCAACTATATTTCTTCTTTTTTTCAAAAGAAACCGGCATGGACACCCACACCGGCTTCTTTCCCTATTCATCGTATTGTTTCCGTGTCACAGTATGCAAGTCAAAATCCAGAAACAGCTGGAACGCCTTGCGATTTTCGTCCTCGTCCCAAATCTCGACGAATTTTGGTTCCACCTCGACCAGAATCTCGGTGTCCACATGCGAGTAGGCGTTGTAGGACTGCCACAAGTACTTCTTATACAGCGTCTCGAACGTGCGTCCCGGCTCGTCCACGACCAGTCCCGCGACGCGGGCGATTCCTTCGACCTGCACCCCGTTCCAGCACATGGCTACGCGCGGATTGGCGTACAGCTGCTGCGTTTTCCGAAAATTGCGATCCGTCTTAAAATAGATCCGGTCCTTGTAAAACAAACAACTCACGTTGCGAACCATCGGGTAGTCATCGACGCTGCTGGCCAGCGCCATGATCTTCCAATCCCCGAGCTTCGCGTCCATAATTTTCTTCGCTTCCAAAAAATCCATCTTTCTCTCTCCTCGCTTAAAGCAATCCATTCATCGTACACACGATGAGCAAAACCGAAACAACCATAAAACCGCCAACGACAGCCATCGACTTTCCGGTCGATACCGACTCGCTTTCTTTCACCAAACCGGAATGACGCAGCGCCGTCACGATTGGCTTATACACAAACAACGTAATGCCCGCGTTGATCCCGCACTTCAGCAAGTTGAACGGCACGATGCCCGGCAGCAGCATGCCGACCACCGCTTCGCGCGGCATACCAAAATAAATCGGCGTGATGATGTAGTTCCAGAGCACCATCGACAGCGTACAGCAAATCGTTCCCGCGATCAATCCGAGCACAGCGCCATTTTTGGTATGAACCTTTTTATAAATGAACGCAGCCGTACAAGCAAATGTGCACGAAGCGATCACGTTCATAAGCACATCCAAAATCGTTCCCCCGCGGAACAATAGCTCCAGCACCGAGCAAATCGCGCTAATCACAAAGGATGTCAGCGGGCCGTAAATAAAGCCGCCAATCACGATGATGATGTCTTTGGGATCAAATTTCAGAAAAGACACCGCCGGCACAAGCGGGAACGAGACGAGCAAGTTCAAGACCATCGCCATCGCGCACAACAAGCCGATCGTTGTGATTTTTTTTGTTTTCGAGTTATTCATTTCAACGACACCTCCTAATAACAGAAAACGCGCCTAAAATAAACTTCTAGGTGCGTTTTTCGACGATTAAAAAATGTCAGTCAACAAACTCTTCTTTCATCCAGACTTTAACTGTTGCTACCGGAGTTGCACCGGTTCGGCCCGAAGGTTCGCGGAGTATACCGCCAGTCGAGAATTTCACTCTGCCCTGAAGATTTATTTTATGCAACTTCATTATAATCCAAGTTGCCAAACAAATTCAATAAGAACGTAGAAATTCGTCCAGCACAAATTTAAATTTGCGTTTCTCGATAAAATACGCCACGATCAAAACCACTAACGTGAAGTCGATGTTGGGCGGCAACATCATTTTCAGCAAGGCGCTGAGCACAAACGAGCTGATATCCATATACAAAAAGTCTTTGCTGTTTGTACACGAGCGAATCATTCGGTATTTGACCCGGAAGTTGCTAAACAAAATCACCGCGCCAATGGCGCCGACGATCGCGTCCACCGAAAAATTGATGAAGTACGTTTGCGCCAATACCGCCCGCAGAAAAAAGAGCACCATCGTTCCGGTCATGATGATCATCAAGCCGGTCATCGTAAATTTCTCTTCATAGTTTTTTTCGACTTCGTAAACCGTCTTTTTGAAAGCGGAGGATTTGCTCCATGTCCGCATGTTTTCCACCGTCAGCTTCGTCTCTTTTTTGCGTTCCAGCGCCCGCGCGCTCTTCTTTAAATAAAAGGTGGCGTAGACGTCTTTCTTTAAACCGGACCAGTCTTTTTTCTCATCAATCGCCTGAATGACTGAAAGAAGCGTTCCATCTTCATCATGGGCGAGCGCGTCCGAAGTTTCCACGCTTACCCATTGAAACGGTGAAGATTTCTTTTGCTTCATTCAAAAATCACCTGTTCCGATTCCTGGATTTGAATGTTGGTTTGAAAATACGTTTCCAATGCCTGGATCGCGTACAACGTGTCTTTCATGCCCGCCGTTTCATAACTGGAGTGCATCGCAAGCTGCGGCAAACCAATATCGACCGCGTTGACGGACACTTGCGTATTGGACAGGTTGCCAAGCGTCGAGCCACCCGCCTTGTCGGAGCGGTTCGCAAACGTTTGCACCGGCACATCCGCCATCTTGCAAATTTGCGTAAAAATCGAGCGGGAGAACGCGTCTGTCGTGTATTTCTGGTTTGCGGCTTCCTTGATGACGATGCCTTTATTCATATACGCGCAGTTCGTGGAATCGGTTTCCTGCGCACGATTTGGATGGACAGCATGCGCGTTGTCGCACGATACGAGGAACGAACGGGCCACCGCTTGATAATAGTCTTCGTTTCCAAAGCCAAGATTGCCGTTGATTCGTTTCAGCGTATCTTTCAGGAACGTCGACATCGCGCCTTGTTTAGTATTCGAGCCAACCTCCTCGTTGTCAAAGCAGCAATACACGTTGACCGCTTTCTCGTTGCGTACGTTCATAAACGCTTTTAGCGAAACAAACGCGCACTGCAAGTCATCGAGTTTTGGCGAAGATACGAATTCCTGATCATATCCCCACACCACGCCTTTTTGCCGGTTCACCAAAAACAAATCCTTTCCCATGATTTGATCGGTTCGCACGCCGAGGGCGTCGGCGATCATTTGATCAAACGCCTCTTTTTTCATCGACCCGGCCGAGAAAAGCGGGCAAAGATCGACCGCGCGGTTGTATTTGTATCCGTCGTTGATGGAACGGTCAAAATGAATCGCCAGATTCGGGATCATCAAAATATCCTGGTCGATGTAAAGAAGCTTGTTTACCAGCTTCGATCCGTCATGGACAAGCACGCGTCCGGCCACGCTGAGCGGGCGGTCGAACCACGTATTGTCAATCATTCCGCCGTACGCTTCCACGTTTAATTTAATGTATTCTCCCGGCCCTTCCAGCGTTGCCACCGATTTTATTTTATAGGTTGGCGAGTCCGAATGGGCCGCCGTCATTTGAAAATGATAGTCGCTCAATTCCTTTCCAATTTGAAACGCGATCAAACTGGTATGGTTGCGCGTCGTGTAGTATTTCCCGCCTTTTTTCAAAGTCCAGGCTTTTCCTTCCGGCAAGTATTCAAAACCATCCGCGCTCAAATACGATTGGATCGTCGCGATGGAATGAAACATGCTTGGACTGGACTCGATAAACGCGAGTAGTTCTTTTGAAATATCTAAATCATTCATGATAATTCCTCCTCTTTGTAGTGTATCACGTCTGAAATCAAATTCATAGGAAAGGGGCTGTAACGGGTAATTAAAAAAATATCCGGCTCCGGAATTGAAAAAGAGGCCGAATGGAATGGCGAACCAGCGAAAGCGCCGGCTATGGAAGCGATGGCAATGATTCGTATTGTAAAGAGCGGCGAATTGAATAAAGAAGAAAAAGTGATATTTCTTTTTGAAAAGAGGCAAAGAAAAAAAGCTGTAGCGCTCGAGTGATTTCTAAAAACCACCCATTCATTACAGCCTCTTTTGTATTGTTTTTTATTCTGTCGTTCCGTCGCGCTCGTCCTGACGTTTTCTGATTTCCGGCATGATCAAGCCGAGAAGCAGGAACACGAATGGCGAGATCGCGTTGAAGATCGTGCGCATTGGATCGCCTGCCGCATACATTCCGAGCACGCAGCAAATCGCGGTGACCGCGAAGCACCATACACCGAAGAAGACCGCTACTTTGTTGTTTTTCACAAACATGTAGTCACGCGGAAATTTGGAAGACAGCTTGCGCAGCATGATGTACGCGAAGAATACCCACAAATAACGCAATGGCATACAAACGGAGTTCAACCGGGTCAGCCAGGTGATGATATCCGAAGCGTCTTTTCCAAGCAGCTGGATCGCGATAATGGCTCCGGAAAGCACAACGATCAATTTGATACCATTGACATAGGCACCTTTATCGTTTTGCTTGAGCAGCTGTTTTGGAACGAAGCGGCGGGCGTTGCCGTCATCAAGCAGCATTCGCAGCGGCGCGTCGATACTCAACACAAGTGTCGAGAACTGTCCAATCGTGTTGCAGGCGCCATAGAAGATCACGAACAAGTTGCCGACGTGATAGTAGTCGCCCAGACGCTGGAACGCCTCGTACGCGCCATTGGCGATGAACGAAGCTTGCGCATCGCCTGTGATTTCGGCGCCTGAGAACATCATGCCCAAAGCGACCGTTCCAAGAACCGCGCACACCATAACCATGATTGCGAGCGCGATCATTCCTTTCGGGAAGTTTTTCGCTGGATTTTCCACTTTGTTTACATATGGAGAAATCTTTTCGCAGCCGCCGACCGCAAAGATCAGGATCGAGAGCGAAGTGAAGTATTCCACATTAAACTTAGGAATCAGCGCTTCCCAGCTCCAGTCAAGCGGTACATACGATGCCGATGGATTGATGACCGGTGCAGCCATCATCATCAAAATGAACAGGATCGACATGACGAACATACTCGATCCCGCCGCTGTAGTCAATGCTTTCAAAGGATTCAATCCTCGGGAAGCGACCCAGCAGAAGAACAGGAAGACGACGCCGGTTGCCAGCTGAATCTGCCAGGAAGGCAGCGAATCATACCAGTCGTTGCTTAAAGTCATCCAGGCGAGCGCTTTGAGCCCTCCTGAACCTTTCGAAGCGATATACGGAATATGGACTACCCAGTACGTATATCCGGCGTAATACGCAAGCTTCGGATTCGTCGTTTCAAGAATCCACGACGTGACACCTCCACCTGCCGTTTTGAAAGCAGAGCCAAGCTCTCCGACCATTAACGCATACGGAACAAAATACAAAACGAATACCATGATCCATGAGAAGATCACCTGCGTACCGTGGAAATATCCGAATCCGTTGGTTACATTTCCAAAGCCCCAAACGGTAGAGAACGCCATGAATGCGAGCATGTACCATTTGATCTTGGAAGATGCGGCGGTTTGCTGGCCTGTTGAATTGTCTTTAGCCATTCTTTGTCTCCTTTCTTATAAGCCAATTACATAAATGTTCACACATTTTTCATGATATGTCAATCTTTTCTACAAATCAAAAAAGGGGACAGTCCACAATATACATCCTTTTTCACGCGATGAAACAAAAAAAGACAGCTGATACCAGCTGTCTGATTTTATCAAAGATTAACCAATGATTTCTGTAACGTTTCCGGCACCTACTGTGTGGCCACCTTCACGAATAGAGAATTTTGTTCCGTTTTCCAAAGCGATTGGAGCGATCAGTTCAACGTTCATTTCTACGTTGTCCCCTGGCATAACCATATCCGTTCCTTCTGGAAGCGTGATAACACCAGTTACGTCCGTTGTACGGAAGTAGAACTGAGGACGGTAGTTTGAAACGAATGGAGTATGACGTCCACCTTCTTCTTTGCTCAAAACGTATACTTGCGCCTTGAACGTCGTGTGAGGGTTTACGCTTCCTGGTTTTGCAAGAACTTGTCCACGCTGGATCTCGTCACGTGCAACACCACGGAGCAATGCACCAATGTTGTCACCGGCCTGTGCTTCGTCCAGTTGTTTGTGGAACATTTCAAGACCAGTCAATACGGATTTACGAGTTGGTTTGATACCAACGATTTCAACTTCGTCACCAAGGTGAGCTGTACCACGTTCAACACGTCCTGTTGCAACGGTACCACGTCCGGAAATCGTCATAACGTCTTCGACTGCCATCAAGAATGGTTTGTCAACATCACGTTCTGGATCTGGGATCCAAGAGTCAACGGCTTCCATCAGTTCGTCGATCGAACCTTCGTAGTTTGGATCGCCTTCCAGTGCTTTCAAAGCCGAACCACGGATGATTGGGGTTTCGTCTCCGTCGAATCCGTACTCGTTCAACAATTCGCGAACTTCCATTTCTACAAGGTCAACGAGTTCTTCGTCATCAACCATGTCGCACTTGTTCAAGTAAACAACGATGTAAGGAACACCTACCTGACGAGCAAGAAGGATGTGCTCACGAGTCTGAGGCATAGGACCATCCGATGCCGCAACAACAAGGATCGCACCGTCCATCTGAGCGGCACCAGTGATCATGTTCTTAACGTAGTCGGCGTGACCCGGGCAGTCTACGTGCGCGTAGTGACGAGTTTCTGTCTGGTATTCAACGTGTGCCGTGTTGATCGTGATTCCACGTTCTTTTTCTTCTGGAGCACCGTCGATTTCATCGTAAGCTTCTGCTTTGGCCATACCTTTTTTAGCCAAAACGCTAGTAATCGCTGCAGTCAAAGTCGTTTTACCGTGGTCTACGTGACCAATCGTACCGATATTAACGTGCGTTTTACTTCTGTCAAATTTTTCCTTAGCCATTTAAATTTTCCTCCTAAATGCTAAACATTCATAACAAGTCGGTTTAATTTTAATGCAATGCAGCTTTAAAATCAACCACCTATCCTCAATTAATCCTGCGCAGCTGCGCTTTCTTTGATAATTTTTTCAGAAATGCTCTTTGGAACTTCTGAATAATGATCAAATTTCATGGAATAGTTACCACGTCCCTGCGTGAATCCGCGCAAGTCAGTGACATAGCCAAACATTTCGGAAAGCGGGATCATCGCGCGCACGATAATCGCGTTACCGCGCTCTTCCTGATCCGTGATCTGACCACGACGGCTGGAAACGTCGCCCATAACCGAACCCAAATATTCGGAAGGGGCCGTGACCTCAACAAACATGATCGGCTCCAGCAGAACTGGTTTACATTTTTTTGCCGCTTCACGCAGTGCCATACTTGCCGCGATCTTATATGCCATCTCCGAGGAATCGACATCATGGTAAGATCCATCGAACAGCGTCGCTTTTACGTCGATTACCGGATAGCCGGCAATCACACCGTTTTCGAGTGCTGCTTCCAAACCTTCCTGTGTCGGTTTCACGTATTCTCTAGGAACGCTTCCTCCGACGATTGCATCAACGAATTCAAATCCTTTTCCTTCGTTTGGTTCAAATTTGATCCATACATGGCCGTACTGTCCGCGACCACCGGACTGACGAATGTATTTTCCTTCGCATTCCGCGCCCTGACGAATCGTTTCGCGATAAGCAACTTGTGGTTTACCAACAACCGCTTCCACCTTAAATTCACGACGCAGACGGTCTACGATAATATCGAGGTGAAGTTCACCGACACCCGCGATGATCGTCTGGCCGGTTTCTTCATTCGTGTATGTTTTAAATGTTGGATCTTCTTCCGCCAATTTGGAAAGCGCAAGACCCATTTTGTCCTGATCGGCCTTTGTTTTTGGCTCCAGGGACAACTCGATTACTGGTTCAGGGAATTCCATCGACTCCAGAATGATCGGGTTCTTTTCATCGCACAACGTATCGCCTGTTGTTGTATTTTTCAATCCAACCGCAGCGGCGATGTCGCCGGCGTATACTTCCGAGATTTCCTTCCGGGCGTTGGCGTGCATCTGCACGATTCGTCCGAAACGTTCTCTCTTGTCTTTGTTCGAGTTCAAGACGTAGCTTCCGGATGTCGCCGTTCCCGAATAAACACGGAAGAACGACAATTTTCCAACAAACGGGTCCGTCGCGATCTTGAACGCCAGCGCGGAGAATGGTTCCTCATCGCTAGCATGACGCTCGTCGGCTTCGCCATCCAGCGTCGTTCCTTTGATGGCAGGAATGTCCAATGGAGACGGCAGGTAATCCACAACCGCATCCAAAACCATCTGCACACCTTTGTTTTTATAGGCCGATCCGCAAAGAACCGGGAAGAAATCGCCGGCACAAACCGCGATACGCAATACGCGCTTGATTTCTTCAACGCTTGGCTCTTCTCCTTCCAGCACCTGCATCATAAGATCTTCATCGTAATCTGCAAGGTACTCGAGAAGCTTCATGCGATACTCTTCTGCGAGATCAACAAGATCAGCAGGGATTTCCGTCACTTCGATATCTGTACCGAGGTCGTTTTTGTAAATCTCCGCTTTTCTTTCGATAATATCAACGATTCCTGTAAAATCGCTTTCGGCTCCGATTGGGAGCTGGATTGGGCAAGATTTCGCCCCTAAACGATCAATGATCGTATTGCAAGACATAATGAAGTCCGCTCCCGTCGCATCCATCTTGTTGACGAATACGATACGAGGCACTCCGTATTCCGTGGCTTGACGCCATACGGTTTCTGTCTGCGGTTCAACACCGGCTTTGGCATCCAATACGGTTACCGCACCATCAAGAACACGCAGGGAACGTTCAACTTCAACGGTGAAGTCAACGTGGCCCGGAGTATCTATGATATTGATACGGCAGCCTTTCCAATGGCATGTCGTGGCAGCGGAAGTGATCGTGATTCCACGTTCCTGCTCCTGCTCCATCCAGTCCATTGTACTCGCACCATCGTGTGTTTCACCAATTTTGTGGTTAACACCCGTATAGTAAAGGATACGTTCAGTCGTTGTCGTTTTTCCGGCGTCAATGTGCGCCATGATACCAATATTGCGAGTATCTTTCAATGCATATTCTCTTGGCATTTAACCGACATCCTTTCCTACCAGCGGTAATGTGCAAACGCTTTATTCGCTTCTGCCATCTTATGAACGGATTCGCGTTTCTTCACACTGGCACCAGAGTTGTTTGCCGCGTCAATAATCTCAGCGGCAAGACGCTGTTCCATTGTTTTTTCGTTGCGCAGACGAGCGTAGTTAACCAACCAGCGCAGTCCAAGCGTCAAACGACGCTCATCGCTGACTTCCACCGGTACCTGGTAGTTCGCGCCACCTACACGACGAGCCTTCAGCTCCAGCTGAGGCATTACGTTTTCCAACGCTTCCTCGAAAACTTCCATTGGTTGTTTTCCTGTTTTCACTTCGACGATGTCGAAAGCGTTATATAAAATTTTCTGAGCAGTCCCTCTTTTACCATCGATCATGATCTTGTTGATCAGACGAGTAACCAGCTTAGAGTTGTAAATCGGGTCTACTAATACATCACGTTTAGCGATATGTCCTTTTCTAGGCATAGTTTATTTCTCCTTTCACGATCGACTTATTTTTTCGGTTTTTTTGTTCCATACAGGGAACGGGATTGTTTCCGGTCGTTTACACCAGCGCAGTCCAGCGTACCGCGGACGATATGGTAACGAACACCTGGCAAGTCCTTAACACGACCACCACGGATCAGAACCACACTATGCTCCTGCAAGTTGTGTCCAATTCCTGGGATATAAGCGGTAACTTCCATTCCGTTTGAAAGACGAACACGGGCATATTTACGAAGCGCAGAGTTTGGTTTCTTTGGCGTCATCGTTCCGACACGCGTGCATACTCCACGTTTTTGCGGAGATGAAAGATTTGTCGGTTTCGATTTCAAAGAGTTGTAACCGCGGTTCAAAGCCGGTGACTTCGATACGTTTTGACTAGCCTTACGACCTTTTCGAATCAACTGATTGATTGTAGGCATAAGATCCTCCTTCCAATTTATCTACTTCTAATTTGAATAAAATTAAGTACACGAATCCGGGCGGTTCATCTTATGCCCATTTTTTAAGGTCCCTATTTCGGACCTCGCGCGTACAATCATTACAATACTTTTATCCGTTTTGTTTGTCAAGCTTTTTTTATGTAACTTATTCCTTGATTTCTATAAAAAAGCGCATAAAAACCCTATTTTGAAAAACAGCGTTAATTTGTATCTCTTCCATCAAGACATTTGAAGTGCCTGATTCCTATATTCCACTGGAATCTCTATGCCCAGGTTTTCTAGTTTTGTCAAATAACTTTTGATCTTACTTTCCTTTGTCTTTGTTTGATAATAATTGCTTCCCAATTCCTTGTATGATTCTCCGTTTTTCAGCATATGATATGCAATCTTCAAAATTGAATGTCCCACTGCCACGATCGCTCTCTTTTTTCCGCGATGTGCCGCGATCCGGTTGTATAGAGAGGAAAAATAGCTTTCTTTTTTCATTACGGCAGAATGCGCGCAAACCACCAGAGTACTCCTTAGCAGTTTGTTTCCTTTTGTCGTTCGAGCGCTCAGTTTTTTCTTTGCCGATTCTTTGTTTCCCGGGCTGATTCCCGCCCATGAACAAATGTGGCGATCCGTGGGAAACCGACTCATATCGACACCAATCACAGATATGATGATTTTCGCGCTGTCTTCTCCGATTCCCGGAATCTGCGTTAATCGTTTGGCCGCTTCTTTCTCCGGATCGCTCATGGCGTCGTTGATATCCTGATCCAGTTCTCGAATATGCTTTTCCAATTCATCAATATGCTTGCGCAGTTCCCGGATCATTTTGATTTGAACCGGACTCAGCACGCCATTCATATCCTCGATCAACTTTGTTTTGCTCGCTTTTAATCTTCTTGAAATCTTTCTGTCTTTGATCATCTGGTCATAAACAGCTTCATCGAATTTTTCGCCTTCCAGAATGAGATCCAAAAGATTTCTCGCGCTTTTTCCATTGATATTGGATACTGTACCGGACAACTTGATATTTCCGCCTTCCAGCATTTTTTGGAGCCGGTTCAATTCGGCGGATTGGGTTTTTACCAGACTTTTCCTGTAGCTGACAAGCTCGCGAAGTTCGCGTTGGGAGCGATTGGGAATAAAGCTGGGAATCAATAAGCCATGACAAAGAAGATCGGAAATCCATTCCGCGTCTTTGATATCCGTCTTTCGACCGGGAACATTGCGCATATGCTGAGCATTGACAACAATCGGGTTCAAGTCGAAAGATTCAAGGACATTGTATAAAGGTTTCCAGTAAGAACCGGTGCTTTCCATAGCGACGGCTTGACAATGATTTTCCAAGAGCCAATCCGCCAAAGAGAGAAGTTCACGAGTGGAAGCACCGAATTCCTTGATCTGGGTGTTCTGCTCCTGACGAAGACAGGCGACGATCAATTTCTTGTGAACATCAATACCACAACAAACCGCATAAAGATTTTCCATAAACAAAACTCCTTTTCAAATAAAGCGGTCGGAACGGCTGCGTAGATCATTTTTTTATACGTTTTTTCGACGAAGCGATCAACAGATGGTGGTGCGTTCAACCGTCCCTCAATCAATTTTTTTTACGAGTTCGGAGCTCAAAAAAGAGACGACCTCTTCCGCTAATTCCAGTATAAAGAAAAAAGGAATGAAACAATAGATTTTTGTCTAAAGTTACATTCCGTGTGGTACACCTCGGAGTATGGAGATTTTTTATAAAAAACGATAACAAAAAGTAAAAAAAGGATTTCACGATGAAATCCCTTTTCAAGTTTATGAAGTTTATTTTTAGCCTTTGATTAACCAACTGTCCAAGGAACCGGAACAAATGGTTTATAAGTTCCAGACCAAATTCCAAAAATAGCCCCTACAATTCCCATCACAAGAATCAAACCGATACATTTAACCGGCGTCCAGCCTTTTTTCTTAATGAGGAAATACATCAGCAAAGTAATCAATAGCGGAAGCATGCAAGGAAGAATCATATTTAAATAGTCTTGAATGACAATCGGTGACTCCCCATTCGCAATCGTCATCCCTAACGTCGTTCCGCCGCCATAGTTAGCAATCAAGGCCCCGACCACAAATACGCCAAGAACTGCAGCCGCATGCGTAAACTCATCCGCATACTCCGTCATCATCGACACGGCCTTCATGCCTAAGTTATACGACCAATACATCAACCCATAGCGAAGCGCCATCTCGCATCCAAACAAAATAATGAAATAAAGGATCGGACCGAGTATTGAACCATTGATTGCCATATTGGCCGTCAAACCCGCGGTAATTGGAACTAGCGTATACCAGAACAAAGCGTCGCCAATTCCTCCAAGTGGCGCAGCCACAGAAATACGAACTGAACGAATCGTCTGTACATCCGTTTTCATCTGCTCCATCGAGAGCACGATCCCCATAACAAACGTAACCGCGAACGGGTGCGTGTTGATGAAGTCCAAGTTCTGAATCATAGACGTTGACAAGTCTTCCTTGTTCGTGTGTACTTCTTCCAATCCTGGCAACATAGCCCACAACCAGCCACCTGACTGCATTCGCTCATAGTTGAACGACGCCTGAAGCATAGTCGATAGCCAAACCATTTTATTCAATGTCTTTTTGCTGACACGTGGTGCCGGTGTCGTGTCGATATATCGCAACTCTTTATTATTAGATGCCATCACTAAAACCTCCTTCTTCGACTTGTTTCTTCAAACCATTTACCCGGAAATCATTGATTGCTACCGCCACACCAAGGAATGCGACAAGCAGCAGACAAGCCGAAGCCGTCGCCTCGATATTTCCAATGACGAGCGCGCAAACAAAACCAGCAAACAAATAACCCCACATATCGTTGGCCAGCATGATTTTCAATAAAATCGCGAAACCGACAAAGCGCATCATTCCTCCGGCCGCGCTCAATCCGCCCATGAACCAAGACGCCTTCTCGGAAAGTTGTTCCAATGTTCCAGACATGGCAACACCACCCACATAAGCGATCACAGCAATCAAGGCAAACAGCGAACCAAGAATCAAACAAGAAATCAAATTCACTTTCACAATTCCTGCCGGACTTGCTTTGATCGCCGCCTCGTCGGCTTTTGCCATCAATCCGGACATCACCGTAAATGTCAAAGTCACCACATATTGTCCAAATGTTGCGAAAATCATGCACGCCCCCAAAGCTGCGTCGATATTCATTCGCGCTTTGATGGCGAAGATCATCGCAACCACACTTCCCAGTACCGCGTTTGGCGGCTGCGCCCCGCCGACTGGCATATTACCAATCATCATCAATTCGTACGTTCCACCCACGACAAGTCCTGTATGCAAGTCGCCAAGAACAAGCCCGATAATCGGACAAGCGATAATTGGTCGATAAATGATTTCTGTCAAAGAGAACTGGTCGATTGCGAAAATAAATGTGACAACCGCCAAAAGAATAATCTCAACAATATTCATATTTTTCTCACCTTCCTATCCAAACAATTTATTGACATCTTCTGCCGCCAAATCCGGTACTCGCCGGATTTCTAATTCCACACCAAGATCCTGCAATTTTCTAAACGCGGCGACATCGTCATCGTCTACCGCAACAGAAGTTGCCACCTGCCGTTTTCCTTCCGACATGTGCATGTTTCCAATATTGACTTTTTGAATTGGAACTCCTCCTTCAACCAACTTCAGCACATCTTGGGGCGTTTCACAAATAATCGCGATCATTTGTCTTGGACTTGCCTTGTCGATGACCGCGATGGTCTTAGCCAAGCTAAAAAATCTCGTTTGAGCATAGCCTGGAGCGGCCATTTTTAATAATCCTTGCCGCATTTTATCTCCCGCGACCGCGTCGTTCGCAACCAAAAGTAAATTCGCTCCTACTGAGCCACACCACTGCGTGGCAACCTGCCCATGGATCAGACGATTGTCGATCCGGGTCAATACAATATTAGGCATCTTTTCCCTCCTTCTAAGCCTTCGCTTTTTGTAACATCATTCTAAATTTAAAAAGATTTAAAATCTTTGCATTTTTTGCGCTTGTGTTTATAACTTTTGACAGATTTTTAATAAAACATTTTTCATTTTTTTGTCATAATTGCTATAATGAAACCATACAAAAGGTTAAGGTGATCTTATATGTTTAATAAAACTTCCAGTGTCGATTTTTTAAAGTACGGTGAAGTCTTCAGTATTTTCTCGGAAAACAACGAAATCCACGACAACAATTACATTTTTACAATTCAAAACGATAAAATCGTTTATTTTTACGTCGCCAACACCGATATTTATTTAAAATCCACCGAAGGAATCTGCATGCTCGTCGTGGCAAATTCTCTGGATCAGGAAACTTTCGACCGATTCGTGATTCATCGCGTCGTGAAAATTAATCAAGGCGTATTGTTCAATTTTATTTCCCTAGGCAATGAAGCCAAAGTTGAAATCGCCTTTTCAAGGACAACCGTCCTTCAAAACCGCTTTATTCCCAATCCTTACGGCTATTCCCGCATCAAGCCCGCGGTCCGAATTAACGAATTGATTGCCTACTACTACAATGTTCGCTCATCCAACTATTTCTTTCCGGGTGAAAAAGATCAATATTGGGAAATCACTTTCGTTGACAGTGGCACACTCCATACGACCATAGAAGATCACAAATACCAGCTGACAAGCAATCAAATGATTTTATACGCTCCCGGACAGTTCCATCGGCAAAATACAACAAACGAAGCCTGTTCCTACTTGACCATCATCATTGACTTGGAAACAAATCTTGACAACCAGAAAAAGCTTGTCAACACCGTCTTTGAAATTGATCGCGATTCCCGGGCCGCTATAGAAACCTTTGTAAAATCCAACGATCAAAAGTCCGCTTATGATCGCGATCTCATGATCATCGCTTTGGAAAAGATCATCATCAATCTGCTGAAAAAAGGGGAGAAGTCACTCAGTAAAGTAGCCAGCACGCCGATGCAGCAGCGCTTTGAAAACGAACTGCTTAACGAAATTCTGCTCTATATCAATGAAAACATTTATACCGCTTTTAACATTGAGGAGCTTTGCGCGCAATTTGGGATTTCCCGCAGCTCACTTCAATCCCTATTCCGAAACAATCTATCCATCGCACCCAAAGAATACGTCAGCAGCTTAAAGCTAGAAAAAAGCAAACTACTGATCAAAGAAAGCAAATTCACTATTTCCGAAATCGCCACCATGCTCGGTTTTTCAACCATCCATTACTTTTCCCGCCGATTCAAGCAGGAATTTGGATTGACTCCGACAGAATACGCAAACAAGATTTTATAAAGGCAAAACGCAAAGATGTTTTGTCTTTTTAAATGCCGTCTTCCTCGATGATTTCTTCTTCTTCTTCGAATAAAACAGAAAAATCAAACCGCGTCATCATTTCTTTACCGGTTTGGATGGCTGTCGCTGCCAGCGTATCCAAATCCATTCCAAAATTTCTAGCCAGCACAACTTCCGCCAGCATTGGCATGTTCACACCCGCCAAAATTTCAATATCCGATCGGTTCATCGAAAGCTCGACGATCGTTTTAAATGGCGAGCCACCTTGCAAGTCGGTAAAAACAAGCACCCCTTCGCAATCCTGTAACTCGTTTAATGCTTTGGTCAAGTCTTGCTCCAGCTCTTTGACTTCCTTTTCAAAGTTTACGGCAATAAATTTCCGTTGTTCTCCGGCAATCACTTCAATTGCGCTTTTCAACCCTTGAGCAAACCGGCCATGACCCGTCACAATAATTCCAATCATAATTTCCTCCTTATTTTGTATATGGATAAATGTTTACACCCTTTACCACGCGGTTGACTTCCCCGCTCGGACACGGATTGTCCGGACCCAAATGGCAACGAAGCGATTTAAACAAAGCTAAGGTTTGCGCAAACGTAATGTATTCCAAACCAAGCAGTGCGTTAGGAATCGTTTGGGGATTGTCAAAAGAAAGAAAATAATCCACTTCCTTTTTTATCGCGTCTTCCCCGCCTGACAACACACAAATCTTGTTTCCTTTCCGCTGTTCACTCATTTCGCGAATCAAATCATATTCGTACTGACGCGTATACGGATCATCGCTCAAATAAACAATCGTTAAAGTTGAATCGTTAATCACCGATTTTGGTCCATGACGGAATCCAAGTGGTGAGTCGAAAACCGTATCAACCGTACCGCCTGTTAGCTCGCAAATCTTTAAAGCGGATTCTTGCGCAAAGCCTTTTAAGCTGTTGCTTCCTAAATAGACGATTCGATTAAAGTCGTAGGTATCCACGATTTCTTGGGCAAGCTCCCATTTTTGTTCAAAAAACAACTCGTCCATTTTCGCCGTCAAAGCGGCTTCAACTGACAGCGTTTCAAAATCTTTGCTAAAAGCAAGCAAAGTAGCCAAAACCATATTGGAAAAAGAAGACGTCATCGCAAAGCTTTGATCACATGTTTCCGGCGTTAAATTAATGACAAGACAATTCGCTTTTCCGATCGCGAATTTCGACAACGCTCCCTTTTCGTTGCATGTAATCATTAAATGCTGTATGGTTTCACAAACCGAGTTTGCAGCTTCTACCGCGCCCACCGACTCCGGTGAATTTCCACTTCTTCCATAACTCACTAAAAGCGTCGGTTTTGTTTTAGATAAATAACACTCTGGATCTGCCACGATATCCGTCGTCGCGTATGACTTTACTTTATGGTCGTACGTTTTTTCCAAAAAAGGGAAGACAGAATTGCCGACAAACTCGCTCGTTCCCGCCCCGGTTAAAATGATATCGTAATCCGCACAATTCGTAATTCGCGCGATAAAATCCATAATCGCCTTTTTTTCTTTTGCGATTTGAGCAATCGTTTTATTCCAAGTTTCCGGCTGCTGCCGAATTTCCGATGCTGTCCAAAAACCGTTCAATTGTTTCCAGTCGACCTGTTCTTTTTTTAAAAGCATATTCATCAAACCTCCTTCGTCCGGTTCACGGTTCTAATTATATTTTTGAAAGGCCTCATTTCAACACGACTGCTAAAATGTGAAAAAACATCGTTAATAAGTGGTAGGAAATAAATCGCGTTCTTTTTATAATAAATACGGAGGAATTTATATGAGAAATAACTTTGCAAACATATTGGCAAGCGGCTCCAATCTTTTTGAACAGTCCAATGGAACCTTGCTGTATTTCAACCCAAAAGCGAATGTTTCCTATACGATCAGTCCGGTTCACCGGAAAACATTCAATACCTTGCGAATGCGTGTTGTTCTAACCGTGATTTCTTTAATCTTTTTTTACTTGTTGTTTCAGCTGAATCTTTTTTTGTCGATCAGCTTAAGCGCCGTGATTTTCATCTTTTTGGAATATCGCTACCACAGCTTCTTAAAAAAAATGCCCAGAACCGTCGGTTTTCCGAAGAAAGCGCGTGCTACAGCCGTCAATGAAGAAATCAAAGTTTCCAAAGAAGGATTGATTCTTCGCTTGACGCTCTACTGCCTGCTGGCGATTTTACTTGTCGTCAATACATTTGTACCCGGAGCAGTTCATGGACATCCGGCTCTGGAAAGCGCAAGCTACTGCCTTGCCGTCTTTGCGTTGTACATGGCGTATCAATACGGAATGCTACTTGCGCATAAAGAAAAGAAAGGAAAAAGATAAGCATGCAGACGATTGCTGTTGTCGTTGTCACCGCTTTAATTCTTTATACATTAGTCGGTGGCATCAAACGCTCTATCTACAAACAACTCGTTACTTTTCTCCAAAACGGCCACTATGCGTCGTTTGACCAAAAAGTGGATGCACTGCTGGTAAAACTTTTGTTTTCGAAACAAAGCCTGCTGGATCTTCGCCTGAATGCCGCCATCCTTCAAAACCAGAAACGAAAAGCGCTACGATATTTGGAAGAGCTGGAAAGAATCCCAATGCCAAAAAGCGAAAAAGACACATACATGATGAAAGGATTCAATTATTTTATTGGGCTCAACGATGCTAAAAACGCCAAAAAGTATTTAACAAAAGTGGACTGCTCCAGCAACGAGCAAATGAAGCAGGAAGCCCATCGAGTCTACAACATTTACATTTTAAAAAACGACCACGACCTTCCTGCCCTTCTCGAAGAAATTGAAGGGATGGAAGACTCGCAGCGTGGCGTCCACGAATTTCTCATCTCGCGTATTTATAAAAACAAGAACGACTGGGAAAACGCACAAAAATACGAACACCTCAGCAAAACTCATTTTGCTTTCGTCGATCAACAAACAAGCCAAAAACTAAAAAAGCACGTATAAAAAAAGGGGCTGTAACGGGTAAGTAAAAAAATATCCGGCTCCCGAAATAAAAAAAGGACCGAGTTGATATCAAAATGATCATCAACCCGGCCTTTTTTGGTATTATTTATGTGTGCCAAAATACCTAGTCCATAGTAACGCACTTCAGCCATCTTTTCAATTCCCTTTGTCATTTGTTTATGATGATTCCATCCCTCGGGATGATATCTCCAGAACCGTGAAGGAAGTCGTAGAGGGAGTCAACGTGTTTAAATATATCGACTTCTCTTCCCGTCATGACTGCGGTTACGATGGTTTGAAATTGCTCCAATGTATCCTTCTAGCTTATACCCTCAAAGGCTACGCTTCTCTTCGCGATCTTGAGGATCTGTGTAAATTCGATATTCGTTTTCAATTCATCATGGATGGCCTCACCCCTTCTTTTATGGCTTTTCAACGCTTCATCGCCAACAATCTTCGGATGTCTTTAGAAGATCTTTTTGTCGAGTTCAATCGTTATTTTGAAGCCCATGACGACATCCATACCGACATCCTTTATATCGACGGCACCAAATTTGAGGCCAACGCCAACAAGATGACTTTCGTATGGATGCGCTCAACGAAGAAGTATCGTCAAAAGCGCTGGGTGAAGATTATGGAACGCATCAAAGCTTTCAATGCATACTGCCAGAAAGAAGCAGTCCCCGTCAAACTTTCGGTATTGAAGGAATTTTCTTTCGAATATCTTGTCGAGATCGTCGACACGATCAAGGGACTCATGAATCAGAGGAAAATCGAGTCAAAACATGGCAAAGGACAAAGAAAACATCCTTTCCAGCGTTTTAAGGAAGGCTTTGAAGAAGACGCGGATAAGATTCTGAAATACTCGATCTACTATCGGCTGGCCGATGGAAGAAACAGTTTTTCCAAAACGGATCCAGGCGCTACGTTCATGCACATGAAATACGATTACTACAATCACACCAATGTGTTCAAGCCCGGATACAATGTCCAGATGGGAAGCAGCAACCGCTATATCCGCCATATCTATGTGTCTAGCGACGCCAATGACCTGAACACCTATATCCCGTTCATGGAAGGATACAATATAGCCTATGGCGACTATCCAACGAAAACACCGGCCGATGCCGGCTATGGAAGCTACGACAATTATTCGTATTGTAAAGAACACCATATCGAGCTTTTCATGAAGTACAACACATATCGAAAAGAGCAGGAAAAGGTCACAGATAAAAACCGGTTCAAAAGCTATCAGATGAAACCGGATGAACAAGGAGAAGTCCTTTGTCCAGCCGGCCACACCTTTACATTCATCAAGGAAACCACGGATAAAAGAGGACGATATGAACGAAAGACCAAACACTATCAAAATGCGCATTGTCCGGATTGTCCGTTAAAAGCGAAATGTACGAAAGCCAAAAAAGGGCGTACTTTGAAAATCACTGAAAAACTGATCGAGTATCAGGAAGAAGTCAAAGCGAACCTGGCTAAGGACGAAGGAAAAGAGCTGATGACGCAACGAAGTGTCCAGGCGGAGGGGATCTTCGGAGAGATCAAGCAGGATTATCAATACGACCGATTCCGCCGTCGAGGAGAAACCGGCGTCAAATTGGAGCTTCTACTTGTATCAATCGGTCATAATCTGCGCCGATATCACAGGAGCAAGTTTCCAAAGAAGAAACAGTGCGAAGCCTGAAACCATAAAATCAATCGAAAAAAGCAGAAAAAGTGATATTTCTTTTTAAGTGCGCCAAAAAATGAGGCGCGCTTTTCTTTTTGGCATAGATTCTGTCATTTTCGAAAGAAGCAAAGAAAAAAAGAGCTGCAACGCTCTAGTGATTTCTAAAAATCACTGATTCGTTACAGCCCCTTTTTTTAAAACAATTCTTTTTGATACGTCGCGTACAAATATTCGTCGATAGTATGCTGAATATAATTTAAAATCAGCTCCTTTGGTTCATTTTTTATCCGTCCCTCACGCACAGCCGTGTATTGTCTTGGCATAAACTGACTGAGAAGGTTCAAAGGAACCCCGTCTTTAAAATGCGCCAGCATCACCGTTTCCGCGGCCTGTACGCGCGCATCAGGCATATAATAGCGGCTCCGATCTGAAAACGAGTATTTACGCTGGATTCGCGTTTGTTCTGGCGTGCCGATATAATGCTTCTCCCAGTACTTCGAATCGTCAAGCATCGCCTGGTCAAGCACATCCATCCAGTGGCTGCCTTGCGCGCCAAACAACTCTTCTTCCGCGAACGCAAGCGCGAACAACGCTTCTCGCATCGCAAAAGTCAGGGCCGGCCCAACCTTTAAAATGGCGACACCATCTTCTACAAGTTCCCGCAGTTTGATTTTCGTCTGATAATCCGTCGAATGGCCTTCGAAAACGATTTGATCATACGCTTGAATCGCCTGGCAAAGCTTCTCGGCTTTCTTTCGATCATACTCCACACAGCCCGCGTCTTTTTCTTCGACGCCTGGCTGCACGACAATGCCGATCACATTGTTCCAAGCCTGATCCAATCCACGCTGTAAAAACGCGTTTTGAAAAGCTTTCAAAGTCGCTTGAAAGTCTTCTGGCTTCGTCACTTCCATTTCTGATGCCGCTTCCGTTCCTTGCTGCCCGCCAGGAATAGGGACTTCGCTTCCAATCACATACACCGGCTCTATCGCGTTAGGATGCGCCTGCTTGTATTCTTCAAACGCTTTTTCCGCCGCCTGCGCCAATATCGCGCCGCGACGGGCAATCGTTTCATCGCTTAAACGTGTATTCGGGTCATCATCTGCCACTTTCATACTCGTGTCGATATGGATTTTCGAAAACCCCGCCTTCACATACGCTTGAATAAGGTCTTTTGATTTTTTCATCGCTTCGGTCTCGTTTTCATTTGCGAACGTCAATGGTCCTAAATGATCCCCTCCCAAAAACAACTTTGAAGCGTCAAAACCAACTTCGTCCGCCTTTTTCAACACAAACTGCTTGAAATCGGCTGGAGTCATCCCGGTATATCCACCAAATTGATCTACCTGATTGGCTGTGCTCTCAATTAGAACGCACGAATCCTCTTCCTTCCCTTTTCTAAGTACCGCTTCTATCACATATTCATTCGCGCTACAACAAGAATAAATGCCAAGAGCCTTCCCCGCTTTTTGCGCTTTTACGATTTGTTTCAATGGATTTTTCATAGTATATCCTCCTGTTCGTTTGAATTATATTCATGGAACAAACAGGAAAAAATAGGGTTGCTATTTATTATAATATTCTCGCTAAAAAGTAAACCATAAAGAAAATCCGCTCTTTTTTACCACCTAATTTCAATCAAATGGCTTCTTGGAACCCCCTTTCAGGGATATAATAGAAATTACAAGAAAAGAGGAATACACATGAAACATAAAATCGTATTTATCGACATGGACGGCACTCTTTATCAAACCGAAAACGATGTCATTCAAGAATCGAGCATCGCGGCCATTCAATCCCTGAAAAACGCAGGATACATCGTTGCCGCCGCCACAGGCCGTCCTCTCAATCAAATGAAACTCATCCTGGAACGAGTGAAATTCGACTATTATGTCTTGATCAACGGAGGATACGTCCTCGATGCCGACTTCAATGAAATCGGCTCCGACCCAATCCAAAAAGAAACCGTCGAAGAACTCGTCGAGCTAGCCCGCGCCAATGAATACGGGCTGATGTTCCATTTCGGGGATGCGACGTACATCTACAACGACTTTTATCCGATGTACTATTTCTGCAAATACTGCAACGTCCTCGACTCTTTGTTCTACGATCCGAACCAGGCCTATCATAAACGTCACCGGGCGTTCAACGCCGTCGTGCTCACGAAAGACTCCACCAAGCTGCAAAGCTTCATGGACGAGCACCCCGATCTTCGCTCCGATCTAATCAATGTCAAAACCGAAGGCTTTTGCTACGATATTTTCAACGCCGACAACGACAAGGCGCACGGCATTGATATGATTCTGGAACGGGAAGGGCTGACCTGGGATGATGTAATCGCCTTTGGCGACAGCACCAACGACACGAAAATGCTTGAGCAGGCCCACATCGGCGTGGCGATGGGCAGCGCAAACGACTACGTCAAAAGCTTTGCCGACTTCTCCACCACCGACGTGTTCCACCACGGCTTATTCAACGGCTTGAAAAAGATCATGGCCGAAGAAGTCCAAGATTAAAACAACGCAAAAAAGAGGAAATTCCGTTCATTCCGTCGAATTTCCTCTTTTTCTATTCCTTTTTTTCTTCATGAATGTATACGATGGGATCCTCTCCCGCATCTTCTTTCTTTGAATACACATAAAACGGCTCCCCCTGCCATGTGCCTAAATGCAGGAAACCGTCAAGATACGCGAATTGCCGAATCGGCTTCCACCCATGAATCGCCTGCGCCCCTTCATCCACTTCAAACGAACAGCACTCAACCGGTACCAGCTGTCCTTTCCAAACATTGACACCCAAAAGCGACAGCGAAGAAGCCACATCGAGCGAGACGGGATGGCTTCGGATTTGCGAAGGTGCCCCTTCCTGAATCAGTTTTCCGTCCTGCATGACAAGAATGTGGTTTCCAAGCAAACCAGCTTCCTGAAAATCATGGCACACACTCACCAGTGTGATGTTCAACTCATCCACCCACGCCAGAACATCAAAAATAAGGGAGCGCTTCAATGCCGGATCCAAATGATTGAATGCTTCGTCCAGCAGCAAAACATCCGGGCCGGAAACAAGCGCGCGGGCAATCGCCACGCGCTGACGCTGGCCACCAGACAAAGCGCTTGCCTTTTGTGCCAAAGACGACTCGATTCGCGTCAAAGCCGCGATCCTTTTCACCCGTCTTTCAATTTCTTCTTCGGCAAACGCGTGATGATCCAAGCCAAATGCGATGTTGTCAAACACCGACAGATGAGAAAACAGCCGATCTTCCTGAAAAACCACCGAAACTTTGGATGCTTGGACTTCCACAACGCCCACTGTCGGTTTTTCCAAGCCGGCAATCAGAGATACAATCGTTGTTTTTCCAGAACCCGACGGTCCATATAGCACCACCCTTTCCCCAGGCGGCAAATGAAACGAAACGTTCCGAAGCGCGCAAACCCCGGAAGGGTACGTTTTATTGACATGACGAAACTGAATCATCCACATTCTCCTCCTGACCAAAGCCCAATGAATTGAAAAAAAAGTCCCGCAAAACAGGACTTTTGATTTTACTTGGTTCGATTACTTAATTTCAACAGTTGCGCCAGCAGCCATCAGTTTTTCTTTAATCTGATCTGCTTCTTCTGGAGCAATGTTTTCTTTGATTGCAGCTGGAGCGGAGTCAACCAGTTTCTTCGCGTCTACCAGTCCAAGACCAGTGATTTCACGAACGGCTTTGATGACAGCAACTTTCGTTCCACCAACAGAAGTCAACGTAACAGTTACTTCCGTAGGACCTGTTGCAGCTTCTTCAGCAGCGGCTGGAGCAGCTACGGCAGCAGCGGCTACAACACCGAATTTTTCTTCGATTGCGCTTACTAAATCGTTAAGTTCTAAAATTGTCGCTTCTTCCAAGTAAGAAAGAATTTCTTCCTGAGTTAATTTAGCCATTTTCTTTTCCTCCTAATATTGTATTACGCGGCAGCTTCTTCAGCTGGGGCGCTTCCGTTTTCCTTTGCTTCCGCCAACGCTTTGATCGTCATTGCGAATTTAACAACCGGCGCGTTCAATACAGACGCAAATTTGGCGAGCATGCCTTCCTTGTTCGGCAATGCAGACAGTGTTTTGATCATTTCTTCATCGACCACGTCACCGTCAACGATACCAGTTTTCAAAATCAGTTTATCGTGTCCTTTCGCAAATTTTGCGAGTACACGAGCTGGAGCAACTGGATCCTTACCAAACGCCAATGCGTTCGGTCCTTTTAAAGTTTCTGCGAACTTTTCATATCCCAGATTTTCAGCCGCACGACGTGCTGTCGTGTTTTTGTACACTTTGAAATCCACGTCTTCCGCACGCAGAGCGCGACGAAGTTCCGTCAATTCCTTCACAGTCAATCCACGGTATTCCACCATGACGATCGAGCTGGAGCCCTCCATTTTTTCTGTAAGAGCTTTGACATCGGCTTCCTTTTGGGCAAGGATATCTTTGTTCATCCGATCCACCTCTTCTTTCTGTATATCGTTACAATATTCAAAAGAAAAGCCCGCACGAGGGCAGGCTTACACATCATTTTTATGTATGACCCCTCGGTAACATGATTAAGCAAAACTGCCGTTACTGTCTTTGGAATATTGATAACAATCTTATATTACTTTGAAATTCAAATTTGTCAATTACTTTTGACGCTCAACGTGGATTCCAGGACCCATAGTCGTGGAAAGCACGAGGTTTTTAATGTACGTTCCTTTTACTTTCGTAGGACGCGCTTTCGCGATCGTTTGATAAATCGCGCGGAAGTTCTCTACCAGTTTGTCATCATCAAAGCTGATTTTTCCGATCAATACGTTGATGTTTCCTTCTTTATCCACACGGTAAGTGATCTTTCCTTTTTTGACTTCGTTTATCGCGTTAGCGATATCCATCGTCACGGTTCCCGTTTTCGGGTTTGGCATCAAGCCTTTAGGTCCCAGTACACGACCAAGACGTCCCAGTTTTCCCATCATGTTCGGGGTTGCGATCAAAACGTCGAATCCAAACCATCCGCCCTGGATTTTCTGGATCAGCTCATCAGCACCAACAAAATCGGCGCCGGCAGCTTCCGCTTCTTTCGCTTTATCACCCTCGGCAACTACCGCAACCGTCTGCGTTTTTCCCGTTCCGTGCGGCAGTACCATCGCACCACGAATCTGCTGATCCGCATGACGAGGGTCTACATTCAAGTTGAAGCTTACTTCAACAGTTTCATCAAATTTTGCGGTTGCGGCTTTTTTCGCGAGCGCAACAGCTTCTTCCACTGAATAAAGACGATCACGATCGACTAATTTTTCAGCTTCCGCAAATCTTTTACTTACTTTTGCCATGGATCGTTCCTCCTTATTCCATTCCTTCGACTTTGATACCCATGTTACGGGCAGTTCCGGCAACGATCTTCATCGCTGCTTCGACGTCGTTTGCGTTCAAGTCCGGCATTTTGTATTCAGCGATCTCTCTTAACTGATCCACTGTGATCGTACCGGCCGTCTGCTTCTGGTCGCCGCTGGCTTTCGAGATACCTGCCGCTTTTTTCAGCATGTTGGCTGCTGGCGTCGTTTTCAATTCGAAATCGAACGATTTGTCTTCGTACGCCGTGATGATAACAGGTACGACATCGCCTTTGCGGTCTTTTGTCGCATCGTTGAACGCGTTACAGAACTGAGGCATGTTGATTCCGGCACTCGCCAAAGCTGGTCCCGGTTTTGCTCCGCCTGCCATGAACTGCAACTTACAAACTTTTGTTACTTTTTTCTTGCTCATAAGACGCTCCTCCTATAAATGGCCTTATGCAGTGGTTTGTGAACACGAGTGTTCTCCCACGCATGCTTATTAACTATAAGCAAAAAAAAGATAAAACGCAAGCTTTATCTTTTTTATTTCATTCTCTCCACGGTTTTCTCCACCAAACGCGCATGCTTTTCCAGCGCCGGTGTCCAATCCAGGCTTTCTTTCGCCTTCCGGATCCAATCCAAGGCCGCCAGAGGATCCTTTGCGACACCTTTTCCGTTCAAATACAGCATCGCCAGACCATCGTACGCCAGCGGATACTCTGCCTGCGCCGCCTTCTTCATAAAGTAGAACGCCTGCTCCATATTTTTCGGACAGCCGACACCATCCCGATTCATCATGGCGACGACATACATCGCTTTCGGGTCGCCATTCATCGCGCCTAAGCGCGCATATTCGTATCCGCTTTTCGGATCGTAACCAACACCACGCTCCTTTTCCAAAAACATCGCCATCAGTGTTTTCTGGCTCTCCAAATCGCCCCAGTTGGCAGCTTGCTTGAGCAGCGGCAACGCGTCCGCCGTTTGATCGCTTTCCAGCAGCCGGCTGATTTCGGCTTTTAAATCGTGCAACACTTCCTGATCCATCGCCAACACCGCCTTAGTCCCAGAAGTCGTAGTCCTCTTCAAAATCAAAATACGGCTCGTCGATCACGTTCCAGTCATCCGAATCAAAAGAATGACCCGCCGGATAGGAAAAGCGCATCATCTGCACCATATTGTAAACGCCTGTCCCAAAGGAATAAAACCCAAGCACGGCCGCGCAAATGCTCAAAATCAAAAGCGAAAGCATCTTCTTCGTCCACTCAAATTCCTTCCAAACCAGAACGAAGGCAATCACGCCGCACGCCAAAGCAAGAAAACCTAAAATAAATCCATGCCAAGCCGCAAATACGGCCAGAACGATCGAAACGAGCGCCAAAATAAGCGCCACGATCCAAAGCCGGCTTTCTTTGACCGGTCTTTCGGCGAATCCTGCGCCGGGTTTCGGGATTTGCGGAATATTTGGTTGTTTCATAATTTCACCTCGTTTGTTCAATTATACCATTCAAAAATGCTTTGTTCTAACTCCTTGCATGATATTATATGCCTATGAATCTGAATCAAATCAAACAATGGCTCGACCAACGCCTCGACAAGCCGTACACGCTAACGCCAACCAATCTTGGCATCAGCAACGAGTCGTATCGCCTGCAAACCCAAAACCACACCTACATCGTCCGAACGCCTCGATCCAGCCACGCTTGTCTGGATCTGCGCTTTCACGAAGAAGCGCGCGTGCTCGCGCTCGTAAAGGACCTTGATGTGCCGCTCGTCGATTTTGACACCCAAAACGGCATCAAGATCACGACCTACATTCCCGACACCTGCACGTACGCCCAGGCTCGCTCGCAAAACAAAGCGTGGCAAGTCGGCCGGACGCTCAAAGCGCTCCATCAAAAACCGGCCGTTTCCTTTGCTTTCGATCCCTTTCAAAAGCTTGAGCGCTACCGAAGCCGGATCGCGCATCCCCTCGTCCATTTTGAGCAAGCGGATGCCGTCATTGCCCGGGTGCAAAAGCTGTACCGGCCCGACACGCTTTGCCACAACGATGTGGTGGACGGCAATTTGCTGTTTACATCCAGACGGCTGTATTTGATCGACTACGAATACGCCAGCATGAACGACTACCGGTTTGATCTCGCGAGTTTTTTAAGCGAAAATCAAATCGAAGACGAAAAAGAACGTCTGCTTTTTTTCGAAGGGTATGGATTGGCCAACGATCTTCAAGCCCAGCAGGAAGTCCGCCTGTTCGAATGTTTCGAAGACATCTTGTGGGGCTATTGGGCCAATATGCTGTACGACTCCACCCACGACTCCGTCTATCAAACGATCGCCCTGGAAAAACAGGCCCACTACCACGCATGGCTCCACACTCTCGCGCTGTAATCAGCGCTTTTTATTTCGACAATGTAAAAAAAAGCCTTTAGATGCTTTACCTAAAGGCGTTATTGACAAATGGTGACGCGTACGGGATTCGAACCCGTGAATGCATGCGTGAAAGGCATGTGAGTTAACCGTTTCTCCAACGCGCCGTTAACTTTTAACTTGTTTCCCAAGTGCTCACTTATAATATCATAAGCGATCATCCTGTGCAACATTTTTTTTCGATTTTTTTTAATCTTTTTTCATTCACTCGAAGCGCTCCCCAAACGAACAGTCATACTATACCGTATTCGAACTAAAAAGAAAAGCGGAAAACTCCGCTTTCTCAAATTATTGTTGATAAATGATTTTTCCGGTTGAATTCATGTACGTATACAAATCGCTTCGATAGTAGCTAATCGTATACTCGATGATGTTGTCTTCTTCATCAAAAGAAATCCGCTTGCGGGCCAGAACCGGCAAAGATTTGGGAATGTTCAACGAATTGCGCACTTCGTCAGAAGGAATTTCCGCGCTGAACTCCTCTTCGATCCGCTTCGGTTTTCCGGTTCCAATTACTTCAAACTTCTCATACATGGACTCGGTTGAATTGTCTTCCCGAATCGGCAAATCCGTGTCCAGAGGAAAATAAGACACCATGTACACAAGCTTGACATCGTCCGCGGTCCGTACGCGGCGCAAACAATACATTTCCTCGCGGGGATCGAGGTTGAATATTTTTGCCGCCTTTTCCGCGACTTGTTCGCGGTCGATTGTGAAACTGCTTGTTCCCGGCACCCGGCCGTGCAGTTCCATTTCATGCGAGAAGCTTCGGATCTCCGATAACTTCTCCTTGATCGCCGGTTTCCAAATGACGAATGTCCCGCGGCCGCGGCCGCGATTGACCATGCCTTCCTTCTCCAGATCGAGAATGGCTTGTCTTGCCGTGATCCGCGATACGCCAAAACGTTTCTGGATCTCCATTTCGCTCTCGATCTTGTCGCCATGCTTCAATTCACCGCTCAAAATCTTTTCGCGGTAAATATCCTTGATTTGAATATAAAGCGCTTTGCCACCTTTTTTCGATTTCAATTTCTCCATATACCCTCACCTTGTTCATCGTCTATTTGTTTTCCCTTCGACGACGCTTTCTTTTTTCATCCAACTCGATCCACTCATCCAATGTCATCGGTTCGTAATCAGAATCTACGCAAAAGCAATTAATGATCTGGCACGGTACATTCTCAAGCTCGCCGCCAATCGAAACGTGTTTTCGTGTTGCCATAAAGTCGATAAACACATCCAAATCGTCCCGGTCCTGTGTATTATGAATGTGACCATGGAGCATGAACGTCTTTGGCTTTCCTTGTTCATCCCGACGATATTGACCGTTGTAAAACACGATCGGATAGTGGCTCAGCACCACCTTTCGACGATTATCGCTCAGTTCGGCATATTCCCTGACCCAGCCAAATACGGAACTGTCAAAATCCTTGTCGTCCAAAAAGCGGTCGTGATTGCCCCGGATCAAAAAGATCCGGCCATTCAACCGTTCGATGATTTCCGCCGTATCGCGGCCGTTTCCCCAGGAAAAATCGCCAAGAACGACGACCTCGTCCCGCTTTTTGACTTTTTTGTTCCATTGGCTGATCATGTACTCATTCATTTCCTCCACATCTTCAAACCCCCTGACATCCATCTTGTCATTGAGCGCCCGATGAAAAAAATGTAAATCCGCAATGTAGTATCTCAATCCCTGATCCCCCTTGCTTCCGATAAAAGAAAAGCGGGCCAATACCGCTTCTGAGTTATTGAACTGTACAAGAATACCCTTCCTTTTCGAGCTGTGTCTGCGTCTTCCCTAAACTGACATACTTCGTGTCCACTTCTCCTTCGTGAAGCAAACCCGCATCAATCAGCGCTTGAATGTCCGCTCTTCTGTAGTCGATCGTTACCGTCACCTTGACGCGATTATCCTCTAACGATCCGACCGCATCGACCCCCTGCAGCGCATCATAGGAGCGAGCCAGTGATGAATTGATCGCATTCATCATATCCTCGCTGCTCATCCCTTCGCCGATTCCCAGATCCGCAAACGACAAATAAAACGTCTGGATCTGCGACTCCACGTGATCTCCCTGCGCCTGTAAAGACACCGAGTCAGACTCTTTTGTGCAATCCAAAGTGTGTTGAACCGCTTCTTCTTCCTGCGCCATCGCAGGCTGCTTCGTGTCTTCTACATTTTTTGAAGCTTCATTTACACGCGTACAGCCACACAAGCCCGCGACAAAAAACAGAACCCATACTTTTCGCATCTCAACACCCCTTGTAAAGTTATAATATCATGTAAATTATATCTTTTTCAACGTTTCATTGAACCAAATTGAAAATTCAGTCAATCCGCTTTCAAACGCTTCCGGGTCGCGCCCCATCCCCAGCCGAAGATGCTGATCCACCTCAAAACACGATCCCGGCACAAAAAATACACCCCGCTCCCTCAGCGCCCGTTGGCAAAGGGCAGTCGAAGGAATGCCAGCCTCGTAGCGCAAAAAAGCCACCGGCGAAAGCGGATCCAGCACGACGGAAAACGACTCGTTGTCCGCCAGCCACGCCTTCAGTGTTTCCTGATTTTTCGCCAGCCGCCGCCGGTTGGCCTCCAAAATCGTTTCTTTGTGCCGCAACGCCGCCAGCGCCAGCCGATCTGTCAGCGGTCCCGTGGAAATGAACGTGTAGTCGCGCCGGACATTGAGCCGCTCAATCACTTCCCGATTCGCCTTCACCCAGCCTAGCCGAAGACCCGGCAAAGCGAAAATCTTCGACAAAGACGAAGTCGCGATACCGCGCTCATAACAATCCGAAACCGAAGGCGTTCGCTCCAAATCCAGCCCCCGATACACTTCGTCGCACAAAATGTAAATGCCACGCGGACGACAAAGTGCGACCAGCGCCAGCCAGTCAGCCGCGTCCAGCCGCGTCCCGGTCGGATTGGACGGACTCGCCAGCACGATCATCTTCGTGTTTGGCCGAATCGCCTCCTGGACTTTCTCAACCGGAAAACGCCATCCGTCTTCCTCGACGTACGCAACCGTCGTCACCTCGCAGCCCAGCGAACGCGGATACTCGTAAAACTGCTGGTATCCCGGCACAAACGCGATCACGTGGTCGCCCGCTTCCAGCAGCGCGTCCATCACGTGCTGATTGGCGCAAAGCGCCCCCGGCATACAGGTGATCTGTTCCACGCTGCCGGTACGATACAGTTTCAGGATTTCCCTTTTTAGCGCCTCATCCCCGGTAATGTCGCCATAATCCAAAACGACATCATCCAAGGCCGCCGGTTCCAAAGCCAGAAGAGCCGGAAACGACAGCGCCTGAAACGAAGTATCCGTCATATTGTAAACGGCCTGTTTTTCATAGGCCGTCATCCATTGCTCACATAAAAAGTCCTTGATTTTCATTCATAGAACACCTTGCTCAGGAAGTCCTTCGCCCGCTCGCTTTTCGGATTGGTAAAGAACGTTTCCGCATCGCTTTCCTCAATCACTTTGCCGGCTTCCAAAAACACGACCCGGCTGCCAACCTTGCGGGCGAACCCCATCTCATGCGTCACGACAATCATCGTCATGCCTTGATTGGCCAGCTCCTTCATAACTTCCAGAACTTCCTTGATCATCTCCGGGTCCAGCGCGCTTGTCGGCTCGTCAAACAGCATGATTTCCGGTTCCATACAAAGCGCCCGGGCAATCGCCACCCGCTGTTTTTGCCCACCCGACAACGCGTTGGGATACGAATCTTTTTTATCGAGCAAACCAACTTTCGTCAAATAATCAAGCGCGATCTTTTTCGCCTCGTCTTCCGAACGTTTCAGCACGGATACCTGCGCCAAAACACAGTTATCCAAAACGGTTTTATTCGGAAACAAGTTAAAATGCTGAAACACGAATCCCATCCGCGAACGCAGTTCCCGATATTTTTTCGGATCGGACGGGTCCATTCGCTCGCCATCCAAATACCGCGTGCCTTGATCCGGCACCTCCAAACCATGAATGCAGCGCAAAAATGTCGATTTGCCGGAACCTGACGGTCCAATCAGGCACACAACCTCCCCTTTTTTCACTTCCAGGGACACATCGTTGAGCGCGTGCAGCTTGCCAAAATTTTTTGATAAATGTTCCGCCTTAATCACTGACAGCCAACCTCTTTTCTATTTTCTTTCCAATCCACGACACACAAAGCGTCATGATCAAATACATGACCGCCGCGATCATCAGCGGATACAAATAATTGTAGTAGCGCGCGCCCAGCGCCTGCGTCCGGTACATCAACTCCGCCGTTCCAATAACCGAAGCCAGCGATGAATCCTTGATCAACGTGATAAACTCCGAAACGAGCGGCGGCACGATCCGCTTAAACGCCTGCGGTAAAATGACTTCCTTCATCATCGTCCAGTACGAAATGCCAAGCGTTTCGCACGCCTCCCACTGGCCCTTGTCCACGCCCTGAATACCCGAACGGATCAGTTCTGTCTGATATGCGCCCGAGTTGAGCGACAATGCGATAAGCGCCACGATATAAATGTTCATGCGTACCCGGGTTCCGGTAATCATGGAAATAATGACAGGCACGCCTAAATAAAAGAAATAAATTTGCAGCAGCATTGGCGTGCCCCGGAACAATTCAACATAGATGTTGGCAATCCAGTTAAACGCTTTGATCCGCGACAGTTTGCCGGCCGCGCCAATGACCCCTAAAACCGCTCCAATCACTAAAGCACCAAAGGCCAGCGCAATACTTACGCCGGCACCTTGGAGTAAAAATTGAAGATTTTCAGGGGTGAAGATCTTACTCACTCGCTTCTCCCGAAGCCGCGAACCACTTGTCTACCAACTCTTTGTATTCGCCGCTGTCTTTGAACGCCTTGATGGCCTCGTTCACATCGTCCATCAAATCCTGATGATCTTCCGTGGAATAAATGATGTTTTCCTCATCCAGCATCTTCTCGTCCAGAACTTTGTAGTCGCCATTGGCCGCGTAGTTGTCCGCTACAGCCTGGTCGATCACAACCGCATCCAATCCTTGCGCTTTCAGCGATTCCATCAACACCTTGACGTCCTGCATTGCCTGCACTTTGGCCCCTTCGATTCCATTAGCTACATCTTCGCCGGTCGCGCCTTGCTGGGCACCGACAAGCTTTCCGTTCAAATCCGCCGAAGACTGAATGTCGGAATCCTTGTCCACGACGATCACCTGCGCGGAATCGTAATACGAATCCGAGAAAATACCTTCTCTTTCCTCATCGTATGTGAAGCCCGAAATACCCAAGTCGATTTGTCCCGACTGCAACGCCGTAATGATCGTGTCAAAAGACAGTTCCTTGAACTCATACGTATAGTTGCGTCCGTTTTCATTCAAATAATCGAACAGCCATTTCGTCATGTCGATATCAAACCCTTCCAGCTGTCCTTTGGAATCCAGCCCCTCATAAGGCATATAATCCGGCGAAATACCAATGAGCACTTCGGTTGGTTTTTCGCTGTTTTCCTCTTTCGAGCCGGATGCGCATCCTGCCAAAGTGGCGATCGACAACAAAGCCGCCGCCCCGATTTTCAATAATTTGTTCATACTCTTTCTCCTCTTTTCCTCAGACCCTCCATAAAAAAAGCGTCCTTCCACAATGAAAGGACGCAATGATTACGCGGTACCACCTAACTTCCGTCCACAGGATATGGACGACACCTCATTCTTAACGCGAATTCACGGACGCTGCCTCCGCCGACGGCTTCGATAGCGCAACTCCAAGACACGTTCCAAACTTCCTGCTTCATGACTTGCACCAACCGTCATTTCTCTAAAAGCTGTTCCGTTTGTACTTCTTCTCTTCAATGTTTTTATGGAAGTATTATAAACATAGAAGTCCGCGAATGTAAACCTGTTTTTCGATTAATTCTTCAAAGCCTGTAAAGGCGCCGGGATCCGTCCGCCCCGATTCACAAAGACGGCATTGTTTTCCATATTGACCGGCATCACCGGTCCGTGGCCCAGCAAACCGCCAAAATCCAGTTCCTCGCCCACCGTCTTGCCAATCGCCGGAATGATTCGAACCGCCGTCGTTTTCGAGTTAACCATGCCAATGGCGGCCTCGTCGGCGATAATGCCCGAAATAATTGTGCTCGGCGTGTTTCCCGGAACGACAATCATATCCAGACCAACGGAGCAGACAGCTGTCATCGCTTCCAGCTTTTCGAGCGTCAGCACGCCGCTTTGCGCGGCCGCGATCATTCCCGCGTCTTCAGAAACCGGAATAAACGCGCCGGAAAGTCCGCCGACATTGGACGTCGCCATGACGCCGCCTTTTTTGACCGCGTCGTTGAGCATCGCCAGACAGGCGGTCGTTCCATAGGCGCCGCAAGTTTCCAGTCCCATTTCCTCTAAAATGTACGCTACGCTGTCGCCAATCGCCGGCGTTGGCGCCAGCGACAAGTCGACGATCCCAAACGGGATTCCCAGTTTTTGACTCGCCACGGTTCCAACCAGCTGTCCCATGCGCGTGATCTTGAACGCGGTCCGTTTGATCAAATCCGCCAGTTCATCCATCGTGGCATGCTTCGATGCTTTTGCCAGCGTCGCCCGCACGACACCAGGCCCGGACACGCCCACGTTAATGATCGCATCCGCTTCCCCGACGCCATGGAACGCGCCGGCCATAAACGGATTGTCTTCCGGGGCGTTGCAGAACACGACCAGCTTAGCCGCGCCCAGACAGTTGTTGTCCTGCGTCAGCTCGGCGCTTTTCGTAATCATTTCACCCATTTCCTTGACCGCGTCCATATTGATGCCCGCCTTCGTCGAGCCAATGTTCACGCTCGCGCATACGTGCTGGGTGCGCGCCAGCGCTTCCGGAATCGAGGCAATCAGCTTGCGGTCGCCTTTGGTGTAGCCTTTTTGGACAAGCGCCGAATAACCGCCAATAAAATCGACGCCCAGCCGGCACGCGCAGCGCTCCAGCGTCAAAGCGAATTCCACCGGATCGCCTTCGCAAGCGCCAGCCAGCAAGGCAATCGGCGTCACCGCGATTCGCTTGTTGACGATCGGGATCCCGTACGTGCGCGAGATTTCTTCCGCGACCGGCACGAGGTCTTTGGCTACGCGGCATATTTTTTCCTCCACCTTTTTGCAGGCGACCTGAATATCCGGGTCGATGCAGTCCAGCAGGGAAATTCCGATTGTGACCGTGCGAATATCCAAATATTCCTCGTCGATCATCTTAATCGTTTCCAAAATTTCATTCGTTTGCATAGTTTCCTCCTAGATCGTGTGCATCGCTTTGAAAATATCCTGATTCATCACCCGGACAATCAGACAATTTTCCTCGCCAAGCACTTCCATAAACTGGGCGAACGCCTCAAAGTCGCTGACCCCGGAACAATCCGTGATCATGGTCATCGTGAAGATCCCATCCACGATTGTTTGCGAAACATCCAGAACATTGACATTGTGCTTTGCGCACGCATTGGCGATCATGGCCAAAATGCCAACCCGATCGCTTCCTACCACTGTGATTACCGCTTTCATATTTTCCTCCTACATTTCCATAAAGCATTGTTCGAACTTCAGCAATTCGAACGGTTCATACGCGCTTTGCATCCCGCTGATGTTGACGTCGTACTCGCCGGGCATAAACTCGATTTCCGCTTGTTTTTTCAACGTTTCCTGAATCATCAAAGAATCTTTTTTCGTAAACGATTTCGAACGTTTCCAGCAAATATCGTTGTGTTGATCGACAAGCACCACTTCCACCGTGACCTGATCCGCATTCAAAAGCGCGTCTTTCCAGTCGCATTCCTGAATGTTGAAATAAAAGTCGCTGGAATCAATGTCGCCGCCTTCCAGCACAAAGATCGCCAGTCCGTTCGTATAACAAAACCCGATCCGCAAAGGATCCAGCATGCCGAGTTCCTCCTCGGTCCATTCCTTGTCTTTGAGCACGAGCATGAACCGGTTCTCCACATAGTCCATGACGGCTCCTTCCTCGATCTCATAAGGGAATTTTTCTTTTTCTTTCATGAAACTAGCATAACACAATTTCACGCAAGAAAAAACATCGTCTATTTCGACGATGTGTGCTTCAAAACGGTATGAATGCTATGCTCGTATCCTTCTTCCAGCTTTTGGGAAACAAATCCCTTCAAGTGCTGGCTCGTCTGCTTCATCTTTTCCAGACTTTGGCGCGCCTGCGTCAAGTATTCAGCCTTCAGCTTGTCGTTCGTTTCATGGAGCGCTTTTTGCAGGTGGGCATGGAGCGCCTCCAAAGCGTGGACATGCTCGTGCATTTCGAGCGTCGTCAAAACGACATCGCTCCAAAACACAACCGAGTACACCGCCTCGATGCCCAAAAGCCACGCGAACGGAATCCAAAGGACTAAATCGTGTACGAGCGGCTGCAGCCAAAACGTCACCGCGATTCCAGCCACGCCATACAGCGTGCTGTTCAGCAGGCAGACACGGCCATGAATGTTAAACGGCTTGTCCGAATAATTCCACCAAAGACGGTGATACTTTTTTTGCAAGTACCAGCTAGTCACGTATTCGAGCACGCTCGTAATCACAAACGTATTCAAAAATACGAGAAACGGATTCATGGAAATCGGGTCGATGACGTAAATGATCAGCAGGCACCCTACCCCGAAAATCGGCACATACGGGCCATGATAAAATCCCGTGTTTAAAAAGCGATGCTGTTTGTATCCGACATACAACCCTTGAACGACCCATCCCCCAAAGGCATAGACCATAAAGTAAAAATAGGCATACATCAGTTGTAAAACCAATTCATGATTCATAGTGTATCTCTCCTCGTTTTCATTGTATCGAAAAGCGAAACGCTTCCCTATTAGAACGCACAAAAAAGAACCGGCGAACCGGTTCGATCTTCTTCATTTACAAATTAAATACCAAGCGAGCGCTGCGCTGCCGTCACGATGGCCATTTTATAAATTTCCTCCCAGGTGCATCCACGGGACAAATCATTGATTGGCGCATTGAGGCCTTGCAGAACCGGACCAATCGCTTCCCAGCCGCCAAGACGGGCCGCGATCTTATACCCGATATTTCCGGAAGAAAGGTTCGGGAAAATAAACGTATTGGCATGGCCTGCCACTTTGGAATGCGGCGCTTTCAAAGACGCTACATCTTCGCTGACAGCGCAGTCAAACTGCATCTCGCCATCCACGTCAAAATCAATCGGCATCCGTTTCAAACGAACAGCGGCTTCCGCCATTTTCGCCACACAGTCTCCTTTTGCAGATCCCATCGTCGAGTAGGAAAGCAGTGCCACCTTCGGTTCCAAGCCAAATTGACGCGCCGTGTTGGCTGTCTGCATCGTGATCTCGACCAGATCATCCGCATTTGGATTGATGTTGATCGAGCAGTCGCCCATGACATATTCCTCTTCGCCTTTGACCAGAAGGAACGCCGAAGAAACGAGCGCGTTGCCCGGCGCCGCCTTGACAAGCTGCAATGCCGGACGAACCGTATCGGCGGTTGAGTACGTCGCGCCACCTAACAAGCCGTCAGCGTAGCCCATTTGTACGAGCATCGTTCCAAAATAGTTCGTGCTTTCCAGCGCTTTGCGGCAACGTTCCATATCCAGTTTACCACGACGAAGTTCAACCATTTTGATAGCCATTTTGTCCATGTCCGGAAATTCCGATGGAGCAATCGTTTCAATGTTCGTCAAATCAAAGCCGTGCTCTTTGGCGCAGCTCTCGATTTCATCTTTTTCGCCAAGCAAAATCGGATGCACGACATCTTTTTTCGCCAATTCGATGGCCGCCTGCTGCACGCGCGGATCCCATCCTTCCGTAAAGACGATCTTCGTGCCTTTCCCTCGGATTTTCTCTTCCAATTTATCAATAATCATAGTTTTATTTCCTCTTTTCATTTGTAGTATAAAACAGGAACGACGAATTTTCTATACGAAAGATTGTGAAGTTTTTAGCATACCTAAAAGAAGAAAGCGTTTTCGCAAACTGGCCGTAAAAACGCATTTACAAGCGTGTTTTCAAGGTCTATACTAGCCTTGTAGCAGAGTAAAGTTATGAACGTTAAGTGTCCGGAACACGGGGAGTTGGTTTCGGAACGAAAAGGCATCTTGCGATTCGTAGCTTGCATCCCGCTGTTGCCTAGAAAAACCAGATCAACCTCTTTTTTCTTCGCACAAAGGGAAAGGAGGTTTTTTTATGAATGATTACTTTGTTATGCTGAAAGACAACGTGCGCTCTCTTAAAAACACACGCGTCCTTGTTGGTGTCGCCCTGTTTTGCGGATTGCAGATCATCCTCAATTCGTTCAACATTTATTTAGGTCCGACGCTGCGGATCACATTCGGGTTTTTAGCGACAGCCGCCAGCTGTTATTTTTACGGACCGTATCCGAATATGCTGGCCGCCTTTGTCATGGATTTCATCGGCTACGCGATGCATCCCGACGGTCCGTATTTTCCCGGCTACGCGCTGAACGCCATGCTCATCGCGCTGATCTTTTCCTCGTTTTTTTATCAGCAAACCATTAAACTGTGGAAAATCGTCGTCGCCAGAGCTTTGATCGTCGTCTTCGTTTACATGATCCTCAATTCGCTTTGGCTTTCAATCATGTACGGGGACAGCTTCTTCGTTTTGCTTGGCGCTCGCGTCTTAAAAAACGTGATTTTATTCCCGGTCGATGTCGCACTGTTGTTTTCTATCTTAAAAATATGCGAACGCCTGCGGCCTTCCATTAAAATTTAAAAAGCCCTTCCGGGCTTTTTTAGTTGTTTTTGTTTGGCAACGTCTGCCAGCGCGCGAGCACATCGCCAACAAAATACAGCGAGCCGCACACGAGCGTGTCTTTTTCGGTGTTTTGCAGGCGGGTCATCAACGCCGTCACATCTATGCAGGGCAATCCGTAACGGGCTTGCAGCGCATCCAGATCGCAAAGACGCGTGCTGTCAAAATGCACCAGGGTGATTGGCTGCTCCAGACTCGCTAAAATTTGAAGCATCGCGTCTATTTCCTTTTCCTTCAACGCGGAAAAATAAATCTCGCCTTGAAAGACCGGCAGCGATCGAACAAGGGCCCGGATTCCCGGCACGTTGTGGGCTCCATCCACAATCAGCTTCGGCTGCTGGCGCAGCAACATGAAGCGACCGGCCCATTGATAGTCGTCGATGACCGGCTGGATCACGGCGGGCTTCAACAGCCGCAGCTGTTCCAGCGCGCTTAGTGCCAAAATCAAATTGTCCCGCTGATACGCCGCCAGTTTGGAAAGATCGAACCGGGAAACGTCGTAGTCGGCGACAAGCAGCGAAGTCCGGCGCGCCAGCGCTTCTTCCTCCATCACCGCAAAGCACGTCGTATCGTAAGCGATAGCCAGTGTGCCTTCTTTAAAAATTCCCGCTTTTTCCTTTGCGATAGCGTTTAAGCTGTTTCCTAAATACTCCATATGATCCATTCCGACATTGGTAATGAGCGTGGCCAGATAATCGAGCGCGGTGGTCGCATCCAGCCGGCCCCCCATGCCGACTTCGATGATCCCGTATTGGATATCCTGCTCTAAAAAATACGCAATCGCCATAAAAAGATCCATTTCAAACATAGTCAGTTTGTTTTCCTGAAAAAAAGCGGCATACCGGTCAAAGATTGTCTCCCATGCTTCCAGTGAAATCGGCGTGCGGCCCACGCGGATCCGCTCCGTATGCGAGATCAAATGCGGACTCGTAAACACTCCGGTTCGATAGCCGGCTTTCTCGAGCAGGCTGCTCAGCCACTGGCATGTGCTCCCTTTGCCATTGGTGCCGCCGACTTGAATGAGCTTGAGTTGACGATGGCGGGGAAGCGCCTTGTCAAGCCAGGCCCGAAAAACAGGAAGCGGATGGTTTTTCCCTCGTTGATTTTCCATCCAGTAAATTTTTTCTTGAACTGTCATGGATTCATTTTATAAGATTGAAGGAGAAAAACCAATGGAAACGAGGAAGAAAACATGATTCATAACGAATGGAACTTTATTTTGGAGCAAGAATGCGCCAAACCGTATATGCAGGCGCTCAAAAAACTGCTGGCGGCCGAATACAAAACCACAACCGTTTATCCCCCCAAAGATCAAATCTTTTCGGCTCTTGAACTGACCTCCCCGTCGCAAGTCAAAGTCGTCATTCTCGGACAGGACCCTTATCATGGCCCCCGGCAGGCGCACGGTCTGGCCTTTTCCGTCAATCCGGAAATTCCGCTGCCGCCTTCTCTCAAAAACATTTATAAAGAGCTGGAAGCGGAATATCATACTTCTGTCCAACGCACCGGGGATTTGCGGGACTGGGCCCGGCAAGGCGTCCTGCTGCTCAATCCGATTTTAACGGTTCGGGAACACCAGCCGTTGTCGCATCAAAAAATCGGCTGGCAGCTGTTCACCAATGAAATTTTAAAGGCGCTCAACGATTTGCCGCAGCCGATCGTCTTCATCTTGTGGGGTGCCAAAGCACGAGAAGCGAAAAAATTTCTCACCAATCCGAACCATTTGATTTTGGAGTCCGCCCACCCTTCGCCGTTGTCGGCTTCCCGCGGTTTTTTTGGCAGCAACTGCTTTAAAAAAGCCAACGAATATCTGGAAGCGCATCACGAAACCCCAATTCGCTGGACCGAGTCCAATCAATAAAAAAAGCGCGGAATTTGCATAGTGGATTGCTTTCCGCGCTTTTTTTTCGTTTTTTAGTCCTGCAACTCGAGAATCATATCCCGCAGCTGGGCAGCCCGTTCGAAATCGAGCTCCTTGGCCGCTTCCTTCATCTCGGCTGTCAAATCGGTAATCATCTTTTCCTTTTCCTTGGCACTGATTTTCTTTCGTTTCAAGTATTTTTTCGTTGCCTCTTTCGTTTCTTTGGAACGCACGACATCGTGAATCGGCTTGACGATCGTTTTTGGCACGATATGATGCTTCTCGTTGTACTCCATCTGGATTGCCCGGCGTCTGGCCGTTTCCTTGATGGCCTCGTCCATGCTTTCAGTGATCTTATCCGCATACATAATGACTTTTCCTTGCGCATTGCGGGCCGCCCGGCCAATGATCTGGATGAGCGAACGGCGCGAACGCAAAAAGCCTTCCTTATCCGCGTCCAAAATCGCGATCAGCGACACTTCCGGAATGTCCAGTCCTTCCCGCAGCAAGTTGATCCCGACGAGAACATCGTATTTTCCTTCCCGCAAATCGTGGATGATTTCTGTTCGCTCAATCGTCGTCACTTCATGGTGCAGCCACGCCACTTTCAAATCCATGTTTTTCAAATACGACGTCAAGTCTTCCGCCATCCGAACCGTTAATGTCGTCACCAGCGTTCTTTCATGCCGCGCAATCCGTTCTTTGATTTCATCCACCAAATCGTCGATTTGGCCTTCGATTGGACGAACCTCCACGACGGGATCCAGCAATCCGGTTGGCCGGATAATTTGCTCTACGACATGGCCGTCGGTGCGTTCCAGCTCGTAATCACCCGGCGTAGCCGAAACGAAAATCGACTGCGGCGTAATGGATTCAAATTCGTCAAATTTCAGCGGCCGGTTGTCCAAAGCGCTTGGCAGCCGGAATCCGTAATCAACCAAAGTTTGCTTGCGGGCCTTGTCGCCGTTGAACATGCCGCGAATTTGCGGCAGCGATACGTGGCTTTCATCGACTACCAGCAAGTAATCGTCCGGAAAGTAGTCAAACAGCGTATACGGGCGCTCGCCTTCCTTGCGGCCGTCAATGTGCCGGGAATAGTTTTCAATGCCCGGGCATACGCCAAATTCGCGAAGGGCCTCGATATCGTACCGGCACCGCTGCTCGAGCCGTTCTTTTTCCAAAGGCTTGCCCATCGAATCGAAGTATTCCAGTCGTTCTTCTAGCTCCTGTTCGATTTTGGAGGCCGCCTTTTTCATAATGTCCATGCTCGTCGCGTAGCCGTTGGCCGGATAAATGTTGTACATCTGGTAGGCGGCGTTGAGCTTGCCGGTTAGCGGATCGACTTCGCAAATGCGCTCAATTTCATCACCAAACATTTCGATGCGGATCAAATACGCGTCGGTGTGGCCCGGCGTGATTTCGATCGTGTCGCCGCGAACCCGAAACGTGCCGCGCGCCGGATCCATGTCGTTGCGCTTGTATTGCTGGCCGACGAGCTTAAGCATGAGTTCATTGCGTTCGATCACGTCGCCGACATGAATCGTTTCAATCATGTCTTTGTATTGATTCGGATTGCTGGCGCCGTAAATCGAAGCGACACTGGCAACAATGATCGTGTCGCGATGATGAAGCGCGGCGTTGACGGCCGCCATGCGCAGCATGTCGAGTTCCTCGTTGGTTTTGGTGTTTTTGTCAATGTACGTGTCAGTTTTGGGCATGTACGCTTCCGGCTGATAATAATCGAAATAGGATACAAAGTACTCTACGTGGTTGTTTGGAAAAAACTCTTTGAATTCCGAATACAGCTGGGAAGCGAGCGTTTTATTGTGGACAAACACCAGCGTTGGCTTGTTGACTTGTTCAATCACATTGGAAATCGTAAACGTTTTTCCGGTTCCGGTCGCGCCCAGAAGCACTTGCGCTTTTTTTCCTTCGCGAATGCCTTCCACCAGCTCCTGAATCGCTTCGGGCTGATCGCCGCTTGGTTTGTATTCAGACACCAATTCAAAATGATCCATGTCTTCCCTCCTTTTAAATGTTGTTTTCTACTAAAAACTTCCGGGCGCTTCGATACGCCTGAAATGCGGTTGGATACGCGGTTTTCTGATCCGTTGGCAAAGCGTCGTATCCATAAATTTTCAAATTTTTATTTTTATCCATAATGAGCAGCCAAATATCGCTCGTGTTGTTGCCGGTCTTGACGAAAAGCACCGTGTAGGCCGTTTTGGTTTCCGGATCGTAGTTCCACGTTTCCGGCCGGTACGTCAGCGAATCGGTTTTGGCGGTTCTTTTTTTATTTTCCGTTTTCGCTTTCCGATCCGTCTGATGCTCCGACACCGACCAGGAGTCGATTTTCCCGACGGTTTCTTCATCGACCATGACTACATTGCCGATATCCAAAATCGAACCGCTCGAAATATCGAACGCGATTCTCGTTTTGGGCAGCGTGATAATCGTTTTGCTTGAATCCGCGGCCGGAAACCGGTCTTGTCCGGTAATGGTCATCGTGTAGACGCATGGCGCCTGCAAATCGGATAAATAGTTGGAGTGCTCCTCGATCTGGATTGTCATCATGTACGTGATGATCCCGAAAACGAGCGAGAACGCGGCGATAAAAATCGAAATATACGTACTGTATGTTCCGACAGACTGTAAAAAAGAATGGGTGAGCGAAGTCTTGTTCACCCTTTTTTTTGATTGACGCATGCAATCGCCCCCTTAATTGTTTTTGCGGTTTACTCCTGCGTGATCATTTCGATGGCTTTTTGCCGTTGGGTATCGTCTTTGGCTTCGTTTTTATTGATTTCAAGAAGAACGTTGTCTTCCAGCGCCTTCCATGTCGCTTCGTCGCTGCGGCCGGTGACGTTAAGATCGTGATCGCGCTGGAACTGCTTCAGCGCTTCCGAAGACGCCTGGGAAAAATAGTTGTCGGTTCGATCGACCGCGTACCCTAAATACGCCAAATACATTTGGAGCGCCTGGGCGTTGGCGGCCACTTCATCCGGACCAAATTCCAAATCCTTATTCTCGGTGGAATAGTACACGGAACGAATTTCCTGATCCGCCACTTCCACGTCCGGCGCAAAGCCGACTTGATTGATGGAAGTTCCATTCGGCGTGATCCATTCGGTTTCCGTATATTTTAACGACGTTCCATCCTCAAATGGAATGAGCACTTGTTTCGTTCCTTTCCCATATGTGTTGACGCCAACGGTTTTTACTTTGTCCCCTAAATTGTCCTTGAGCGCCCCGATGAGCACTTCCGAAGCGCTGGCGGTGTTGCCGTTTTGAAGAATGACGATTTGATCGAAATCCGTCGGATCGTATTCTTTGGAAACGAGAGTTTCTTCGATTTTCCCGTTTTTTTGTTTTTCCTGGAACACGACGCTGTTTTCCGGCAGCAGCGAGGAAGCGATCGTTTGCGCCGCGTCCAAATAACCGCCGGTGTTGTCGCGTAAATCAATCACAAGCTTTTTCAATCCGGCTTTCTCGATTTGCTGGATGGCTTCATGGAAGTCCTTTCCGCTGTTTTCCGAAAAACTGGATAAAATGATTTCCCCGTAATCGTCAAAGAGCCGGCAAATGACCGTCGAATCGTATTCGCCAGGCGTGACGGTCGTTTGGTTAGACTTGCCATCGCGTTCATACTCGATTTCCAGTTTTTGATCCGCGTGGTTTTTAATGGTGTCAATGATTTCGTCGCTGGTGGCCTGCGCGCAGTTCAAATTTCCGACTTTCGTAATGATATCGCCTTCCGTTAAACCAGCCTGGTCGGCCGCCGAGCCGATGTACACGCTGCGCACGACCATGTTGCCCGCCTCGTTGCGGAAAAAGCCGACGCCGATGCCGACGTTGGAGCCTGACAGCGCGTCGGAAAACCGCTTGGCCTGGTCAAGCCCCATATACGTCGTATGGGGATCTATTTCATTGGTTGTCATGCCATCAATGGCTTGCTCGACCAGCGTATCCTGCACATCGTCGATTTCATTGGCGTAATACCACTTGTTCGTCATTAAATCGTAAATCGTTTCGAGCTTTTCAAACTGGCCGGTGTCCTTTCTTTGGGCTTTTTCCATCAAAAGGGGGACCGAAACGCCGGCTCCAAAGCAGACGACGCACAATCCGACGATAAGCCCCTTTTCTTTCGTTGTCAATTTCTCACTTGGCTTCTTGGTTTTTTTCACTCCGGTCCCTCCTGCTATGCCATAAAACGATAGGAGCACTCCTATCGTTTTTCTTTTAAATATTTGCTCACGGCTAGAAAACTCGCGAAGATCCCGATTAGAATCGCTGTGCCGAGCAGCAGCGCCGCGCACCATCCAAGGATTGCGTTTGGCGCGACGAGTTCGAACACACTCGCAAACAGCCTTCCATTCATACTGTCATAAAACTTCGGATATCCCCATGCGATGAGCAAAAACGGAATGAGCGCCCCGCAAAGCGAGATCATCAGCCCTTCCATTTCGAACGGCCGTTTTACAAACGAGTTTTCCGCGCCGACTTGCCGCATAATTATAATGTCATCCGAACGCGAATATATCGTAGTACGGATCGTATTATAAATCAAATAGAACGAAAGGAGAAGAAGCAGGAGGATTCCCGCTCCGGCAATCACGCGCACTTGCGCCAGCAAATCGACAAGCGAGCGCACGCTTCCGCCGCCATACGCGACGGAGGCGACACCGGGAATCATGTCGATTTGCGAACTGACGGCGGCCAGATCGTCCCCCTGGTTGGCATAGACGAAAAACGCGTCCCCCAGCGGATTTTCGTCGCCTTCGTACATGGAAAACGCTTCGCCTTTTTCTTTGACCATGAGGGCGAGCTCGTCCGCCCGGCTTGAAAACACGATCGTTTTGACACCGGGAATGTCTTTGATTTTCGTTTCGATGTCGTCGATTTGGGCCGTGTCGCGGATTTGCGGATCCAGCACGACATGAATCGACAAATCGCCTTCGACCCGGCTTGAAAAATGTTCAATGTGTAGCCCGACGATTAAAAACACCCCAACGAGCAGCAGCGTGATGGTGACTGCGGAGAGCGCGGAAACCGACAACAGAAAGTGCCGGCGCAAGCCGAGCCAGGCGTATTTCAGCTCGTATCCGAGCAACGTCAGCTGTCGTTTCATAAGCTCTTGTATCCACCCGCGCTCGAATCGTGGATCACATAGCCGCCATCCAAAATAATCGTGCGCTTCCGAAAGCGGTCCACGAGTTCTTTGTCGTGCGTCACCATCACGATCGTCGTGCCGAAGTTGTGATTGATTTTTTCAAGCAGCCGGATGATTTCCAGACTTTTTTCCGGATCCAGATTTCCGGTTGGCTCGTCGGCGATCAGGATTTTCGGCCGATTGGCAATCGCCCGGCCGATCGTGACACGCTGCTGCTGGCCGCCCGATAACTCGTCCGGGTAGCTGCGGGCTTTGTCGCGCAAATCCACTAAATCCAAAATTTCGCGAACCCGCGTCTTGATGGCTTTTTTCGGCATGCCAATGACTTCCAGCGCGAACGCGATGTTTTCCTGCACCGTCAGCTTGGGCAGCAGACGATAGTCTTGAAAAATACAGCCAATGTTTCTTCGGTAGGCTGGAACCTTGCGGTGTTTGAGTGCCCCGACATCGACTCCGTTGACAATCACGGTTCCTTCATCGGCGACTTCCTCGCCATTGAGCAGCTTGATCAGCGTGCTTTTCCCGGATCCCGTGGCGCCAATCACGTAAACGAACTCCCCGTCTTCGATGGATAGATCCACGTGATTGAGCGCGTGGACCCCGTTCGGATACGCTTTGGTGACATTTTTCAATTCGATCATGGTTGAAACCTTTCTAGGAGAAAAATTTCTCCGGTCTTTCGCGACATGGTGTGGCGCCGCCGGTTGCCTCGCACGACGTGGAGGTTGTGTTCCAGCCAGTGCCCCACGCAAAGTCCGCGCCGGCCGCAAATCGCTGCACGGCTTGTTCGACGCTCATATTTCCTAAATTGTATACTTCGATGTGGCAATGCGGACCGGATGTGTTGCCGGAATTGCCCGTGGCCGCAATGACCTGCCCCTGGCTGACCATTTGGCCGGCGCTGACCGCCATGCCCTCTTGCGAAAGATGGGCAAACGAGATAGCGTATAGCGTCCCGTTGACGTTGCACAGCATTTCGACGGTGTTTCCGCCGCCGATCGGATAGCCCGACCAGTTGCCTAAATAGCCGGAATTGCTCGGGACCGGGTTGGCGGCGTACAAAATCAGGCCGTCGGCCGGTGCCACGACGGGCGTTCCGATCGGAACAGCCCAATCCAGACCGAGATGCAACCCGCCGGACGGATACGCCCACGTTCCGGCGGACTTGCCGCCGCCCGAAATCGGGAGGACAAAGCCGGGCACGCTGGAGAGCACGGTGCCGGCCATGGCGGTCGTGATAGTGAATGGACGTATGGCGTCCATGTCGGCTTGCGCGGCGCGTTTTTGCGCTTGCAGCTCGGCAATTTGCTGCTCGTATTGCGCGACGAGCGCGTTGTAGCTTTCTTCGAGCGCTTTGGCTTCCGCCTTTTGGTTTTCGAGCTGCTGGCGGTGCGCTTCCTGTTCCTCTTTGAGGCGGACGACTTCGGCGCGCTGCACTTCCAGCTCCGCTTTGAGTTTGTTGAGCTGCTCGATTTGGTCTTGATCGTTTTCGGTGATGCGCTCGATCCCGCTAATGCGTCGAAGCATGTCGTTGAGATCTTTGCTGCCCATCACCAGGTCGATGACCATGTTGGTGCCAAGACTGGATTGCTCCTGGCGCATCCGGTCTTTGATTTGCGCGTCCCACATTTCGATCTCGGCTTGCTTGGCCTGGATTTCATTTTCAAGCTGCCGGATGTTCGTGTCGAGCATAGCGATCGCGTTTTCCGTTTCGGCGATTTGAGCCGACAGCTGCTCGGCGAGCGCTTTTTGTTCCTGCGCAAGCGAAGCGACCCGTTCCACATCGTTTTCCAGCGTCGCGATGGATTCGTTAAAATTGTTTATGCTGCTGGAGAGCTGCTGCCTTTTTTCGTTTTGGTATTGCTGAAACCCTTCACAGGCTTTCACATCGCTTTCGCTTGTTTGCGGCTTCGTACACTTTGTGTACCATTCTTCGGTATTGGAGTAGTCTTCGGCGTAAACCGGCAGCAAACAAGCTGCGCCGACGCAAACCGCCCAGACCAGGCCAAAAATCTTTCGAGTTGTCTTCATCGTATCCACCTTACATACTTTCTAACCGCCAGGAAGGAGCCGATCATTCCGGTTCCCAATCCAATGGCGAACAAACCAAGCACGATCCATACGACAAAAGGAAACGGGGCGAGCAGCTGGAACAAATCGGAAATGAACACGCCATGCATGCCCTGGTAAAAGAGCGGATAGCCGATGCCGACAAGTAGCGCGGGAATCAGCGCGCCCCAGGCGCCGATGACCATGCCTTCGAGTACGAATGGCGTCGTAATGTACCAGTTGTAGGCGCCGACCTGGCGCATGATCGCGATTTCATCTTTTCGCACATGAATCGTCATTTTAATTGTGTTTCGAATCAGGAAGATGGCGAGCAAAATCATAAACAAGACGAGCACGCTGCCGTATCGGCGCAAAACCTGGAAAATCGACACGAGTTTCGTAATGGCGCCACCGCCGTAATTCACCGCGTTGATGCCCGGGATTTCTTCGACGGCTGCGGAAATCTCGTCAATGTGTTCAGGGTCCCGCACTTCGATGATGTAAATATCGTACAGCGGATTTCGGCCTTCTTCGGCGTAGCGGGAAAAGACATCGCCATTTTCCTGAATGAGCTTGTCCAGCTCTTCTTCTTTGGAAGAAAACTGAACGGACTCGATTCCGTCTATTTGCGCGATTTGTTCACGCAAGCTTTCTTTGGAGCTTTCGGCTAAAGTCGGGGAAATGGAAGCCTGAATGACGAGTTCTTCTTCGATTGAATTGGTAAAACGATTGATATTGGCGGCCACGACAACGAGCAGCATCGCAATGAGCAAAGCGATTCCAATCGACAAGGCCGAGGAAAACGCCATTGGAAAATGACGGCTGAGATCTTTGCGTGCGCTTCGATAAAGTCGCGGGATACTTTTCAAAAATAAGAGCATAAAGTCCCTCCGGTTTTTCCTATTATACCATACGGTTTGTTTTCCCATCGGTTTCTTTTTATTTTCCATAATCTTAGGAAAACTCACATTTTTTCCCAAAAAAAGATTATTGTTAAAACACAAAAAAGCCGTATCTTATAGGTGTGTTAAGAGAGCACAATAAAATTCTCTTCTATAATCTCTCTCCTAAAAATAATTATTTAAAACTCAAAAATGCAAAGGCGGGTCGATCTCGCCTTTGTTTTTTTTGTGCCCTGAAAAAAAGCACTCCTTTCGGAGTGCCGGAGATTTCACGCTTCCATCACAATTTTGTTACGTACGATCACAGCAAGATCTCGTGCGCAAAACCTCCGTCTAAAAGTATATAAAATCTATCCCCTGCCGTGAAGAGTATGTATTGACCCTTTTGTAACAAATCAGGCAAAAAAAGTTCCCATCCGAAGATGAGAACGTTCATTTCAATATGGTGGAGCGTAGGAGGATCGAACTCCTGACCCCCTGCGTGCAAAACAGGTGCTCTCCCAGCTGAGCTAACACCCCACATCATAATTCAGCAAATGGTGGGCCTGAATGGACTTGAACCAACGACCTCACCCTTATCAGGGGTGCGCTCTAACCACCTGAGCTACAGGCCCATTCGCTGAATGCTCCATCATAATACCTTGGGAGCGATCCAATGTCAACAAAAAAAATCAAATTTTCTCAAATTTTAAATTCTTATCCCATTGAACGGGTTGTTAAATGTTGTTATAATAGCAATATAGAATAAAACAATATAAACAAAGCTATGCCGAAGGCCTCAAAAGAAAGGAAAAACGAAAACTCATGTCAAGTCCGGCTCAAATCCGTGCTAGCAACAAATACAATAAGAAGAACACCGTCCTCAAAGGCATTCGATTTAACAAGAATACCGAAAAAGAAATGATCGAGTGGCTCTCTGACAAAGCGTTCGGCCCGTATGTCAAAGCCCTGATCGCCGCGGATATGCGTTCGCAGGAGGATGCTTCGAATCAAGATCGTTGCCAGTAACAAAAAAGGTGATTCCATTTGGAAGAATCACCTTTTTTGCTGGCAGCCTCGGCACCTACGATTACGGACAGGGTTGTTATAAAAAAAGTTCCCATCCGAAGATGAGAACATTCATTTCAATATGGTGGAGCGTAGGAGGATCGAACTCCTGACCCCCTGCGTGCAAAACAGGTGCTCTCCCAGCTGAGCTAACACCCCACATCATAATTCAGCAAATGGTGGGCCTGAATGGACTTGAACCAACGACCTCACCCTTATCAGGGGTGCGCTCTAACCACCTGAGCTACAGGCCCATTCGCTGAATACTTAGTTATAATACCCCGTAAATGCGGGTTTGTCAAACTTTTTTTTAAAATTGTTACTTTGTCTGTTCGCTTTCGATTTGCGACAACGCGGCCATCGGCTCATACGCTGTCGATACAAGCGTCATGACATGCTCGCTCATAAAGCGATCGGCCAGCATTCCATTGAGCAAAGAAAGCAGCGAATCGTAATACCCGTTGGTACTCAAAATCACAAGCGGCTTATGGTTTTGGTCGAGCTGCTTCAACGTCAGGATTTCAAAAAACTCCTCGTACGTTCCGATACCGCCTGGCATCATAATAAAGGCGTCGGCCAAATCCTCCATTTTCTGTTTGCGCTCCCGCATCGTATTCGTAAAAATAAACTGGGTGCAATCCTTCGCCAAAATGCCGGGCTGGTCAAAAAATTTAGGAGCCACGCCAATCGACGTTCCGCCATTTTCAAGCACGCCGCGATTGACAGCGCCCATGATTCCCGTGGCGCCTCCGCCAAACACCAGTTCGATTTTCTTTTCCGCCATTTGTTTTCCAAGTTCGTATCCTGCATTCAAATACGCTTGATCAATGTCGTTGCTGCTTGCGCCATATACACAAATTCGCATTGCATGATCCTCCTTTTTATCCTCTCTAGTGTAGCACGCCTGTCTTCCCAAACGCCATTTTACGCATCCCTCACCTTTGCGTTTCCGCTTTGGATTGTCCCCTTAAGCAAATATTTTGACGGTTTCCGCCATTCCATTTACCATAAAACCAGAAAGGAAGGTGTACCTCAATGTATATCACAATCAACGGACTCGCCTTCTTCATTCTTATTGTCGTCGCCGTTCTCATCGGAATCGGTGTCGGATTTTTTCTAGGAAGAAGATAGGCCATTCCATTCTTGATCCATCCAAAAGGGATAGTAAGCCGCTATCCCTTTTTTGATTCCACCCAACTCTCGAAAACACAAAAAGCTGCCGGCATTGACTCGCCAGCAGCCTGAAAAGAAGGCTCTTATTTTTCCAATCCATTGCGCATCGAAACCTTCCGATACCATGTTCCCGATCGTTTCATCGTTCGCCTTTGATCGCTCAAATCGACTTCAATCAAACCGTACCGGTTGCGGTACGCGTTGTTCCAGCTCCAGCAGTCCAGCGCCGCCCACACATGAAACCCGAAACAATCGGCTCCCTCCTGTATCGCTTGATGCAGCCATTCGAGATGCTCCTCAAAAAACGCGATCCGGTACGCATCGTCGATCACGCCCTCCGGATCCCGAAAGCGCTCCTCGTCGTGCACCCCTATGCCGCACTCCGAAACAAACCACGGCGTATCGGGATACAACGTTTTCATCGCCATCGCCACATCGTACAACGCGCGAGGAAAGATTTCCCAGTTTTTCGACGCATTGACTCGCTTTTGCGGCCAGTCGTAATGCGCGTAGTACCGGTCCGGCAGCCAGCCCGTTTCCGTGATCGAATCCGGGGCCTGCACCCGGGTCGGATGATAATAGTTGATGCCCGCAAAGTCGATCCGGTTCGCCATCAAAAGCGCTTCGTCTTCCTCCTTCGCGTTCCACAACACCCCATCACGACGCAAAACATCCACCAGCTCTTCGGGGAAACGTCCAAGAATACTAACATCCAGAAACGACCGCCAATGAAACCAGTCAAAGAACCGCGCCGCGTTTTGGTCCGCCTCGCCGTTTGATTTCGAATACGCCGGTGTCACATTCACGATCAAGCCGATTTTTCCCTTCAAGCCCAGCTTTCGATATTGCTCCACCGCCATCGCGCTCGCCAGACAAAGATGGTATAAAACCTGCACGCCGCGGCGGCCTTCGCCTTTCAAACCCGGATAGTGGTAGCCATACAAGTATCCTCCATCCACAATGACCATCGGCTCGTTGAACGTCGTCCAGAAACGTACATCGTTTCCAAAGCATTCAAACGCCGTTTTCGCGAACTTCGCGAACAGCTCCACGACGTGCCGGCTTTCCCAGCCGCCATACCGCTCAAACAAAATCGTCGGCATGTCGAAGTGGTGCAAATTAAGCACGAGCTCGATCCCGTTTTTCTTCGCCGCCTCGATCATCGAGCGGTAAAACGCCACGCCCTGCGCGTCCGGCTTTCCGGTTTCAAAATCGGCAATCAGCCTTGTCCATTGCACGCTTGTGCGAAACGAGTGGATCCCCGCCTCTTTCATCCGCCGGAAATCCTCCTCGAACCGGTGGAAAAAATCACTCGTCACGTCAGGCCCCACGCCGTCGAAGAAATCCTCCCTTCGCGTCCGATACCACGTGTCCATGATGTTTTCGTATCGTTTTCCGGCCCAGCCTTCGCTTTGCGGGCCGCTCATCGCCGCGCCCCACCAAAAGCCATCCGGGAATTTTAAAAACGTCTTCATCGCCCGTCTTCTCCCTTTTCCAGGTCAGCGCCGAACAAAAATCGCCCTTCAGCACCGCCATCTCGCCGTTGGCTCCATTAAAGCGTAGCGGCACCCGCAAGCCGCCCGCTTTGAGCACCGCGCCGTCGATCGAACAGCCTTCGATCGTATATTTCGCGTTCGCCTCCACCCCCGGAACGCACACCCGCTCGTTTCGGGAAACCCGCAAATCAGCCACCGTGCTGTAAAATCCCGTCAAATACGTCGCCTTGTTTCGGGCGATGGCCGTCCACGCCCGCCATCCTTCGTGTTTCGGATGGACATACAACGTGCCATTCAAAATCAGCGGCTGCATCGCTTTATATTCCGCGATCGCCCTTTTCAGCTGCTCCTTTTCTTTTGGTGCGCACTGGCAAAGATCCAGTTCCAAGCCGAGGATCCCGAACACCGCCACATGCTCCCGCATCGTCAAACTCGTTTTTCGAAACGTCTGGTGATTGGGCACCGCCGAAATATGGTTTGACATGCACGCCATCGGGTACGCCAGCGCGCATCCCGCCTGAATGTCCAAACGGGCGAAGGCGTCGGTATTGTCGCTCGTCCAGATTTGCGGCGCGTAATACAGGATGCCCGCATCAAACCGGCCCCCGCCCGACGCGCACCCTTCCACAAGCACATGCGGAAAATCGTTCGCGATTTTTTCATGTAGCGCGTAAACCCCCTGGATATACCGGTGATAAAATTCCTTTTGCGAGCGCCCCTGCGACGCGAGATACGGGGAATACGCCTCCGTCACATCGCGGTTCATGTCCCACTTGATGTAGTCGAGCTTCGTCTGCTCGATGATTGTTTTCATTTGCGCGTACACCGCGTCCACGCACGCCGGATTGGCAAAATCAAGCACGAGCTGCCCCCGGCCGTAGCTGTACCGGCCTTGCGGCGGACGGACGACAAATGCCGGATGCGCGGCATAAAACGCGGCGTCCTCGTTGACCATTTCCGGCTCGAACCACAAGCCAAACTGCATTCCCGCTGCGTGGATCTTCCTGGCGAACGCGCCAAGCCCTTCCGGAAATTTTTTCCGGTCCGTATGCCAGTCGCCAAGCGACGACCGGTCGTTGTCCCGATGGCCGAACCAGCCGTCATCGACGACAAAGCAGTCCACCCCGAGGGCGCGTGCCTCTTCGGCAAGCCGCAGCAGTTTTTTTTCGTTCAAATCAAAATACATCGCTTCCCAGCTGTTCAAAACGACCGGACGCGAAGGGAGGATTTCTTCGACGGCGTGACGCCTTCCAGGCCAAATGTAGCGGGCAGGTATTGAATGATGATGGCGATGGACGCGAACATCGTCGCCGGGAAAGCGACCATGAAACCATCGCGCAGCGAGCAAAGATATTTGTTGGTGGAAACCATTTCGGCAAACGGGCCGATTTTTTCCATCAATTTGTCTGTCAATCGGTTCATTGTGTATTTCTCCTTCTGTTTTATGATGTCGACAGCACCATTATAAAGATGAAAGCGCAACCATCCCATAGATGGTTGTGATATAATTATGGAAAAATGTGACTTTGGAAAGGAGAACTTATGCGCATCACGACCAATTCGACGGATTTTTACTTTAACGCCGAGGCGATGGTGTACACGCAAGGCTACGAGGAGTGCGAACCGGGGCATTCGTATGGTCCGGCGGTGCGAAAAAGCTTTATGATCCACTACGTGACCCAGGGAAAAGGAATTTTCAAGGTGAACGGGCAAACGTATCGTCTGTCGCGCGGCGATTTGTTTTTTATCGTGCCGGGACAGGAAATTTATTACGAGGCCGACAAAGACGACCCCTGGGGATATGGATGGATCGGCATGACGGGCGCGCACATCGACATCGAGTCGTATTTGCGAAGAACTTCCTTTTTCGACTCGCCCATCGCACACTACGCGCAAAACTACGATTTATCGCTGCTTTTTATTGAAATGCAGCGGGCGTACGTGTCGCCTTTTGAAATCCGCGATCTCGCGCTGAATCACGTGTTGTACAAGTTTCTGGCGTTTCTGGTGCTTCATTTTCCAAACCAGAACAAGGAAGCGAAAAGAAGTTCCAAAGACTACATCAAGGAGATCATGACGTATTGTTTGAGCCACGTCGACGTTCCGATCCGGGTGCAGGATGTCGCCGACTATACCGGGCTGCACCGCTCCTATCTTTCCCGCCTGTTCAAGCAGGAAACGAACCTTTCCTTGAAAGAGTATATTTGGAAAACGAAAGAGGAGGAGGCGTGCCGGCTGCTCATTCAAACCGAACTGCCGATCCATGTCATCGCCCGTTCGGTCGGGTTTGAGGACTCGCTTCACTTTACAAAAATATTTACCCAGAAAATCGGATCGTCTCCGAAAAAATACCGTCAAATGAAATCCGGTCCGGGAAAGGAGGATAACGATGAGCCTGCATGAAAAACGGGAAGCTCGCACCGACGCCCTCATTCAAATTAGTCAAATGCTTGCCAACGGCAAAGAAAACTTTTATCAATTTCTCGAAACAGAGGAAGGAAAAAGGCTATACAAGCTGGCTATGACCGAAGTCGTCGCGGAAATCGAGATCTCGATTGCGCAAGGAGAAATCACATTCGACTTCGACGAAGGCGATTATTTGCTCAACGAATACAATGAAAACGACCGGCGCGAAATCGGCCAGATCCTGACGCGCCATCTCGGGCGCGCCCTTCAGGACATTGTCGATGTGCTCAACAAGCCGAAGATCCAGTCATAAAAAAAAACTGTCCGCAGACAGTTTCGCTCTATATTTTCGCTCGGCTCTTCCAAAACAAACCCTATCCACGACCTGGCCGATCGTGAACGCGCAAAAGCAGGAAGCTTGCTTCATAAAAGGCCCTTTTCTACGCAGAAAACGGCTTTTTTTCGTTGTGTATCGCGGTTTGCCAGGCTCGATGAAAAGCGGCGATCGTCGAATACCGTTTGTCTGGAGCCGGATCGACGGCCCGGCAAACGACAGCGTACGCTTGTTCGTTCAGCGACCATTGAGCAAGCGCGCAAGGCACAACGCGGCAGTCTTTGTATCGGCGCTTCACTTCCTCTTTCGTGTACGTCCCGAAAAAATCGAGTAGCAGCGCGCCGAGCGTAAACACGTTGGTTCGCTCGTCGATTACGGCCCCTTTCTCGTATTCCTCGGGCGCTTTCAACCGTTTCGTTCCCCAGTAGTCAGCACCGATTTCGTTGGTGAGCGGTCCTTTTTGAAAGAGGTCGATGTCGCAAATCATGATCTGGTCTTTCGCAAAATCATACAGGAGGCTTCCATCATAAAAGTCGACCGCCACATACCCTTTTTTGACCACGGTTTCCAAAAAGGAAAACATCGCGTCCACCACAGCGAGTTTTTGAAGGGCCGGTAATTGTTTGAATCGTTCTCTCGGATCCGTCTGTCCGTTTTTATAGCGGTCAAAATTCCAGTGTTCAAACAAACAGTCCCCTTCGCACCAGTCGAACACGGCCGCATAACCGTCTTCGACCGGATACGCGTCAAGCAGTGTGATCAAATACGGATGTTTTAGCTCTTCATACAATTTCACCGCGTGTTTCAACGTTTCGATGGACTGACCGGGTGAAATTTCCGCCTCGACGGTATCCATGCCCGCCACTTTGACGAAGCGTTTTTTCTGTCCGTCGTCCATTCCGAAGCATACGCATCCGGAGCCGGTCGCGTCGATGACGGAAAACACCTCCCCGTAGCGTTTGAGCCATGCAAAATCGTGTTTCGTGTTGAGATGGAAGCGAAGCCCGTCCACCTCGTGTACGATTGGATCTTTTTTCTTTTCGTTCAAATACATTCTCCCTTTCGTTTCATATACAAAAGCGGATACGGACCGCCCTGCTCATCGCATTCCGTTCTTTTGTACACTTCAAAGCCCATCTTCTCGTAAAATCCTTTCGCCAGCGGATTTTGCTCGTTTACCGCCAAATCGTGAATCGCGTATTGATCCATTCCGTATTGAAGCAGCGCTTTGCCAAATCCTTTTCCGCGTTGTTCCTGCGCAATAAACAGCATTTCCAGATGCTGGTTCGCGATCCCCATAAAGCCAACCGGGACTTGTTTTTTGTTTTCGATCAAAACCAAACAAGGAACATCCCGCAACGCCTGCGGTACATATTCCTTGATCATTTGAATTTCCTCTTCGGACAGGAATAGATGCGTCGCGCGCACCGAGCTTTCCCATACAGCCAGCAGCTGGTTCACCAATGCATCCGGCCGTTCTTTCACTTCTATGATTTTCAAACGATATTCTCCTTCCTATGGTCTAAGGAAAAGGGGTAGTATTACCTACCCTTATGTTTGTTTTTCCTTTTTTGCCGTTTCAATTCAAACTGCCGCTTTTTCTTTGTTTTTCGTTGCTCTCCGCTTAAAGTCCTACGCTCGATTTTCAACTGCTCCCGCTGTAATTTCAAAGCCTGCTGTGATTTTGTCCCCATTCCGATATTTTGCGTCTGTTTCCGCACTTCACGCTGTACCCGTTTCGGATTGCAGCTTAATTCTTTTCCATCCGTTGCCACAGCCGGACTAAATCGTAGCCGCTGATAATTTTTCAGAACAAAATCATAAACCTCATAGTCTTTAGGTTCCGCCCCAAACGTAACCTTACAAACGGATAGCTTGCCTTCGGCGACACGTTCAAACACACCTACCCAAAAAGGGTCTTCAAAAAATACTGTTAACTTTCCCGAAATTTTGTTCACGACAATTCCTCCTTAAAATGATTGTGATGAACAAAGAACGGACGACCCTAAGGAGGGAGGGTTACTTACACCTAAATAGTGTGACTGGACTACCTACCAGTTCTACAAGTTAGACTTGCGTTGTGTTTTTATCTTTGTGCCTATACATTACCTCACTGCTTCTTCTTTTTCTAGATAAAATGTTTATCTTCTCACATAAAAACGACAGGCGATTCATTATATACTGCCTGTCGCTCAAATCATTTCTATAAACTTTTATTCAATATCAACCATCAATTAATTTTGTTTAGAGATGATAGGTTACCATATTCGTTTTTTTAATTCTTCGATTTATCCCTATTATTCTACCTTTATAACAGTGAATAATAAACAATAAACTCGGATTCAGTTTATAAGCCATTTTGTTTGGAAAATCAACGGTTTGTTTCCACGTCTTCAATAAGATTTTTCTTGAGTGCTTCAATCGTATTTTGACTCTTTTTAAGCAACTCTAATTGCCTGTATGCTTTTTCCCTTAATATTTTCAACCTTTCAACGTAAGTCCCACCATATCAGCCAGTTTTTGATATGATACCGCTTGCGTCTGTTGCTTTTATCCCATGCTAAGGCGTAAACGCATTATCCCTCGATTCTGCTTTAAACCTATCGAATTCGATAGGTTTAAAATCGGGATTGTAGATTTTTCCCACAAGCCCAAAAATGAGATTGTCAAATTTTATCACAAAACACAAACAGTTTATACTTGCCAAATAAAAAGCGACAAACAACTTTCATTGCCTGTCGCTCAAATCATTTCAGTAAAACCCTATTCAAACTCAATCGTTCCAGGAGGCTTGCTCGTAATGTCCACCAGCACGCGGTTGACATGATCCACCTCGTTGACGATGCGCGTTGAAATCGTATCCAGCACGTCGTACGGGATCTTCGCCCAATCCGCCGTCATGCCGTCGATGCTCGTCACCGCCCGAATGGCCACCGCGTAGTCGTATGTGCGCTGGTCGCCCATGACACCGACGCTGCGCATGTTCGTCAACGCCGTAAAGTACTGCCAGATCTCGCGATCCAGTCCCGCTTTCGCGATCTCCTCACGCAAGATATAGTCGCTGTCCCGAACGATCTTCAGCTTCTCTTCCGTCACATCGCCCAAAATGCGGATACCAAGACCAGGTCCCGGGAACGGCTGACGCCAAACCATTTCGTCCGGCAGGCCAAGCTCGGTTCCAAGCGCGCGCACCTCGTCTTTAAACAAAGTGTTCAACGGCTCAATCAGCTGGAACTGCATATCCTTTGGCAAACCGCCGACATTGTGATGCGACTTGATCGTCTGGGCCGTTTTTGTACCCGACTCGATGACATCCGTATACAGCGTGCCTTGCGCCAGCCACTTGATGTCCTCGCCTTCCGTCAGCTTCTTCACTTCCTCGTCAAACGTGTATACGAACTCGTTGCCAATGATCTTGCGCTTCTGCTCCGGATCCGACACGCCCTTCAGCTTGTCCATGAACCGCTTCTTCGCGTCGATTTTCACAAGGTTGATATTCATGTTTTTGCCAAACGTTTCCATAACGGATTCCGCCTCGCCTTTGCGCAGCAGGCCATGGTCGATGAACATACAAATCAGCTGGTCGCCGATCGCCTCGTGCAAAAGGGCCGCCACGACGCTCGAATCCACGCCGCCGCTCAAACCAAGCAGCACTTTGTCCGTACCGACCTTTTCACGAATGAGCGCCTTCTCCGTCGCGATAAAATCCTTCATCGACCAGTTCGGTTTCGCCTTCGCGATCTCGAACACGAAGTTTTTCAAAATCGCGTTTCCATATTCCGTATGGCGCACTTCCGGATGAAACTGCAAGGTGTACATATTCTTGTCCACGTTTTGCGCCGCCGCGAACGGACAGTTCTCGCTTTTCGCCACCATCTCGAAACCAGGCGCCAGCTCGGTCACCTTGTCGCCATGCGACATCCAAACGATCTCATCCGCCGGCAGATCGTGAAAAAGCAGGCTTTCCCGCTCTACCTGGATCCGGGTTCTTCCATATTCCGAACTGTCTCCCGGTTCGACTTTTCCACCCATTTCAAGCTGAACGAGCTGCATCCCGTAACAGATGCCCAACAAAGGAATTCCCGACGTTAAAATAGCCGGATCGCATTTGGGCGCGTCCTCGGCATAGACGCTGTTCGGTCCACCCGAAAACACGATTCCTTTGACATCCCCTAACGCGAGGATCTCATCCAACGTCATTTCGTTGGAGTGCAGTTCCGAATACACACCGAACTCTCGAATACGGCGCGCAATCAACTGGTTGTATTGGCTTCCAAAATCCAGCACTACGATTTTATCTGGCATGATTTACTCTCCTTCACATTCCTTTGTATCATAACACACTTCCCGTGTTTTCTAAATATTCGATTACTTGCGAAAGATCGGCGCACGTGTGCCAAAGCACCTTGCGCATCTCGTCGTCCGGCACGATTTGATCCGGGATAAAAATCGACTGCATCTTTGCACGATGCGCGGCCAAAATGCCGTTTTTACTATCTTCCAGCACAAGACAGTTCGCCGGATCAGCGCCCAGCGCGTTGGCCGCCGCCAAAAAAATATCCGGCTCAGGCTTGGACCGGTAGCCATCCTTTCCCGATAAAACCGCTTTGGGATGCATCGCGAACCCCGCGTAGTCGCAAAACCGTTCAATATGATGGCGGAACGAACTCGAAGCGATCGCGTACGGAATTTGTTTTTGATCCAAATAGCCCATCAAGCGCCGCAAGCCTTTTTTATTCGCCGATCCGGGCGTTGGAAAAAAGCGAAAAAAATAATCCGCCCGCTCTTCCTGACAGCGCCGCATCACATCACCAATGCCCGGAAACCGATCCTCAAACAAAGCGATCCGCCGCGAATCGCAGCCAATCATCGCCTCGATGACCGTATCCGGCACCTGCGCCAGCCCGTTTTGATCCAGCGCCTTGCGAAACTGTCGTTTAAACATGCGCTCCGTATCAAACATCAATCCATCCATATCAAAAATAACCGCTTCAACCATCTCATTCACCATTTTCCTCTTCCACTTTCAACAAAAGCCCCAGTGGCGCCCCTTCCGTGCGCGTCTTCATATTTTCCTGAAAATTCCGTTTAAAATACAAGCTGTACAGCACATCCAAAATAAACGTGATCGACACGTTGCTTGAAAACCGGCCAATCCGCTCCGAGGCCGTCGACTCTTGCGAAGCAATCACAAGATGGTAGTCGCAGTACTTCTTAAACGTGTTGTCCCACAACGAGGAAATCAGCACGACGACATGCCCGTGCTTTCGCAAATACCGCAAAACCGGTTTCACCTCGCGAATCCGGCCTGCGTAGGTGATCACGATCGACATCGTTTCCTCGCGCGTCTGCAACGCCGCAAGCTCCTGGTCGTACACTTCCGTCAGCACGTGGACCCGCTTTCGCAGCTGCGCCATGTTTTGCTTGAAATTCAGAGCCAGATTGCGATGCTTCGTCGACGTGTACAAGTTGATATCCTGCGCGATTTCCATTCGATTGACAATCAGACGCAGCGTATTCAAATCCATAAAAGACGCCGTTTCGTCAATCGTGTCTTTTTCCAGGTTCGCCAGCGTCTGGATGACTTCATAATCCGTGCTTTGCTCGCCAAACGGCGCGTCGTAATCCGAAATCGTCTGCCGCTTGTTGGGAAGCTCCTGCATGATCTGAAAACGCAAATCCGCATACCCGCCAATTTCCAGTTTCTCGCACACCCGGTAAATCGTCGACAGCGACGTGTTCGCCTTTTGCGCCAGCTGGCGGCTCGTCAATTCGACCGCGTTGGCCGGATCTTCCAAAATCAAAGCCACGATTTGTTTTTCGGCCTGCGTCCAGCCCTGCATATATTCGAGTTTTGTAAAAATCGACATCTCGCCACCCCTTCCCCTTTTTTGTCAATCCGATCGTTTCGCCTCCAACGCGATCACTTCCGAAAACGGGATCCACCGCTTCGGATCGGCGTTCAGCTCTTTGCGATACCAGACGACGCCATGCCATCCGCCATGCTTGTGACCGCAAGCCGGCAGCGCGCCGCTCCAAACAAAGCCGCGCGCCTCGTGAAAGCGCAAGCTCGCCTCGTTTGTTTCCGTAATGCAGGCGACAATCCACCGGCATCCTTGCACGATCAAAAAGCGCTCCAGCGCCTCGTAAAGCGGGCCGGCCAAGCCAAAATGGTCGCCCGGCATAAAATAAATCGAAAGCTCCATACAAAACTGGTACGCGTCTTTGGAAAACGCCGGATGCGCCGCCGCGTAGCCGATGACGCGCCCGTCCCGTTCCGCCACGACCGCCGGATACATCGCAAGCTGCTGCTTCCACATCCTTTGAAACGCCTCGAATGGCTGGGGGCGCAAATCGAAAAGCGCCTCGCCATGCTCCACATAAAAACAATAAATCTCGTAAATCGCCGGAATGTCTTCCACTTGCGCGATTCGAATCATCTTATTCGATCTCCCAGCTGCAATCCGCCGTCAATCCCGCATCCGCGCGCCGGCCCGCCTCGTAGGCGATTTGGCCCGCGATCGCGATCATGCTCGCGTTATCGGTACAGCAGTACATCGGCGGCACCGTGAATTCAACGGCCGGGTATTTGTCTTGCAGCGCTTCCACTTTTTCACGCAGCCGCGAGTTCGCCGAAACGCCGCCGCCAACGACAAAATGCCGGATTTCCGGGTAATCGTCGAGCACGCGTTCCACCCGGGAGAAAATCTCGTTGAGCGCGGTTTCCTGAAAGCTGGCCGCCAGATCCGCCATCTCGAACGTCTGGCCGTTGCGCTCCATCCGCTTTACAAATTGCAGTACCCCCGACTTCAATCCCGAAAAAGAGAAATCGTACCGGCCTTCCGTTTTGGGCTGCGGCAGCGTGTACACCGGCTTGCCTTCTTTAGCCAGCTTGTCGATTTTCGGACCGCCCGGATAGCCAAGACCGAGCACGCGAGCCACCTTGTCGTACGCTTCGCCGATGGCGTCGTCTTGCGTTTCCCCTAAAATCTCGAAACTATGCTCGTCTTTCATATACACCAGTTCGGAATTGCCGCCGCTCACAATTAAGGCCAGCACCGGATACTTTAAGTCGACAACGAGCTCGTTGGCGTAAATGTGCCCGGCCAAATGATGCACCGGCACAAGCGGCTTATGATAGGCGAAAGCCAGCGTTTTGGCGGCTTGCACACCGACATGCAGGCAGCCAATGAGTCCCGGCCCTTTCGTGACGGCGACCGCGTCGATTTCCGCCATCGTCAGGCCGGCTTCCTGAAGCGCTTTTTCGATGCAAATCGAAATATTTTCCACATGGATGCGGCTCGCGACTTCCGGCACGACCCCGCCAAACTCCTTATGGGCGTCGATTTGTGTCGCCACAATGGACGACAATACGTCTTTTTTGTCTTTTACGATCGCAACCGCGGTTTCATCGCAGCTGCTTTCAATTCCCAATACGATCATTTTAGTCCAGCCCTCCTACCGGTTTGGTCATGATGACAGCGTCTTCTCCATCCGGATAATATTTTTTCGAAACATTGATTGGAATGAATCCATTTTTTTCATAAAGCTTTCTTCCCGCGTCGTTGGAGCTGCGCACTTCCAGCGTCACGACTTCGCAGCCCGCCAGTGCCGCTCTTCGCTCCAGCGCTTTCAGCAGCGTGTCCGCGTGGTGAAGCCGGCGTCTGGCCGGATGCACGCCGATGCGGGCCAGCTGCGCCGTTTCAAAGGTTTCCCATAAAAAAGCGTACGCGTGAATGCAGCCATCCTGCTCCAGGATCCAGCCATGCGAGAAAGGATTGCCCTCGATTTCGTATCGCACGTTGTCAATGCCCCACGGCTCTTTGAAACATTCTTTTTCCAGTTCGACAACTTGCGCGATGTCGTCGATTCCCATTTCCCGAATCATACTTTGTACGCGTCGCTTTCCTTCAAATATTGCGGGGCGAGCGTGTGCTTGTTTTCAATTTGGCGGTACAACGGCTCCAGCTCGATAAAGTTTTTCAAAAAATCCGCTTTTTCGCCGGCTTGTCCAATGAGGTGGGCATCCCCGTACAACGTCCCCGGATTTTCCTCGACAAACGTTTTCACGTCTTCCAGCGGCAAAATCGACGTTTCCCCGATGATTTCGCCATCTTCCAAATGGGCCACGTACGCCCGATTCGAGCGGGCATCCAAAATCACATTCGCCTTTCCTTGGGCGCCGCCATACAGCTGCATCGTGGACACGCAGCAGAGCGACTGCCCCATTTGCGTGCTCAGCACTTTCGCGATGGTCATCGCGATCCGGATGCCGGTGTAGCTGCCCGGCCCGTCCGTAATGACGATTCGGTCAATATCCGCATAGTCCACCCCGTTATTTTTTAAAAGCTTTTCCAATTCGATAAAAATCGTCTCACTTTGTTTTTTGAACGCCTCAAACGCCACGCCATCCAGCAAGCGGCCGTCCTCATACAAGCCCAAAACAAGGTTTTTATACGCGCTATCCATGCATAATGTGATCATGTTCATACTCCTCCACAATGGTTTTCGACTGCTCGCCCAGTCCGGTCATCTCAATGGAACGCTCTTCCCCGATTCCTTCCAGGATCCGGATTTCGATATGGTCGTCCGGAATCTGGTTGTCGATGAAATGCGACCACTCCACGACGCAAATCCCCTCGTCAAAGCATTCCTCGAAGCCAAGATCCTGGTCGATGCCTTCCAGACGATACGCGTCGATGTGGTAAAACGGCTTCCCGTCGCCTTGCCGATACGCTTTCATAATATTAAACGTGGGCGAGTTGATGACTTTTTTAACGCCAAGCGCTTTTCCAAACGTCTGGGTCCACGTCGTTTTTCCGGCACCCAGATCCCCGCTAAGACAAACCACGAGATCGTGGCCCTGGATTCGCGCGGCCATCGCCTGGGCAAAATTTTTCGTTTCCTGTAATGAATGGATTTCAAATTTCATGATTTCCTCCTGATTTGGGCATAATGATCCTTGATCGCCTTGATTTGCTCAAGGCGCCGTTTTACTTTAATTTCCGACCCCTGATCGCCTGGGGTGTAGTAGTGCCGGTCTTTGAGCGCGTCCGGCAGGCACTGCATATCCGTCATGTGGTACGCGAAATCGTGCGAGTACTCGTAGTTTTTTCCATACCCCAGATCTTCCATGAGCCGGGTCGGCGCGTTTCGGATTTGCATTGGAACCGGTTCGTTCAGCGTTTTTAGCGCGTCCGCCTTCGCGGCGTTGTACGCGGTTTCCAGCGCGTTTGATTTCGGAGCCAGACACAAATACACGACCGCGTGAGTCAAATGGACATTGCATTCGGGCATCCCCAAATAATGGGCCGCGTCGTAAGCCGCCACGCAAATTTCCAGCGCTCTGGAATCCGCCATGCCAATGTCTTCGCTCGCCATGCGAACGAGGCGGCGGGCGACATACAGCGGGTCTTCTCCGCCTTCCAGCATGCGGGCCAGCCAGTAGATCGCGGCGTCGACATCGGAATTTCGAACGCTTTTATGGAGCGCGGAAATGATATTGTAGTGTTCCTCGCCTTTTTTATCGTAAAGCAGCGAGCGGCGCTGCAAACACTGCTTTAAAATGTCTTTGGAAACGTGAATGCCGTAAACGTCGCTGGGGGAATTGTATACGACCATTTCCAGGGTGTTCAAACAAAAGCGGGCGTCCCCGTTGGAAAAGGCGGCGATCGCCGCGATGTCCTCTTCCTCGATTTCAATCGTAGTCGCGCCAAAGCCTTTGGGGGAATCAAGCGCCGTGTGAATGAGCTGGATCAAATCCTGGGTGTCCAGCGAGTTGAGCACGAACGTTCGACAGCGGGAAAGAAGTGCGGAATTGATTTCAAAGCTCGGGTTTTCCGTCGTCGCGCCAATCAAAATAATACTGCCTTTTTCCACGTATGGCAAAAAGGCGTCCTGCTGGGCTTTGTTGAAGCGATGAATCTCGTCGACAAAAACGATCGTCTTCTCTTTTGCCATCCGGTTTTGCTCGGCTTTTTTCATCACTTCCTTGATTTCGCGGATTCCGCTTTGCACTGCGGAAAAATCAATAAAATGCGACTGGGTCTGTTTGGCGATAATCCGCGCCAGCGTCGTCTTGCCCACACCGGGCGGTCCCCAAAAAATCATGGACGTGATTTGATCGTTTTCAATCATCCGCCAAAGCAAATTGCCTTGGGCGACAAGCTGCTTTTGCCCGACGTATTCTTCCAGCGTTTCCGGCCGCATCCGGTCGGCCAGGGGCTGAAAGACTTCGCCAGGTTTTTCACGCTCGTTATCCTCATCAAATAAAGAAGTTTGTATGGTTTCCATCATTGTATTCTCCGGGTTCTATTATAACACGGTTTGGGAAGCCGTTTCCATCAGGCACTAGCGGCGAAAAGCCGGGAATGTTTCACAAAAAAAGTCCTTTCCCAATGGATCGGACCTAAACGGAAAACGCACGCTACAAAATCGTTTCCATTCCGATTTTGTATGGCTTCATTCCCAGACTTTCGTAAAACGCCTGCGCGCCCGGATTGAGCGACCACACATTGAGCGTTACGTTGTAGCAGCCGCGTTCGCGAGCGTATGCCAGCACAAAATCGTACAGCGCCTTGCCAATGTGCTGGTGACGCGCCTGTTCATCCACGCAAATATCGTCGATATACAACGTTTCGATGTCGGCGAAGAGCCGGTCGCCGGCATGCCGCTGATGAACGCAAAACGCATACCCTTGGACCTCGTCGTTTTCGCAGCAAACAAAAACCGGCGTTTGGGGATTGTCCAAAATCGCCCCAAGTTCCTGTTCGTCGTATTTTGTCGTGTCCGGCCGGAACAAGTCGGGGCGTCCCTGGGCGTGAATCGAGTTGACTTGATGAAGCAGGCGGATCAAAGCGGGAATGTCCGCCTTTTGCGCTTTTCGCAAAGTTCGCATCAATACATTTCCTCCTTTGTGTTCAAACGAATTTCCTTCTTTTTTTCTTTTTTATTATAATACGGAGTGAGGTGAAGAATATGAAAACAATTCAAAAGAAATGGATAAACCTTTCTATCCTCTACGCGATTCTCGGTTTGGCCTCGGGCGTCTTTTACCGTGAATTCACAAAATGGAATGGTTTTACAGGAATTTCCTCCTTACGGGTGATGCATGTCCACTACATCGTGCTGGGCGCGTTGATGTTTTTGCTTTTGATTACCCTCGAGCAATCGTTTGGTTTCTCAAGCCAAAAAAGAAGCGGCCTTGTTCTTGCGCTGTATCAAATCGGATTAAACTGGACCGAGCTTTTGTTTCTTGTCCGCGGCATTTGCACCGTCAAAGCGATGAATCTGAGTTCGGCAGCTAACGCCGCGATTTCGGGAATTGCCGGGATCGGCCATATTTTGCTGGCGATTGGGTTGGTCTGGCTGCTGTTTCTTATAAAAAAGTCGATTGCGAAAGCGTAAGCGATCGACTTTTTCTTTTTGATTAAAACAGCACAAAAAAACCTCGCCAGCGGCAAGGTGGTCGTTCGATCTCTCAAAACCAGAAACACGCCTTCTTTCTCTTTCC
>NZ_CAXHOA010000014.1:0-69561 GCF_964018005.1 uncultured Dubosiella sp.
TATGCCCTCCTGATTCATTTGGTTTGGTCACCATTAGTGTATCATGGGTGCTTCTATGTTCCACTTTTTTAGTGTTGAACTTAAAGTGTAAATTCAAGACCTAAAAAGAAAAACAGCGATTGCTTTCTCGCTGTTTCCTTCTCTAAATCAACACGCCCCGGTCGTCCGAAAACTCCTCGCCGGACGCTTCCCGGAACTTTTGGTGCAAATCGTTGACAGTCAGTTTCTTCTTTTCCTCGCCTTTCACGTCGTAAATGATCCGGCCATCGTACATCATGATCAGCCGGTTTCCGATTTGAATGGCGTCGTTCATGTTGTGGGTGATCATCAACGTCGTCAGCTGCTGCTCCTCGACGATTTCCTTCGTCAAATCAAGCACTTTTTTCGCCGTCAAAGGATCGAGGGCCGCTGTATGCTCGTCAAGCAAAAGCAGTTTCGGCCTTTGCAGACTCGCCATCAAAAGCGTCAGCGCCTGTCTCTGCCCTCCCGAAAGCAGCCCCACCTTGCTGGACATCCGATCTTCCAGTCCAAGACCCAGACGTTTCAAATCGTTTCGATACGCGGCCTTTTCCTCTTTCGTGCAGCCCCAGCGCAGCGTCCGCGCCTTGCCGCGCCGTTTGGCCAGCGCCAGGTTTTCGGCAATCTCCATATCGGCCGCCGTCCCCATCAACGGATCCTGGAACACGCGCCCGATCCAGCGAGCCCGCTTGTATTCCGGATCCAAGGAAATGTCTTTTCCATCCAGAACAATGTGTCCGCAGTCGATTGGATACACCCCCGCGATCATATTGAGAAGCGTGGATTTACCCGCGCCGTTGCCGCCGATAACGGTGACGAAATCGCCATCGTCCAGCGTCAGCGAGAGCTGGTCCAGCGCCTTTTTTTCATTGACCGTTCCGGCATTGAACGTCTTGGATACTTTTTTAATGGTCAGCATGGAACGCCTCCTCGATCGCGTCGACTTCCGCGGTCAGTTTTTTGTATCGGGCCTTTTGTTTTGAATTTTCCATCATGATTGGAATCGACAGCGCGATGCCGACAAGAATCGCCGTGAACAGCTTCAAGTTGTCCGCGCTCAATCCAAGCTGGAGCACGATCGCCACGATGATCCGGTACGCGATCGAGCCAATCACAATAGAAGTCAGCCGTCTGGCAAAGCCGCCTTTGCGTCCAAACAGAACCTCGCCAAGCACGATGGACGCCAGCGCCATGACGATCGCACCAATTCCCATCTTGACGTCCGCGTAACCTTGCTGCTGGGCGACAAGCGCGCCGGAAAACGCGTTCAGCGCGTTGGAAAGCATCAAAGCGACCATGATCGTCTTCTTCGTGCTGATACCGTTGGCGCGCACCATATGCTCGTTGTTTCCCGTCGCCCGAATGGCCGAGCCGATTTCCGTCCCGAAAAACCAGTACAAAATTCCGATTACGACGACCGCCAAAACGATTCCAATCAGCAAAACCGTCAAATTGTTCGTCGAGATCCATTTCGATATCGAGCGCGGCAAATGGATGACATCGCTCACATTGGAGAAAATAGTCTTCGTGTTCAGCAGCGGCAAGTTGCTTTTGCCCATAATCATCAAATTAATCGAATACAACCCGATCTGGGTCAGGATTCCCGCCAAAATGGCCGGGATCTTGCAAATCGTGTTCAGAAAACCGGTAACGGCCCCGGAAGCCGCGCCAGCCAGCAGCGCGGCAAACAAGGAAAGGACGGGATCGACCCCGCTGACAATCAAAATCGCGCTAACCGCGCCACCCGTCGCGAAGCTTCCATCCACGGTCAAATCGGCAAAGTCGAGCAGGCGGAACGTGATGTACACGCCAAGGGCCATGATGCCCCATAAAATTCCCTGCCCGATCGCGCCTTCTACGGATAATAAAATCGACATACTACTCAATGATCACCGCGTCGCTTTCCAGCGTTTCCGGAATCTCGATTCCCAGCTTGCCGGCCGTCGTCTTGTTGATTGTCAGTTCGCATTTTTCACCTGGCAAATATTCGATGGCCATCTCCGCGGGATCCTTTTCCCCTTTCAAAATGTCGGCTGCCTGCTTGCCCGCCATTTTTCCTAATTCGAAATAGTCGATTCCATAGGTCGCCAAACCGCCGTTTTGAACCATGCCCTCTTCGCCGACGATCGTCGGGATGCCGTTTTCATTGGCGACTTGCGTCAGACTCGCCATGCCTTCCGCCAGCAAGTTGTCCGTCGGCACGTAAATCGCGTCCACTTTGCCGACAAGGCTTTCCGTCACCTGCTGGATCTGGTTCGAGTCCGTCACGGTCGCTTCCACGACGTCCAAACCAAGCTCTTTCGCTTTTTTCTTCGCCAGATCCGCCTGGAACGCCGAATTGTCTTCCGCGTTGCAGTACATGATCGCGATTGTCTTCGCGTCTGGCACCAGCTGTTTGAGCAAGTCCAGCTGAGCATCCACCGGCGTCAAATCCGACGTGCCCGTCACGTTCGTGTCCGGCTTGTCGTTGGATTTCACCAAACCGCTTGTCGCCGGATCGGTAACCGCGCTAATGACGATCGGAATGTCCTTCGTCTCGTTGGCCGATGCCTGGGCGGCCGGAGTCGCCACGGCGTAAATCAAATCCACATTGTTGTTGACGAACGTATTCGCGATCGTCTTGTTGTTGGACTGGTCGCCCTGGGCGTTTTTGTAGTCAATCGTTACCGTCCCGTCCTCCGCGTCGTATCCGTTTTCCTTCAATCCTTCCACAAATCCCTCGTGGGCGTTGTCAAGAGCCGGATGTTCCGCGTACTGAATAATTCCAACGCTGGCGCCTCCTCCCTTGTCCGAACAGCCTGCAAACGACAGCGCCATCGCCGCGCATGCCAATAGTTTCATTCCATTCTTCATATAGATCTTCCTCTCCTTTTATTTATAATGTTTAATTTTACACTATTTACATCCGAATGAAAAGAATGAAAAAAGGAATGAAAGATTTTTCATTCCCGAAATCAAATGTGTTCAATAATGACTTTCGCCACATACAGCACGGTGGACACGGTCAGGATCGCGACCGCCCGGTTGTACGACTTTTGCTTGCTTTCCAGCATCGCTTTAAGCGAGACGACAACTTGCTCCAGATCGAGGATCATCTTGCGCGCCAGAGCGTTGGCGTTCATGCCCATGACCGCCTCGGTCGTGAACTTAGAACTGTCGAGTTCCTTGTCGCGGTTGCTTGTCGACAGGCGCAGCGTGATAAACGTCGCGATCAGCATCCCGACCAGGGACGTGATCGAGCAGATTTGATACACGCACGTGTGCAGGATCGCCTGGCTCGAGGAAAAATCCCATACTTCCAGCATTTTCTTCCAGTGCATGTCGTTGACAACGACAATCAGCAGCGCCGACATGAACGCGATCAGGATCGACACCTTTTGGAAAATGTCGTCATGCATGCGCAGCAGCCGCTGGTATTGCGTATAGCACACGATGCCAATCACAAAGTACTGAGGATTGATTGGATCGTTTCGTTCCGCTTGCAAGTTTTGTTCGTTGTTTTGGGTTTCCATGCCTTCATTGTAAAAGGCGTGGCGACAAAAAGCATGTTCGATGCTTAAGGTTTCAATTCGATGCCGTTGATTTCAATCGAGTCGTCCATCTCGATCACGAGGCATTTTCGCCCGTTCAGCGTTTCCATTTTCACTTTCGTGTCGCCGCCATTTTTGACATTGATCGAAACATCCGGCACTTTGATCGCCATCCGGTTCAAATCGGTCATGTTGACCGCCTTAATGGGCTGGTCGTTGAGCACCTTGGCGTACACGTCGTCGAAATGGGACATCGACACCTCGTCCGCGCCGGAAACCTCCAGCAGGCGACGGACGTTTCCTTTCGAGTACGTCAGCTCGCTTTCGTCTTCCTCGCTTTCCTGGATCGCGTCGTAAATGTTCTCGTGAATAGCGGTCAACACGTCACAGCTGAGCCGATCCTCGAACATCCCGATCAGCATTTGCGAAAATCCGCTTTCCTCGTCGAGAGGCGAAAGCGGGAACGCGCAGTCAAGCACATCCTCGATAAAAAAGGGATTGAGCGACTTGACGTTTTTGGCGTGGTACAGCACGTGGTTGACATCGGCGGCCCGCTCCGAAAAACACGGGTATAAAATCGCGTCCTCGGGCGTCGGTTTGATTTCCATCTCCGAGTTCACCTTGCGCTCGACCTCGTTGGTGTCACGGTTGAAAAACAAACCAATGTTCGTCTGCTGGGCCGGCGTCACGGAAACGAGGATAAAATCGTATTTGTAGCCGTCCTCGTAGCTGGCTTCCAGATTTTTGGATTTAAGAGGAACCGAATATTCCCCGTACGCCACCGTGATGAACACATGGTTGGCATAATGTCCGTTTTCAAGGATGTCGTCGACGAATTCCCGGAACAGCGACTCGTCTTCCAGCTTGGAGCTGACAAGCGCGTACAGCTTTTCCTGCGCCGGATTTTTCTCGCCGTTCTCCCGCGGGAACCGAAACTGGAGCAAGTTTTTTCCCAGCTGTCCCGCCAGACTTTTTTTCATAATATTCAAATACAAGGTTCCCTCTTCTTCCGAAAGCAAGGTGAAATCCTTGATATCGTAGGAGAGCACCTTTTTCTCTTCCGAAGAAATGGAAGCATACGCGCTCGCGATGCGCGGAATGTACAACGCGTCGTTTTCCCATTTGATTTGCCGCTTGAGCTCGTTTAGTTCTTTTTTATTCATATTCCATCCTCCCTGAAAATCGCATGCCACACAGCACCCTGCATCTTACCATATTTCCACGGCAATTTCGACGACTCATTGTTTGGGGTCGTAGATCATGTCGTAGATCGCCACCCCTTCGCGCAACGTCCGGGTTCTTCGCAAGACGAACCCTAAATGCAAATATTTGTCCCGTTTGACACGCTCGTCCGTTTCCAAAATGCACACGCATCCCCGGCGCCGGGCTTCCGCTTTCGCGAATGCGATCATTTCGCTCATCAAATGCTCGCCCCAGTGCTCCGAGCGGACGGCCAGCAGTTCTATGTGGATGAACGGAATCTTTTTTTTGCGCAGCTCGACTTCCTGGCAGATGCCCGCTTCGGTACCGCGCTCGATTTGCCGGTATACGCGGGCGGGCCCGACGATCCACAGCATTCCCCACAACAAACGGAAATACTGCAAGATCGGGGTCATCGACGACTCATTGGAAATCATCATGTAGGCCCGCTCGTCCAATGAGTAAATTTCGCAATACGTTTTCATGACGGACGTCGTCAGCAGCAAATACCGCTCGATCATTTGCTCGTCTTGAAACCCGTCGAAAGAAGCCGACGGGTTGGGATACCATGCGAACGCGCGCGCGATGGCCAGCATTTCCTGCTCTGTCAAATTCGCTTTCCTTTTTATCATGCTTTTATCGTACACAATGGATGGACAATGCACAACAAAAGCTTTTTAGAAATACGCCCCGTATAATGAAATAGAAACCCAAAAACAAAGGAGGAACCATGAACAAATCCAAAAAATGGCTCGTTTCCTTGTGCGCCGCCGTCGCTTTGTCGTTTTCTCCAGTCACCTTGCGCGCGGCAGAAGAGACGAGTACCAACACCGAACCGACGCTGTATAAAACCGTCGACGAGCAAAAAAACGCCTTATCCGCCTATCCGTCCGTGATTCGCGCCGGATTTGACGCCAACCAGAGCCAGACCGATCAGGGCACGTATGTGATTCCCGGCTTGATCGAGACGCAAACGCTGGACAAAACCGGAAAAGTCGCCGAGTGCGACGAGATGACGCCCCAGGGTGTCACCATCGCGGACGACTATATTTTGATTAGCGCCTATTGCCACAAGCACGAGCACAACACCGTTTTATACGTCCTTTCCCGCGACGACCACAAGTATTTGAAAACGATTGTCCTCGAAAACCGGCCGCATGCCGGCAGTATCGCTTACGACACGCTCAACCGGAACGTGTGGATCGCCACCAAAGACGAAAAGACAAAAAAAGGCAGTGTTTCCTTCATTAAGCTGGCCAACATGGACAACTATGATTTCGAACACGACCATAAAGCGCTGAAATACGACTATTCCATCGAAACGCCGCAGTTGAAAGACGACTCGTTTTTAACGTATGCCGACTCGAAGCTGTACTGCGGCTACTTCACGAAAGACGAAGGCAGTGTAAAAGTGTACGATTTCGATATCGACCCGGCTTCCGGCAAGCTGGATACGACACGCCGCCACGTCGCCAAAGCGTATGGCTACGACAACATCGGCGACAACTGCCAGGGCATCGCGATGGACGACCACTTCATTTATCTGGCCGCCAGCGACGGTCCCAGCATGCAGTCGACCTTGAGCGTGTTCAAACGGGGCGAAACCTCGCTGTTAAACTCCAACGCGCAAAAAATCATCACCTTGCCGCCTCGGCTTGAGCAAATCTATCCGGATGGAAACGGCGGTCTGCTCACGTTGTACGAATCCGCGGCCAGCGCGTACCGGAACGAAGGCAGCGATCACATCGACCGCGTATTGACGATGAACATCCAGGATATGCTCGCCAGCAAATAGAAAACATCTAAAGCAAAAAAAGATCTCATCGAGATCTTTTTTATTTTGGCATTAACGTCACAAACAACAGCTCTTTCGGATTGTTGAACCGGGGCAGCTTGACCGTATTGGACAAACCAGCGCTAATCAGCCAGTGTCCCTTGTTGGTTTTTCGCATGCCGCGCGTGTAGGGGGGAAAAAGTCCCTGCCCGGGCGCGAACAAGCCCCAGTCAAACAGCCGACACTGCCCGCCGTGGGCGTGCCCGGACAAAATAAGATCCAGCGGACCAATTCCCGCATCCGACAGGATCCGGCCGGCGACATATTCCGGATGGTGAACCATGAGAATTTTTACGCCCGGCTTTCTGGAAAACGCGGCGCACCAGTTCCAGTCGGCTTTCGTGCTCAAACCGCCAATTCGAATCGGTCTTCCCTTCCAGTCCATTTCCAAATCGCTGTTGTCTACGATTCGCACACCCCACTGCCGCAGTCTGGCGCGGTCTTCCTCCTGGATGTACTTTTCATGGTTCCCAAGCGAATAAAAAGTCGGCGCGATGGCGACGCATCGCTGAAAGAACCGCATTCCGCCATCCGGCAACCCTTCTTTCGATATAAACCAGTATAAAATATGATGCGGTTTCTCGATTTTGCGACGCTTCAGCCGGCGCTGGCCGTTTCGGGTGTGCCGCTCCAGCATGTCGCCCGTGCATAAAATCACGTCCGGCTTTTCTTTTTCAAGCGCCGCGAGCACCTCCTCATACGCGTGCTCGTGCAAATCGGACACATGGGCAATCCGGATCGGCTGCGCAAGACCTTGGACGTCGACCGCGTACCTTCGTTGCTTCATGCCCATTTCCCGGCTTTGTATTCGGCGGCCAGCGCCACGTATTCGGCGGCGTTTTGGCGATTGGCCTCGATTTCCTCCTCGGTCAGCGGCCGCACCGCCCGGGCCGGACTGCCCATAATCAGCATTCCTTCCTCAAAGCGCTTTCCGCTGGTCACAAGCGAACCGGCGCCCACGATTGAGTTTTTGCCAATGTCCGCGCCGTTGAGCACGATCGCCCCCATGCCAATCAGCGTGTTTTTATGAACATGGCACCCATGCAAAATCGCCCCGTGCCCAATCGTGCACCCTTCCTCCACGATCGTGTCGTAATGCGCGTCGGTATGAAGGACGCAGCGGTCCTGAATGTTCGTGTTCTTTCCAATGCGGATGTTGGCGTGCTCGCTTCGAATGACCGTTTGAAACCACACGCTCGCGCCGCTTTCAATTTCGACGTGGCCTTTCACGCAGGCGTCGGGCGCGATCCACGCGTTCGTATTGATATGCATTTCGTTTCCTTCTTTCTAAAAGACGGGTGTTTCATACAAGGCGTCGGCTTGCGCCTCGCTCAAATAGCCGTTGTCGACCATCGTGTCCAGCACGACGCGCTGCCGGCGTTTGGCCGCGTCGTAATGGTCGCTTAGCTGAAAGTTGGCCGGCGACTGCGGAATGCCCGCCAGCAAAGTGCATTGCGCCTCGCTCAGCGCGGCCGGCTCTTTCCAGAAATAGCCGTTCGCCGCCTCTTTGATTCCCGTATATCCATCGCCATAATTAATAATATTGACGTACAAAGCCAAAATCTGCTCTTTTGTGCAGTCGCGTTCCAAATCTTTGGCTAAAAAGATTTCCGCCACTTTCCGCGTCACGCTGGACGTGAACATGCCGTACATGTTTTTGACGGTTTGCTGGGTGATGGTCGACCCGCCGCTTTGCACAAACACGTCTGGAAAAACCTGGGACAGCAGCGCGCGGACGATTCCGATGTAGTCAACGCCGCCATGTTCGAAAAACCGCCGGTCCTCGACGGATACAGTCGCGTTGATCAAGGTGGCGGGAAGCTGCTCGTACGGAACGAAATCCGGCGAGGCTTCGATTTGCGCCACCATCGCCTGTACCGGCGTTTGGGCGGTCAAATCTTTATAACGCCGATAGCCGGCGGTTCCCACGATCGCGACGATGGCGACTAGCGCGACCAAAAGAAAAACAAAAATCGAACGGAACAATTTTTTCATTGCGTCCAGGATCCCCGAAGATCCCGTTCCTCCTTTCTTGTCTGTTTCGGTAGTTTTACCTTATCACGTTCCCCGCGTTTCTATCGAACATTCTTGTAAGATTTTCCCCGGACGGAAAACGTGATCGCGCCCGTCTGGCACGTCACGCTCAACGCCAGCTTGTTCCGGCTGGCGATCTCCATTGCGATCGACAAGCCCAGTCCGTAGCTTCCGTCTTTTTTCCGCGATGGATCCGCTTTGTAGAAGCGGTCAAACACATGCGCCATTTGCTCCGGTGTCAGTGTGCCCGGGTTTTCCACATCCAGCTGGAAGCGGTGGTCCTTTCGCTTCAACCGAATGGACACGACGCCCTGGTCGGGCGCGTATTTCACGGCGTTGTCCACAAGCAGCGCCACAAGCCGATGGGCGTCTTCCGGTTCGCAAAACGCCAGGACATTCGATTCGATGTCTTCCTCGATCAAAACCCGATGGGCGTACGCGCGCTCGTACGCTTCCAGCGCGATGGTCTGACACAAATTCGAGAGATCGACTGGCTCCGGTTTGGCTTGCGGCAGCGCGTCGTAGCGGGCGAGCGCGAGCAAATCATAAATAAGGCGCTGCATCCGCAACGCTTCCTCGTGGAGCGAATGCAGCCACGCGTTTTCGGGATCGCCGGCTTGCAGCAGCTCGCAGTCCGCCAAAATAATCGTCAAAGGCGTTTTCAACTCATGGGAAGCGTCCGCGATAAACCGCTTATGGGCGTCCCACGCTTCTTGGACCGGCCGCACGATCCAGCGGCTCATGGCCCACACGGCCGCGAAAAGAACGGCCATCGTACCGAAAAATAAAACAACGCTGCGCGAAATCAGGTTTTGGTATTGGGCGTGCAAAACGGAAGCGTCCACCAGTCCGGCGATGTAGCCTTGCCGCGTTCTTTGTTTTTCCAAGTATACCCCATCTTTTCTTTCCACGCTATTGTAGGGCATGTCGTCGGTCATTTGACGCAGCGACTCGACGTCGTATAGCGTGTTGCGCCGATCCCCGAGCAGGACATACGAATCGCTTGGGGCGTCGTACAGCAGCGTATACGACGGAAGCGCGGGCACTTGTGCGGACGATCCTGTCGCTTCCAGACACCACGACAACGCGCGTCGGATTTCGTCTTCGTTGCGGACAGCGGTTTGCTCGCACAACAAAAAAAGAACGACAAACAAAAGAGCGCCTAAAAAAAACATCGTCATCCATATGAACTTTTTTTGCAGCTGCTTAATCATGGCTATCCTCCAGCCGATAGCCAAGCTTTCGAATCGTGCAAATTTTCACTGTGGTTCCCAGATAGGCGAGCTTCTTGCGCAAAAACGAAACAAACACTTCGACGTTGTTGTCCATCGCCTCGCTTTCGCTTCCCCACACCCAGGTAATCAAGTCCTCTTTGGAAAACGTTCGTCCCGCCTCCATCATGAGCCGCCGCATGATTTCAAATTCCTTATGACCCAGATGGACGCTTCGTCCGTCGCACGACAAGTTTTGCTGGCCCAGATCAAGCGCGAGATCGCCAAACCGTAAATGGTCGAGAACGACTTCCCCTTTGCGCCGGGTCAAGGCTTTCGCCCTCGCCAGCAGCTCCCGTGTGGAAAAAGGCTTGCTCATGTAATCGTCCGCGCCCGCATCGAGCCCGTCGACTTTGTCTTCGATTTCGCCTTTGGCCGACAACATGAGCACAGGCGTCTGCCGGCCCGAGGCACGCAGGCGGCGAAGTACGTCCAAACCGGAGCAGCCGGGCAGCATCCAGTCCAAAACAATCAAGTCGAACTCGTATGTTCGCAAATAGTCGAGTGCCTCTTTTCCATCCAGCGCGATCTCAACGCGGTCTTTTTGCTGGTGAAACATTTCCGCTATGGCTTGCGCCAGACGGGCTTCATCTTCGACAATCAATATGTACATCGTTGCACCTCCTTAAAAAAGAAAAGCGTTTGAGCACTCAAACGCCGGATTGGAAAAACCGCTGCGGATCCCAAATCACATTCATCAACACGCCAAGCATCGTCCCCGCCAGGCTCATCGCTAAAAACGCCAGCATGAGCGCGGCAAGCCAGGAGCCAAACAAGCCGAACGCCCAGACACCGACAGCGACGAACGCCTCCGCGGCAAACGCCGCCAAAAAAAGCCGGATATTCTTTTTCGCCAATAGAAACGCCCCGACGGCGGCGACGGCCAGCGACACCCCCGGATGGCCAAGCCCGATCATATACACGGAAACCGCGATTTGCACGCCCAGCCAAAGCTTCTGCTCGAAATCGACCGGTTTTTGGACACTCAACCCGTCAAACCATGAAAAGCGCCCGCCAAAAGGAACCCAGAGCAGCCGCGCAAGCGGAATAAGCGCCAACCCCCAGGAAAGCGAAAACAACGCGCCTTTCCATCCCGCCAAGCCAAGCAAGGCGGCCAAAATCGCGAAAAGAAACAAATCCGTCGTTTGCCTCAAGCGGCTGTCCAGCTGTTTCGCTCTGGACAAAGACGATTCGAAACCGTCCTGCGCCCGCCCTTTTCCAATCGTCCAGACACTGGAAAACACCAGTCCGATCGCGGCGGCCAGCGGTTCGATGACGATGCTTTGCACCGGCGAGCTGGAGAGCAGCAGCGCGACGCTGCCAACCCAAAGCGCGATGACGATAAAACGAAGTGCGAGTTGTAGTACGATTTCCCATTGATTCATGATTTGTATATCCCCTTTTTTTCTATTCTAGCACGAAGCGAAAAAAAACGCTTCAAAACTTACTTGTTTCGAAGCGCTTTTTGCCGTCGCGGCAAATACACGAGCAACGCCGCCGCCAGGGCGAACATAATCAAAGAAATGATTTGCGAAGTCGACAGTCCTTCCAAGCCGCCGCGAATGAGATCCCCGCGGTAAAACTCGATCACGAACCGGCCGATGCAGTACAGCATCAAATACCAAACCGCCACCTCGCCTTCGAACATGTCTTTCTTTTTCTTCACCAGAAAGAGCAGGAAGAAAAACAGCGCGAAATCAAAAAGCGAGCACAGCAGCTGGGTTGGAACGAGCGGGATGCCCGCCGGCGCCAGCGAACCTTCCGGAAACACGACGCCCCACCAGCCATGCGTTTCGACTCCGTAGCAGCATCCGGCAAAGAAGCATCCAAGCCGGCCAAACCCTTGCGCGAGGGCGACCGAAGGAATGATGAGGTCGACTTGCTGCCAGAAATCCATGTGGTGGATCCGGCAATACACATAGCCGCCAATCAATCCGCCAATGATGCCGCCCCAAACGACCCAGCCGTCCAAAAGATTCGATACGACGGATGGATCTTTCAAAATATCCTGGATCCTTGTTAGAAAATACAGGCATTTGGAGCCGACGAAGCCTGAAATCACAAAGCAGAAAGCGAGCGAATCCAGATGCGACACGTCGACACCTAGTTTTTTTCCCCGCCTTTCCGTGACGATGTACGCGGCGATGATGCCAATCGCGACAAACAGACCATACGTGTGGATCGTCACCGGACCAATGGAAAATAAATCGTTGTACATGTTCCCTCCTTTAAAAAGAAAAAGTGCTCACGCACTTTTGATTATGAATAGACGTTTATCGGTTGGAATTGACCGATTTCATGATCTGACGAATTTGTGCCTCGCTTGGCTTGCGCCCCATCTGCAAAAACATCGCACGAATCATCTTCTCGTTGATCGGTGGGTTTTCCTTGAGTTCCTTTTCGAACTTTTTACGCGTGAAATAGAACGTCAGGATACCGCCAATCAGTGCTCCAACTAAAGTAAACCCTACGGAAGCCCAGAAATTCATTTTGTTACCCCATTTCTCTAATAGGGATTTTACTCTATTTAATACAGTTTTACAAGCTTTAAGATCGAAATCACAAACTATCACAAAGACGCTCTTCCTTTGCTTCCGCTTCAGGATCGGATGCACTTTTGCGATGGAACACGCCTTCGACAAGAAGAACGGATAAAAAGATCAGAATTCCGCCCAGCACCATGACCGGCGTCTTCGTTTCACCCAAAAGCAGCCAGCCAAACACGTTCGCAAACAGCGACTCCGTGCACAGCAGCACGCTCGCGCTCGCCGCGTCTGTGTACTTTTGCGCCCATGTCTGCAGCATGTACGCCAACGTGGTGGCAATAAAAATGCTGTAGGCGATACTGCCCCACGCCATCGCCGGCACCGACGCCGGCCACGTTTCCATACCCAGGGCGTACGGAAACGACAACAGCGCCGCCACGCTCATCTGGATGGCGTTGACCGCCATGGGATTTCCGGTTTTTGCCGCCCGTTCCGTGGCGATGATCTGCGCCGCGAACAACACGGCGCAGCCCAAAGACAACCCGTCGCCCACGTTGAAGGAAAACGAGCCGGAGGAAAGCGAAAGACAGCCAATGCCGCCAAGGCAAAGCAAACTGGCCGCGAACTGCCTTCTTTGCGGTCGCTTTCGAAAAACGAGCCAAACCAAATAAGGCACCAGCACGACATTGACCGCCGTCAAAAACGCGTTCATTCCCGTACTCGTATACCGCAGGCCAATCGTCTGAAGCAAAAACGCGCTATACAAAAACACGCCGCTCCAGACGCTCGCCTTCACACACGCCCGGTTAAACCGGATTTTTGCCACAAGGCAAATGAGCCAGAACACGATCGCCGCCCCGCTGAAACGAAGCATCAACGTCGTTCCCGGGTCGAATGTCCTGAGGGCGGCCGCCGTCGCGATAAACCCGCCACCCCACACCATGGCGGTGAGCAGGCACGCCAGATTCGCCTGATTTTTCTTACGCATCCTCAAACAACCCCACCTGCTTGTACTCGTCTTTTTTTGGTTCCCACGATCCGTCTGGAACCATCGGCAGCGACGGAAGCCACTCCATCGTTTCCAGTTTGCCAAACGGCGTCGAGTACGTGGCGGCTGGCGCCATCAACGCGATATCAGACGGCTTGAACTCGATTTTCTCATCCGCCACAAAGGCGTAGTTCCGATCGGCGGTAAGCAGCCGCTCCAAACGGCCCGGACGCGACTTGACGAGCTTGAACATCCGGTTTCCCTTGGCTGGACGGGACACGTTCGCGAAGTCGCTGGCGTGCATCCGCTTCATTTGTCCCTCCTGCAAAACGAGAATGAACTGCTGGGCGCCATCGGAAACGACAAGATCGGCCACCTGGTCCTCGGCGCTTAAATTCATGCCTTTCACGCCTTTCGTTTTCAGCCCGTTTTCCGGAATTTGCTCCACGTTGTATTGAAGCCCCAAGCCATCACGGCTAGCGAGCACGACTTGATCCGCACTCGAGGTGGACATTTCGACTTTGATCAGCGCGTCCAGATCGCCCACCTTCATGCACACCATCGTCTTGTTGGGCCTGGCGACTTCAAATGCGGACAACGGCGTGCGCTTGATGCTCCCCGCTTTTGTAACCATCACGACGTGGTTTTTTGGCGTAAACGCGTCCACCCCGAACGCGGCGATGATTTTTTCGTTGTCGTCCAGACGCAAATAGCCGGAAAGGTGCGTGCCAAGATCCTTCCATTTCGCCTCTTCGATTTGATGCACCGGAATGTAGCCGTATTTGCCGCGGTCGGTAAAAAACAAAAGCTTGTGCCGGGTGTTGATCTCCCCGCTGGCGACCATCACGTCGTTGTCCTTTTTTCCGGCGAACAACTCGGAGCTGGCGTTGTACGAACGCAGCGAGACCCGCTTGACGTAGCCGTCCTGGGTCAGGCAAACCATGACCTGCTCGCTTGGAATCATCGCCATCTCGTCGATGACGATTTCGTCGATTTCGCTTTGAATGCTCGAACGTCTTGGCACGACAAACTCGTCGTTGACTTCCTGCAGCTCTTCGATGAGCTTGCGGATGCGCACAGCCGGCTTTTGAATGATTTCCTGCAAAGCCTTGATTTCCTTTTTCAGGCGCTTGTCCTCCTGCCGCAGTTCCAGGATGTCGGTATTCGACAACCGGTACAGCCGCATCGTGACAATGGCTTCGGCTTGCAGCTCGCTAAACTCGAACCGCTTCATTAAATTGCGTTTCGAGTCTTTCTTGTCCTTGCTTTGGCGGATGATCGCGATGATTTCGTCCATCACGGAAACAGCCTTCATCAACCCGTCCAAAATATGGGCGCGTTCCTGCTTGAGCTGCAAATCGAAGGCGCTCCGTCGCAGCACGACGTCCTCGCGATGTGCTAAAAACGCGTCGATGGCTTGCAGCAGTCCGAGCTGGACCGGCGCCTTGTTGACAATCGCGATCACATTGTAGTTGAACGAAATCTGCAACTCCGTATTCTTATATAAATAGTTTAAAATCGTATCCGAAGGCGCCCCTTTTTTCAAATCAATGACGATTTTGAGTCCGTTCCGGTCGCTTTCGTCCCGCACGTCGAGCATACCTTCGACTTTTTTATTGAGCCGGATGTCGTCGATTTTTTTCACCAGATTCGATTTGACGACTTCGTATGGAATTTCCGTCACGACGATTTGATCGACGGTCCGCGTGGATTCGATGGCCGCTTTCGAGCGGACGATAACCTTTCCGCGCCCCGTTTCAAACGCCTGGCGGATGCCTTCTTTCCCCATGACGATTCCGCCGGTTGGAAAATCCGGCCCTTTGACAAGCGTCATCAGCTCGTCCAAAGTGCAATTTGGATGCTCGAGCCGGTACATGCAGGCGGATACGATTTCGTTGAGATTGTGCGGAGGAATATTGGTCGCGTACCCGGCGGCGATGCCCGAAATGCCGTTGATGAGCAAATTGGGAAACCGGGCCGGCAGCACGGTTGGCTCCAGCTTCTCGTCCGAGAAATTTGGCGTCCACTCCACGGTTTTCCGGTCGATGTCCATGAGCAGGTAGTTCGCGATTCTGGCCAGCCGCGACTCGGTATACCGCATCGCGGCCGCCGGGTCGTCGTCGATCGACCCGTTGTTTCCTTGCATGTCGACAAGCGGTGTCGTGATCTTCCAGTCCTGGGACATTCGAACCATCGCGTCGTACACCGAGGAGTCGCCATGCGGGTGGTAGTTGCCGATGACGTTGCCGACGGTTTTCGCCGATTTGTGGTACGGACGGTCGTACGTGTTTTTCGCCTCGTACATCGCGTACAAAATCCGCCGCTGCACCGGCTTGAGTCCGTCACGGGCGTCCGGAAGCGCCCGCTCCTGAATGATGTATTTCGAATAGCGGGCGAACCGGTCCGCCATGATATCTTCCAGCGTCAGCTTGCGTACCGACTCCTCGACGGTTTCCTGCGTTTCCTTTTTCTTTTTCGCCATTATGCTTCCACTTCCTTCCCGTATTCATCTTCCAGCGTGAAGACGACATTTTCCTCGATCCAGTTTCTTCGCAAATCCGCCCGGTCCCCCATCAGCTCGCTGACGCGTTTTTCCGCCATGCGGGCGTTGTCGATCGTCACGCACACCAGCGTGCGCGTTTTCGGATCCATGGTCGTTTCCCAAAGCTGGGTGGCGTTCATCTCACCCAATCCTTTGTAGCGGGTGATCGTGTAGCCGGCTTTGAATTTCTTTTTGCTTTCCTCCAGCTCCTCGTCCGTATACACGTATTCCTCCTGGGCGCCTTTGGAAATCCGGTAGAGCGGCGGCAAGGCGATATACAGCATTTCGTGCTCGATGAGCGGACGCATGAACCGGTAGAAAAACGTCAGCAGCAGATTTTGGATATGCGCTCCGTCGTCGTCGGCATCGGTCATGATAATAACTTTGTAGTAGCTCGAGTCCTCGGCGACGAATCCCGCGCCCACGCCGGCGCCCAGCGCGTGAATGATCGTGTTGAGCTCCTCGTTTTTTTCAATCGCGTCCAGTTTCGCCTTTTCCGTGTTGAGCACTTTTCCCCGCAGCGGCAAAATCGCCTGGTATTTGGAATCGCGGCCTTGTTTCGCGGAGCCACCCGCCGAATCGCCCTCCACCAAATACAGCTCCTTGCGGCGGGCGTCCTTGGATTGGGCGCTGGCCAGCTTGCCGGACAACACGCGCTCGCTGCGGTTTTTCCCTTTTCCCTTCCGGGCATCCTCCCGCGCTTTGCGAGCGGCCTTGCGGGCGCTGGACGCGCGGGCGATTTTGCGGACAAGCGTGTTGGCCAGCTCGCGGTTTTCCTCCAGAAAATAGCGCAAATGTTCCGATACGATCGCCTCGGTGGCCGGTTTGGCTTCAGGCGTGCCTAGTTTTTCCTTCGTCTGCCCTTCAAACTGAAGCAGCTCTTCGGGTACGGACAAATTGAGCACAAGCGTCAATCCCTCCCGGACATCGCTTCCCTCGTACCCCTTTTCTTTTTCCTTTAAAAACCCGTTTTTCCGGGCGTACTCGTTGAACACCTTCGTAAAGCCGAGCTTGGCTCCCGTTTCATGGCTGCCGCCATCGCGCGTGCGCACCATGTTCGTAAACGAGAAAATGTTTTCCTGGTAGTCGTCGGTGTACTGAAACGCGCCTTCGACGCGGATCCCGTTGACCTCGCCGGCAAACGAAACCGGCTCGTGCATCGGTGTATGGTCTTTGTTCACTTCGTCGATAAACGCCTTCAAGCCATCCTCGTAGGCGTATACATGCTCCCGTCCTTCCTTGGAGCGCTGATCCCGGACGATCATCGTCAGCCCTTTTAATAAAAACGCGTCCTCCTGGGCCCGTTCGCAAATTTTGGAAAAGGAAAATTTCGTTTGCTTAAAAATGGCGGGATCCGGCAAAAACGTGACTTTGCTGCCGGTTTTTCTCGTCTTCCCTTCGTGAACGAGCTCGCCAACCACGCGGCCGCCTTGCTCGAACCGCATCGACCACATGTCCTTGCCGTCGCAAACCTCTACCTGACACCAGGCGGAAAGCGCGTTGACGACGCTGGCGCCAACACCATGCAAGCCGCCGGCGTTGCGGTAGCCGCCCGAGCTTGTGAACTTGCCGCCCGCGTGCAGCACGGTGAAAATCACGGCGAGTGTCGAAATACCCGACTTGTGCGTTCCCACCGGCATCCCGCGTCCTTCATCCTCGACGCTGACGCTGCCATCTTTGTTGAGCGTGATCGTGATTTGGCTGCCAAACCCGTTGAGCGCCTCGTCGATGGCGTTGTCCACGATTTCCCAGACGAGATGGTGCAGCCCTTTCAAATCGGTTGAGCCAATATACATACCCGGTCTTTTTCGAACCGCATCCAGCCCCTCCAAAATGACGATGCTTTCTTCATTGTATTGTTTTTGTGTCATAGATCCTCCTTCCGCGTGAAGCCTTTTCGACCGATTGGACTCAGCCGGTCCCCAGGACGGACAGCTTCGGATCCGGTTGGGGTGTCTTCGTCTATAATACCACTTTTTATGATTTTACACGATAAAAACACAGAATATTTTATTCTTTTCTATAAAATTCGCAGAAAAGTGGACGCTCTCTTCCCGAGCGCAGACAGTCTGCCTTCTATTATAGGAGTTTTTTTTGATTTGGCAAAACAAACATTGCCGAATCTGCGAATTCGATTCCGGCAGTTTTTAAAAAATGTGTTAAAATGAACTACGAGGTGAATGAAATGAATATATTGTACTCGCTCTTGTGTTTGGTCCTGGGCTACCTGCTTGGCTCCATCCCGTTTGCGCTCATTATTGGTAAACTCTTTTACCATACCGATATTCGAAAACACGGTTCCGGAAACTTAGGCGGAACCAACGCCGGGCGGGTGCTCGGCAAAAAAGCCGGCATCGCGGTCATCGTGTGCGATGTGCTCAAAGTCGTCGCGGCGCTTGGCGTAGCCAGCCTGATTTCGCCTGTCGTCGCCACGTGGACCGGACTGGCGTGCTGCATCGGCCACTGCTATCCGGTTTTCGCCCACTTTCATGGCGGGAAGGCGGTCAGCACCGTATTTGGTTTTTTATTGGGAATGAGCCTTTTCGTTTTCAAAGACGCGTCGTTCTTTCTTGTGCCGTTTGCGATGTTTTTTATCACTTTGTATTTGTTCAAGTTCGTATCGCTGGCCAGCATTTGCGGAATCCTTTGCGGTACGCTATACATTACAGCGGTTTTATGGTATTTTAATGCGGACAACATCCTGATCATTCTCGCCTGCTGGCTCATGTCGGCGCTTGTTGTTTACCGGCACACGAAAAATATTGTCGCGATTCGCAACGGCGAAGAACGAAAAATTTCATGGATGTAGCTTTTGGCACGTTTTGGACACCTTACTTTTGTAAGGTGTTTTTTATGATAAATTATATGATGTACAATTTCGCTCAATCCGTCGTGAACGTGCTCCACGTCCACGGGCCGATGAGCTTTTCTTTCCCGACCATTTCCTCTTTTCTTAACGAGATGTGCCTTTCTTTCGGTTCTTCCCTAGCCGGACGGATCGAAGCGTTCAAATACCATGTGGATATCCGCAAGCACGTTCCGGTGTATGTCAACGACGAGCATATTTTTTTCGAAGCAGAGGACAATTTATGGATCAACGCGCAAGCGATCGCCCGCATCGACCACACCAACAAAAAAAGATGCGAGGTCGTTTTCCACGATCACACATCCATTGTTTGTATTCATCCGCGGCGAATCGAGCGTCTAATCGGTTTGATTTTCTGCTTCCGCCACAAACTGGCGAACGAGATCCTTCCTAATGCGTCGTCTCCTCATCGCAATCTGAGCAGTTCGAGGACTGCATTGTCTTTTCATGCCGAAGCGTGTTGACTCCCGTTCCTTCGATCGCGACCATCGCGTTGTTTTCCAACCCACTCACCTCTACGATCGTCATCGCCGGATACGGCGCTTCCACAAAGTTTTTAAATACGGATAAAAATTCCTCTCTTAACGTAATGTCTGTTAAGTAAACAGTGTATTTGACGAGATGATCCATCCTCAAATCAAGATCTTTCAATACGTCAATGACTCGATAGCAAGCGGTCACGCATTGCTCCTGAAAGGTCTGTCCCCGGCCCGTTTGCGCCGACATGTACACAAAATCGCCCAGCTGCACGATTTCGGAAATGCATTCATCCCGCGGAACGGAGTCACCAATCTTTAAAAAAATATTCATCTTCGTTTACGGCCTTCCTTTCATAGTTGTATTATATGGAATCTTCCAAAGGTTCCATAGCGTTTTGCACAAGCACCTCCCGCGGCTTACTTCCATTCGCCGGACCGATAATGGAGTTTTCCTCCAAAACGTCGATCAGACGAGCCGCCCGGGAATACCCGATGGAGAACTTTCGCTGGATCAAGGACGTCGACGCCTTCCGCGTCGTAATCACGAAATGCTTCACCTCGTTATACAGCGGATCCGCGCTTTCGCTGGCGACCTCCTGCCCCTGGCTTTGCAAGTCTTTCAGCGTGATGAACGCGTCGTCGTACTTTGGCTTCGCCTGCGCCTTCACATGGGCGGCGATGCGGTTGACTTCGTCGTCTTTAATAAAGACGCCCTGCACCCGCCGCGGCGAGTTTTCGCCGTTTGGCAAATACAGCATGTCCCCGTATCCAAGCAGCCGCTCGGCGCCCGCCTGGTCGAGAATCGTCCGCGAGTCCACCAGCGAGGCGACCGCAAACGCGATCCGGCTTGGAATATTCGACTTGATGACGCCTGTAATGACATCCACGCTTGGCCGCTGCGTAGCGACAATAAGCACGATGCCGGCCGCCCGGGCCAGCTGCGTGATGCGCTGGATGGATTGCTCGACTTCCTTAGCGGCTACGAGCATCAAGTCTGCCAGCTCGTCGATAATGACGACGATTTTCGGAAGTTCCTTCAGGTTTTCTTCCGGATGGGAGCGCACATACTCGTTGTAAGCCGTGATGTTGCGCACCCCGGTCGTGCCAAACAAGTCGTAACGCGAATCCATCATTTGCACGACGACTTTTAGCGCCTTGTTCGCCAAATCGCCGTCCGTGATGACGGGCGCGAGCAAATGCGGAATGTCGTTGTACGGCGTGAATTCGACTTTTTTCGGATCGATCAAAATGAGTTTCACCTCATCCGGACGGGTACGCATGAGCAACGAGCAAATGATCGTGTTGACGCACACCGATTTTCCCGAACCGGTCGCGCCCGCGATCAGCAAGTGCGGCATCCGGTCCAGCACGCCAAAGACGTTGTCGCCCATCAAATCCTTTCCGAGCACGAACAACAGCTTCTGCCCGGCTTTGGAAGCGGGAACGCTGCGCATCAAATCCTTCATTTGCACCGGAGTCTTGTCGATATTCGGAATCTCGATGCCGACCGCGCTTTTGCCCGGAATCGGCGCCTCGATGCGGATGTCCGTCGCCGCCAGCGCCATTTTGATGTCGTCCTGAAGTCCCGAGATCCGCGACACCCGCACGCCAAGCTCCGGCTTGATTTCAAACTTTGTGACCGAAGGACCGATATGGATCTCCTTGAGCTCCGCCTTGACATTGAATTCCTCTAAAATTTCAATAAGCTTTTGTCCTTGCGTTTTGGCGGCCTGCATATTGGACGAGCCGCGTGCCGGCGACTGGATGTCGTCGAGCAAGTCAAGCGGTGGCAGCGCGTATTCGGCATCGGTCGCGTCGTACGATGCCAGCGGTTCCACAATGTCCGGCGCCGGACCGGATTCTTTTTTCGAAGCCCGGGCCGGCTTTCGAGTCCGCTCCTCTTTAAAAGGATTGGCCGCGCTGTCGTGAATGACGACATCCTCGTTTTTTTGCGTCGAATGCGACGTGGAAGCAGCGGGTTCCGGCGGCGTTTTCACCGGTTTGGCGGCCTTCGTTTTTTTCTCGGCCACGATATCCGGCGTCATGCCAAGCATCGTCGCCTTTCTCGCTTTTTTTGTTTTCTTCTTCGCTGGCTTTTCCTCGTCGTACATGGAAGCGGCGTCGATGATCCGAAACGGGCTTTGTTTTGGGGCCGGCTCGAATTCCTCGTACACTTCATCGAAGAGCTCGTCGTATGGATCGGGTTCTGTTCGCTCCTTGCGCTTGGGCAGCGTGATGGATTGCGGATGATCCAAAAACCACGTGTAGCTGAGCATGATGACACCGATCAAAGCGAAGATGCCCGCAATCAAATACGTTCCGGTTTTGTCGAACATGCTGCGCGTGACGCCACTGAGCAGCGCCCCGACCAGTCCCGAGGAAAAGCGAATCTGGCTGCTAAGAACAGGCCACAAATTCACAAAGATCTTCTGGGCCCCGTACCACGCCTCATGCGCCTCGAATTCGCGGCATCCTTGAAAAAGCAGGATCGCGATCCCGATGAACGCCGTCCCGGCATAGTAGCGCTTGGGAATCTTTTTTTTGTCGTTGTTGTAGATGATCCAGACCGAATAGGCCACGCCGCCAATCAGGACCGGATACGTCAGCACTCCGAAAAAGTACGCCACCAAGTTAAAGAAAAACGAGCCCACGATCCCCAGCTTGAAGCTGGCGAGCAAAAAGGCGCAGATGACGCAAAGCAGAAAGCACAAACGGAACAACCGGGACTTTTGCCAGTACGTTTGTGCTTTTTTAGAGGCTGATTTTGAGGCAGTTGTTTTCTTTCGTGTTTGTTTTCGTTTTTTGGCAGCTGCCATATTACCCTCTCTTTCTACGTGTTATTGGTTGATCTCCAGGATCACCGGCAGAACCATCGGCCGTTTGGCGGTTTGTTTGAACAAGTATTTCGCCACCTTGTCGCGGATGTCCTGTCTTGTTTCGAGGTTGTCGTACGTCTTGTTTTTGACGTTTTCCTCGATCGTTTCCTCCATGATTTTCGCCACATCGCTCGTGATGTATTCCGAATCCTTGAGGTAGATCAGCCCCCGCGACTGGATATCCGGTCCGTTGACGATCTTTTTCGTTTTCGCGTCGACGCCGATGGCCAGGATCATGACCCCATCCGTCGACAGGATCTCGCGGTCCTTGAGAACGACGCCGGCCATATCCCAGTTTTCCTTACCGTCGATCATCGTGTCGTGAAGCTGGAGCTCCATTTTGGTGGAAACAAGCTCGCCGTCTTCAAACTGCGCCACTTGTCCGTTGTCCAGCAATAAGATGTGTTCCGGCGGAATGCCCATCTCCTCGGCGATCATCGCGTTGGCGCACAGCATGCGGTACTCCCCTTTGACTGGAATGTAGTATTTTGGCCGCGTCAGGAAGATCATCATCTTCAAGTCCTCCTTGGACGGATGCATGCTCAGCACGTTTTTATCGAGAATCTGCAACCGGCCGCCCCGTTTGTAAATATCGTTTTCCATGTTTTTGAACACTTTCTCAACACCTGGAACGATTGGCGAGGCGATGACGATCAAGTCCTCCGGACGAATGTCGATGTTTTCCACCTCGTCGTTGGCGATATTCGACATCAAGGTAAACAGAGGCCGTCCTTGTCCGCTAATGAGAACCACGACGTCCTTGATCTTGCCGATTTGCGACGTGTCGACAAGCAAATGATCCGGAATTTGGAATCCGATTTGCTGGAGGCCCTTGATGCGCTCCTGAAGCTCCCGCGTGTAAAGGACGAACTTTCGATTGTGCTTGATACAGCACTCGATGATTTCCTGGATCCGGTAAACGGATTGCGTATACACGCTGACAAAGATCCGGGTATCGTGGTTCAAGTCGAGAATCTGGTCGAAGTTTTTCGTCACCTGATGACTTGGCGACGTGTGCCCGGCCCGCTCGGCGCCTTTGCTTTCCTGCAAAAGAACGAGCACGCCCTCTTTGCCGAGTTTGGCTCCAATCGTGATATTGCCCCGGTAGTTGTCGTCCAAGTCATTATAGTCTTCGATGAACTCGCCCGAATAGACGACGTATCCTTGCGTGGTCGCGATCGCCACCCCGAACGTGCCCGGGTAGGCGTGCGTGATCGGGAAGAACAGCACCTTGCGGCGCGCGATTCGTTTTTGATCGTGGCGCTTGACCGTGTGGACGCGAACGCCCGTGATCTTCTCTTTTTTCAGCATCTTCATGATTTCTTTGGCGGCCAGAGGCGACGTGTAAATATCCGCCTTGACCTGCTTGAGCAGATGCGGCAGCGCGCCCATGACATCGTCGTGTCCATGCGTAATGATAATTCCCGCAATATTATCTTTGTGTTCAATCAAATAGGAAAAATCCTGAATAATGTATTCGATTCCCAGCGATTCTTTCGCGTCCGGGAATTTCAAACCTGCTTCGATAATGTAGATTTTTCGCTCGACTTCGACGCAGATCATGTTTTTTCCATCTTCGTCCAGTCCGCCAAGCATAAAGATCCGGATTTTTTCTTTTTTTAGTTCCGGTTTATTTTCGCTCATAATACCTCCTGTTGTTTCGTTGACATTTTATACATTATATCACAATTCAACAGCTTTCCCGTCGAGAGAGAATGTTTTTGCGTCGGTAATCAAAACCTCGACGAAATCGCCGGCGCGCACATTCGTCCCTGTAAAGTTGACAAGCTTGTTCGTATCGGTGTGGCCGGCAAAGACATTTTGGTTGTTTTTGCTCGCGCCATCGACTAAAACCGTCACTGTTTTTCCGACATACGCCTTGTTTTTCTTTAAAGCGTGCCGGTTCCACTCCTCGTTGAGCCGATACAGGCGCTCCCGCTTCGTATCCATGTCGATATCGTCTTCCATCCGGGCCGCCGGCGTACCCAGACGCGGAGAGTAAATGAACGTGAACGCGTTGTCAAACTGGCACTGGCGCACCAGCTCAAGCGTGTGCTCGAACGCCTCGTCGCTTTCGTTTGGAAAACCGACGATGATGTCCGTCGACACGGCGGCGTTCGGAATCGTGTCCATGATTTTTTTGTACAGCTTCAAATACGATTCGGCGCTGTAGCGACGTCCCATCCGGCGCAGGATCTCATCGTCACCGGATTGAACAGGTAAATGGATAAACGGCATGATGTTGTCGTATTGGGCAATGACGTCAACCATCTCGTTTGTGAAATCCCAAGGATGGCTCGTCATAAACCGGATCCGCGGAATGCCAATCTTGGCGGTTTCTTCCAGCAAAGTCGCGAAGTCGATGCCTTCGTCCAGATCCTTGCCGTACGCGTTGACGTTTTGTCCAAGCAGCGTCACTTCCTTGTAGCCGGCATCTTTGAGTTCCTGCACTTCTTTTAAGATCTCGTCCATCGTCCGCGAACGCTGCTTGCCACGGGTGTACGGAACGATGCAGTACGTGCAAAACTTGTCGCAGCCGTACATGATATTGACCCAGGCTTTGTGCTGTCCAAAGCGTTTCACAGGCAGATTTTCATACACTTCCCCTTCTTTGGAATACACTTGCACGACTTTTTCGTGATTCACCATCACGTCATACAGCATCACGGGAAGATCTTGAATGTTGTGCGTGCCAAACAGCAGACGCACTTGCGGATATTTCTCAAGCACGAGATGGACGAACGCGTCTTCCTGGGCCATGCAGCCGCAAACGCCGATCACGAGGTTTTTATTGTTGCGGTACAGGCGTTTGAAGTTGCCGATTTCGCCAAGCACCTTTTCCTCCGCGTTTTGGCGAATCGCGCACGTGTTGATGATAATGAGGTCGACGTGTTCAAGATCGTCGGCCGGCCGGAAACCGATCGTTTCCAAAATACCGGCAATCGTTTCCGAGTCCCTTTCGTTGGCCTGACAGCCATACGTGGAAATCGCGTATGTTTTGCCCTCTCCCAAATCAAGGGCGTTGGCTGGAATATAAAACTGGTCCACCCGTTCCACAGCGGAGCGGGTCCGCCGCGCTGCTTCCTTCAAATTCGGGAGCGACCATTTCTCTTTGATTTTCATAGAAAACTCCTCCAAAAAAAAACCAAGCGTTTTCGCTTGGTTTCATTATAGCATGATTAATGCCAATTATTCTAATGTGATTGCGCCAACTGGGCAAACGCCTACGCAAGCACCACAGTCGATGCACATATCAGCGTCTACATGCGCTTTTCCTTCGTCGTTCAACGTGATTGCGCCAACTGGGCAAACGCCTACGCAAGCACCACATCCGATGCAAATTTCCTGATCTACTTTTGCTGCCATTTCCTGGTTCCTCCTGTTTTCATTTTTATTTCACTTATAAATTTATTATACTCATAGAAATCGTTGAATCAAGGCGGTTTGGTAAGCGATGACTTACTTGTAAGAGGTTTCTTTCGCATAAAAAAAGAGGAAACCGGTTGGTTTCTTCTTTTCTCGGATTGTTTATTTCGCCAGTTCCTGCGCCCGAACTTCGCGGATGACATTGACTTTGATCTGACCGGGGTATGTCAGCTCGCTTTCGATCTTCTCGCGGATCTCGCGGGCGATCTTCACGCAAGTCACGTCGTCGACGCGCTCCGGATTGACGAGGATGCGAATTTCGCGTCCCGCCTGGATCGCGTAGGCCTGTTGTACGCCATCGAAGCTTGTGGCAATCTTTTCCAGATTTTCAAGCCGGTTGATGTACGCCTGCGCGCTTTCCTTGCGCGCGCCTGGTCTGGCGGCCGAAATCGTATCCGCCGCGATCACAAGATGCGAAGTCAAATACTTCGGTTCCACATCGTAGTGGTGGGATTGAATAGCGTTGAGCACGATGTCCTTTTCCCCGTGCTTTTTACAGAACTTGTATCCCAGCTCCACATGGCTGCCTTCCTGCTGCTCGATATTGAGCGCCTTGCCGATATCGTGAAGCAGTCCGGCCCGTTTGGCGATTTGCTGGTTCAAGCCCAGTTCCACCGCCATGGCGCCGGCCAGAAACGCGACCTCGATACTATGCTGCAACGCGTTCTGCCCGTAGGAGTAGCGGTATTTCAACGTGCCGACCAGACGGATGATCTCGCGGTCGATGCGGCCGATTCCCAGTTTGAAAATGGCTTCCTCTCCCGCCTTCATGATCTCCTGATCGACTTCGTTTTGATACTTTTTCACGACTTCCTCAATGCGGCCCGGCTGAATGCGGCCATCCCGAATGAGATGCTCCAGCGCCAGACGCGCCACTTCGCGCCGAATCGGGTTGAAGCATGTGATCGTGATCAAATCCGGCGTGTCGTCGATGTTCAGCTCGACGCCGGTCGCCTGTTCGAAACAGCGAATGTTTCGCCCTTCGCGGCCAATGATCCGGCCTTTCATCTCCTCGCCCGGAATGGCGACAACCGATACGGTGCGTTCCTGCGTTTCCTGCTGCGCCATCCGCTCGATCGCCAGCGCGATAATGTTTTGTGCTTTCTCGGTTGCGGTCGCTTTCGCTTCTTCTTCTTTGTCTTTGATATAAGCGACCGTTTCATGTTCCATCTTTTTTTCTACTTTCGCAAACAGTTCCTTTTGCGCGTCCTGGCTCGACATCTTGGCGACGCCCTCCAGCACGACGATCTGCTGGTCGATCTGCTTTTGTAGCTTTTTCTCTTTTTCATCTAGGGATGAGAGCTTTTCGGTTACTTTTTGCAGCTTATCCGAAATCTGGCGCTCTTTTTGCGAGAGAGCCTCATCACGAAAATTCAAGTTGTCCTCTCGACGAAGCAGCTTGTTTTCAAACTGCATGGATTCTTGTTTTCTCTCTTTGATTTCCTTCTCCGCTTCAATACGCAGTTCATGGACCTGCGTCTTTCCATCGAGAACGGCCTGCTTTACCTTCGCGTCCGCTTCGATTTCCGCCTCTTTCAAGATTTGCTCTGCTTTTTGCTGATTTTTATTCAAACCTGCGCGGGAGTACCCGACCATAATCAGAACTCCCAAAACTATACCTGCGATCCCAGACAAAGAGACGATAACACCTGTGTTCATCATGACCCTCCTTTGTCTTTAAAATGAGTCCGTAAAGCACGTTTATTATACTCCAGAACCCGATGATTGTCTATATTGCGTAAACGTCGCCATTTTCTTTCAAAAAATACAAAAAAAAAAGGAATGTATCTTCTACATCCTTATTTTTCAACGACTTTTCTGCCGTTATATTCTCCACAAGAACACATTTTATGCGCCAGTTTGTATTCACCGCAGCTTGGACATTTCGTCAGTTCCGGTTTTACCAATTTGTAATGAGTTCTGCGCTTTGCTTTCCGTGTTTTTGAATTTCTTCTTTGTTGAACAGCCATGCCTGCACCTCCTAGTCATCATCCAATTTGAATTCACTCAGTTTTTCCCATCGCGGATCAATCTTTTCCTCGTGATCGTTCTGGTCCTGATCCGAAATCACCTGCCATCCGTTTCCTTTCGGATATTGATCTCTTGGAAGACGGGTGATGCTCATCGGCGCCTCGTACAGCACCGCCTGAAACACCTCGGGGTTGATGTCGATCGTGTCGTGCTTGACGACGATGACCTCTTCATCCCGCCTCTCCTCTTTGATCGGAACAAATGAGTACGTTTCATGCGACTCCGTGTCAAACTCCACTTCCAGATCCTCCAACGTAATGGAATCCAGAACGATCATCACGCCCTCCAATTCCAGATTGGAATAGACTAAAGTGGATCCGTCATATTGCAGATCGCCTGTAATATGCACCTTTGGAATGGACTTGACTTGAGTATGATGAAGCAAATCGTTTTCCTCGACCGCGATCCATTCATCGACGGCGATTTTCCCCAGCGGGGCGGATAAAAATTCTTTTTTCGTAAACTTCACGATTTTCACCTCATGCCGCATCTGATATTATAAAGAATCCCAAAATAAATGTCAACGTTTCTTCTCCGGTTTCTTCGGATGCGGTTTTCTTTTTCTATCATATCACAATCCTTGCCATCCATGATAAGATAACCCTATGAAAACTTGTGGAATTATTGTCGAATACAATCCCTTGCATGCAGGCCACCTGCACCACTTGCAGCAGGCCCGGCAAGTCAGCGGCTGCTCTGTGCTTGTCGTCGTGCTCTCCTCATATTTTACCCAGCGCGCACTGCCCTCGCTTATCGAGCCTTACCAAAAAGCCCGTCTGGCCATCGAGCATGGCGCCGACATCGTCGTCGAGCTGCCGGCCGTCTACGCGGCTCAAAGCGCCGACCGCTTCGCCCGCAACGCCATCGACACGCTGCGCAACCTGCACGTCGATGGGGTGTGCTTTGGCTCGGAAACCAACGACATCGACGAGCTGGAACGACAGCTGGCCGCCTTGAACGCGCTGGAAGCCAATCCCGGGACGAGCTGGCAAAAAAACATCGGCGCCCGCGTCGGGCCCAACGATATTCTTGGCATGCAGTATATTCGTTACGCGCGGCAAGCCGGCATCACGCCTTTGTGCATTCAGCGCGACGATCGGTTCAAAAGCGCCACCAAAACGCGCGACGACTTTTTTTCCGGTTCCCAAAACGAATGGATGAGCGAATGGTTTCTTCCCGAGCAGCGGTGGGAATCGTACTATCCTTATTTACGCACCTTTTTACAAATGAGCGCGCCCGCCGCGCTTTCGAAGCTATTTCTCGTCAACGAGGGAATCGAACACCGCCTCATTGAAAACGCGAAAAAGCACGCGGACTGGAACGGATTTTTAAACGCCTCCATTTCCAAGACGTACACCAAGGCGCGTATTCAGCGCACCTGCTTGTTTTTGATGCTGCAAATCACCAAAGAACAAATGCGCGAGCACGAACGTCTGGAAGGCTCGATCCTGCTAGCCTGCAACGAAACCGGCCGCAAGTATTTGAACACGATTAAAAAAGACTGCGTGCTGTACTCGAAATTCGCCCAGATGCCGCCCTTCCTGAAAGAAGTGCGCCTGAAAACCAAAGCGCTGTACGAAAGCGTCATGACCCATCCGGTCCGGGAGGAGTTGTATGTCCGCTAACGCTTTTTTGTGGCTCCTGCTCCTCTTTCTTTTGCTTGGCCTTCTCGTTGCCTTTCGCGTGTACCGCGCATATATCCCGCCCGTTCAGCCGGCGCGTTTGCATTATCCGTACGCGCTGCTGCTTGGCTGCCCGAGCCACGACGACGGCACGATGTCCACTTCCCAGCGTCTGCGGTGCGAAACCGCGCTCGAAGCCTGGCGACAGGGCCGGTTCGACACGCTGGTCATTAGCGGTTCGAACGTGAAAAACGAATTCGTCGAAGCGCGGGAAATGGCAAAATGGATCGAGGCGGCGGCCCCGGTTCCACTCATTCTCGAAACCAAAGCCCGTAACACGTATGAAAATTTAAAATACGCAAAGGAGCGTATAGGAGATGTCCCGCTTTTAATTATCACGTCCTCTCTCCACGCCCCGCGCGCCGACGCCATGGCTCGCGATTTTTTCACAGACCACAGCGTTTATACGTATCCGGATCACAAGCCGCGCCATATCCTTCGCGAAATCGCCTCCCGCTGGATCTTCATTTCCATCGAACGGCAAAAAAAAGCGACAAAAAAAGAAGTTTGAAACTTCTTTTTTATTGGATCGTCCGCACGATCTCATTGACGGAGCGGACTTTTTTTAAATTGGCGATAATGACTTGCAAGTGGTCTGCGTTGCGTACGCCCACCGTCAGCTTCGTAGTCGCCGTCAGCCGGTTGTCGTCCACCGACGAATCGACCTGCTTTAAATACGCGTTGGATTGCTGAAGCATGGTGACGATATCGCTCAGCAAATAGTTCCGGTCATCCGAATACACGACAAGCTTGACTTCGTAAATTTTCTCTTCCAGATTTTCATCCCACGCCACGGGAATGAGCCGTTTCGTCTCGTTGACGATGTTCGGACAGTCTTTGCGATGCACCTTGACTCCCTGCCCTTTGGATATATAGCCTAAAATCGTGTCTCCCGGAATCGGGGAGCAGCAGTTGGCCAAAGACACCGCGATCGTGTCGATTCCCGGCACCACGACGCCGCAGCCGCTTGACTTCGGCGTTTTTTGTGGCGATTTGTTGATGATCTTGACAATTTCCTCGGCGCTGAGCGCGGAGTTCCGGTTTTTCGCCAAACGATCCACCATCGCTTGCAGCGAAACGCGCCGGTTGGCGATGCCGACAAACAAATCGTCCACCGTCTTGAAAGACAGCGTCTGCAAAATCGACTCGATCCGTTTATGGGTGCGCAGCGAGTCGTCCAAATCGAGCCGTTTGAACTCCTCCGCCAAATCGTGCTCGCCCTTTTTGATTAGCTCCTTGCGGTTTTGATGCTCCTGTTTTTGCAAAAAGGCGCGGATCTTGTTGCGGGCGTGGCCCGACTTCACGATTTTGATCCAGTCCTTGCTCGGGCCGTTGGAATTGTTGCTCGTCAAAATGTCGACGACGTCCCCCGTCTTCAACTCGGTATTCAACGGAACGATCGCTCCGTTCACCGTGGCGCCCACCGTTTTATGTCCAACCTCGGTATGGATGCGGTACGCGAAGTCGATTGGTGTCGAGCCCGGCGGCAGCGCGATGATTTTGCCGCGCGGCGACATGCAGTACACGTTGGCCTCGAAAATATCTTTTTGCAGTACGTTCATGTACTCGAGCGGATCCTCGCTCTCCTCGTCGGTCATCATCGAGAAATCGCGGAACCACGACAGTTTGTCCTCGATCTCTTTTTGCTGGATTTCCATGGACGCGCCCGGTCTTTCCTTGTATTTCCAGTGAGCCGCCACGCCGCGCTCCGCCACCGCGTCCATTTGCTCGGTACGGATCTGGATCTCGAAAATATGGCCGTTTTCCGGATCTACGATTGTCGTGTGCAGCGACTGGTACATATTGGCTTTCGGCATCGCGATGTAATCTTTGAAACGGCCCGGAATCGGCCGGTACTTGGCATGGATATACCCGAGAATCTCATAGCAGTGCACTTCGGAGTCGGTGACGATTCGAATCGCGAGCAAGTCGAGAATTTCCTCGAACCGCTTGTTTTTCGTTTTCATCTTTTTATAGATGCTGTAAAAATGTTTGGAACGACCAAAGATCCGGTACGGGATCTTGTATGTCTTCATGATTTGCTCGATTTCGCCAATCATATTTTGCACCTGCTCGTTGCGGTCGCTTTCCCGCTGCCGCACAAGCTGCTTGATTTGCTCGTATTTTTCCGGGAACAAATACTTGAAGGACAAATCCTCCAGTTCGTTTTTGACCTGGGAAATACCGAGCCTGTGCGCGATCGGCGCGTACACCGCCAGTGTTTCCGAGGCGATTTTCTTTTGTTTTTCGGGCTTCATGTATTCCAGCGTGCGCATGTTGTGCAGCCGGTCCGCCAGCTTGATCAAGATGACACGCACGTCTTTGGCCAGCGCAATAAACAGCTTGCGGTGGTTGCTCGCCAAGTATTCCTTCTCGTCTTTGAACTTGATCGCCTTGATTTTCGTGACCGCGTCCACAAGCATGGCGATTTCCTCGCCAAACGATTCGACGATCGTGTCGTGATCCACGCCTTCACAGTCCTCGACTGTGTCGTGCAGCAACCCGGCCGCGATGGTTTTCGGTCCCGAGTGAAGAAGCGCCAGCGTGTTGGCGACTTGGATGACATGGACCTCGTAGGGCGCGCCGCTTTTCCGGAACTGCCCGGCATGATGCTCGTGCGCGAACGCGTACGCCCTTCGAATCAAATCGAGATTTTCCGGTCTTTTGATATATGTCTGCACGTTTTGCATGCATTCTTCAAATGTCACTTCGTTTTTTACACCCAACGCCAATCACCTTTCCTTTCATCGCCTCGTTTTGTTTTTTTTATTCTCCCTCGTAATGGGTTAGAGCGAGGACGGGAATGTCCTTGAATTTCTCTCTTCCTTTTAAATCATCCAGCTCGATCACAAACGCGATGCCCACCACTTTGGCTTTGCGCGATTCCACGAGCCGCACGATCGCGTCCACGGTTCCGCCGGTCGCCAGCAAATCGTCCACGATCAGCACCCGATCCCCTTCGTGGATCGCGTCCACATGCATTTGCAGCTCGTCCTCGCCGTATTCCAGCTCGTAGGTTACCGACATCGTCTCGCGCGGCAGCTTGCCTGGCTTGCGCACCGGCGCGAAACCGATATTGGCCTCGATTGCCGCCGGCGTTCCAAAAAAGAACCCGCGCGCTTCCGGCGCCACAATCAAGTTGGCGTCCACTTTTTTGGCGAACTCCACGATTTGCCCGGTCACATAACGCATCGCTTCCGGATGTGCCAAAATCGGCGTGATATCGCGGAACATGATTCCTTTTTTTGGAAAATCGGGAATGCTCTCGATGTAGTTTTTGATATTCATAGATTGTCCTCTTTCTAAACCCATGAAATTGGATTCAATGGTCTTCGTGTTTACATTTACTTATTTTATCGGGTAACGAAAACGAATACAAGAAATTCCGCCCTTTAGTCGTACACGATTTTGTCGATCATAAAGCTGGCTTGCTTGCGTCCCCGATACTCGCTGATTTGCAGCTCGCCCTCAAAGCACTGGATCCGGTTGACGCTTTTGGAAATCTCGCTTCTTGGCTGGTTGAAACGCATGCAGCACACCCCGCTTTGCAGCGTGTACCGCCGATGGCGCGCGTTTTGGAAATCGTACAGGTTTTTAATGGCCGGCTTGCTGATTTTAAACACCGGCATCTCAAAGCCCGGTCCAAACGGACGCAAGGCGTCCAGACTCTCGATGGCCTCGATTTGGATCTGGCTTTCGTCGATTTCGATTTCGTTTTTTTCCAGCGGCACGCTCCACTCGTACTGGGCGCCCCGCTGCCGGATAAAGCGCTCGAACGCCTCGTAGTCGTCTAAATCGACCGAAAATCCCGCCGCCTGCTTATGGCCGCCACACGCCGAAAACGAGGGAAACGGATTGAGAAACGCCATGCAGTCGAACCCTTCCGGCGCCCGCATGCTCATTTTAAACCCGTCGACGTTTTTCGCCGCCACGATCGTCGGCTTGCCGGTCTGGTTCATCAAGTTGCCGGCAACCAGCCCGATGATCCCTTCGTGAAATCCCGGGGACATGATCAGGTTGACCGGCTGTCCCGGATCGACCTGTCGCATCGCCTGTTCACTCATTTGCGCGGAAATCGTCTTGCGGCGCTCGTTGATTTGCTCGATTTGGGCGTTCAGCTTCATAATTTCCGCCGGATCCTCCGAAAGCAAATACCGGACGACGTTGTTGGCGTTCGCCATGTTCGACAGCCGGCCGATCGCGTTGATTTTCGGCACGACCTGGAACGCGAGCGTCGTTTCCGTCACGTGGCTGTCTTTAATAAAGCTGGAAATATGGATTTCCTTTTTCTCGTTGAGCCGGTCAAGGCCATGCTGAATGAGGCGACGCGTCTGTTTTGTCACCGGCATCACGTCGGCAATCGAAGCCACCGCCGCCATGATCAAATGATAGTCGGTAGCCTGTCCGAGCGCGCGGACGCACTCGTACGCCACCCCGGCTCCACACAGCGTGGAAAACTCGTCTTCCAGCCTGGCGGGATGAATGAGCACATCGCAGTCCGTTTCCTCCTCGATCGTATGGTGGTCGGTAACAATGGTCGTCATGCCCAGCGTTTTGGCCAGCTCCAGCGCCTCGGCGGCCTTGATGCCGTTGTCGACCGTCACAATGATCTGGTATCCTTTTTCATGCGCGAGCCCAACGGTACGCGGATGCAGTCCATAGCCTTCCTTGATGCGGTCCGGAATGTAAAATCCGACTTCCAGCCCGAACGCGCGCAACCCCGAAACCATGATCGAGGTCGCCATGATTCCGTCGCAGTCGTAGTCGCCCGCTACGAAAACCTTTTGACCTGCTTGCTTGGCCTCTTCCATCCACTCTTTAAAGCTTTCCATTTCCGGATCCTGGCTGACTGGATACAGCGGCGCGTGTTCGAGCCATTGCGCCTGCCGGGTTGGATCGGGTTCGAGCGTCTGCAAAATTTCCTGCGCCAAAGGTGTCAAATGTTTCATCGCGATTCAGGAGCGGATACTCGCGGCAGCGCCGCGCGAGGAACCTCCTGCTTCTCCTTTCGATCTTTTATCCTTTTCATCCTCTGTTTTCTCAAATTCAAATGTTGTTTTTCGGAAGTCCGTGTCCAGGCTCCCTGTTTGCATGCCCTTCATTATACGGCAATGCGGCTGAAAACGAAACAAAAAAAGCGCTCCGCAGCCGGCCATCCGCCACCGAACGCTTTTTCTCATTTGTTTCCTGTTGCTTTTTCCTCTCGCGGAATATGAAAGTGGTCGTACGCTTTTTGCGTCGCGATCCGTCCTTTCGGGGTCCGGTTGATGAATCCGATTTGAAGCAAATACGGCTCGTACATATCCTCGATCGTCATCGGCTCCTCCCCGATGCTCGAAGACAACGCCTCCAGTCCGACCGGACCGCCCCGGAACCGCTCGATAATGCCAAGCAGATATTTGTGATCGACCGCGTCCAAACCGAGATGGTCGACATGCAGCCGGTCCAGCGCGTCTCGCGCCACATCCAGCGAAATCACGCCCTCGTTGTATACCTGGGCGAAATCGCGCACGCGCCGAAACAACCGGTTCGCGATCCGCGGGGTCCCCCGCGAGCGAAGCGCCACCTCGTCCAGCGCCGCCTCCTCGATGGGCGTGGCCATGACCCGTGAGGTGCGGGCGACAATTTTTCGCAAGTCCGCCAGTTCGTAATATTGAAGCTGATCCACGATACCAAAGCGGTCGCGCAGCGGCGCGCTCAAATCTCCGGCCCGCGTCGTCGCTCCCACAAGGGTGAACGGCGGCAGCGAGAGCCGGATGTTGTGCACCGATCCCGTATCCTTGCCAACCACGATATCCAGACAATAGTCCTCCATCGCCGGATAGAGCACTTCCTCGACTTGTTTGGGCAGACGGTGGATCTCGTCGATAAACAGCACGTCCCCTGGCTCGAGCGTGGACAGGATCGCCGCCAGATCGCCGCTTTTTTCAATGGAAGGCCCGCTGGCCGTTTTCAGGTTTCCGCCCATCTCATGCGCCAAAATATACGCCAGCGTCGTCTTTCCAAGCCCGGGAGGCCCGTACAGCAACACGTGGTCGAGCGCCTCGTTGCGCGCTCTGGCCGCGTGGATAAACACCCTCAAGTTCGCCTTCAGCTCGCTTTGCCCAATGTATTCCTCCAGGCTCGCCGGCCGCAGCGACACCTCGATCTGGTCGCCCGCCTGCTCTCTGGCGTCCATCGTTCTTTCTTCCATTGATTACACCCCGTTTCGTTTGGCCAGCAGCATCAGCGCGTGGCGAAGCATTTCGTCCACGCTCTCATAGCCGGCGTCCTGCAGTTCCTTCTTGATGGACTGCAGCGTGTTCGCTTTGTATCCAAGCGCCTCGAGCGCCTCCTGCGTCTGCATCCAAACCGGATCGCCGATCTCGATTTCCTCGCGCTGGATCGAAACGAGCTTTCCTTGCAGATCCAGCACGATTTGGCTGGCGCTCTTGACGCCGATGCCCGGCAGGCTTTTAAGCAGTTTGACATCGCCTTCCTCGATGGCGCGCGCCATGTCGGCGCCCGGGCATTTTGTCAGCATCGCCAGCGCGGTTTTGGCGCCGATCCCTTTCACGTTGAGCAGCCGCGTAAAAATCTCGTAGTCCATTTCCGTATCGAATCCAAACAACGTCTGCGCGTCTTCCCGGATTTGATGATACGTGTAAAGAAACGTGACTTTTCCGATTCTATATTTATAAGGATCGCACACGAACACCTCGTATCCGACGCCGTTGACGTCCAAAACAACGGACGCCGGCCGGACGATGCGAACGATCCCTTCCACAAAAGCTATCATACATTCTCCTCTTTTTCCTAGTATACCAGACAATCTGCATCTTATAAATCCCATTCCCGTTTTTATTGGTCTTCGGATAAAAAAGAAGGACACAGACAATCGTCTGAATCCCGTCGATTTTCGATTCAATCGTTTAAGTCGATGTCCAGCAGCACCGGACAGTGGTCGCTGCCGCCAACGCCGTCCAAAATCTCGACTTCCTCCACCTTGCTTTCCAGCGAAGGCGAAACAAGCCAGTAGTCGATGCGCCAGCCCCAGCCCTTTTCCCTGGCCCGGTCAAAGTAGGACCACCACGAGTACTTGCGCTCTTTCGGGTGGACGAGCCGGTAGGCATCCGTCAGCTGGCTGAGCAAATGGCGCCGGAAGCCAAGCCGCTCCTCATTCGTGAATCCGGTCGAGCCCGCCAGCGTCAGCGGATCGTACACATCCAAATTCGTGTTCGCCACATTCAAGTCCCCGCAAAGCAGCACCGGCTTGTCCAGGGCGGCGACAAAAGCCCCAAACGCCTTATCCCACGCGATGCGGTAATCCAGACGCCGAAGCTCTTCGCCGGCGTTTGGCGTGTACACCGTCACGACGTAGTAGCTGTCGTATTCCAGTGTAATGACGCGGCCTTCCTGATCGTGTTCCTGGCAGCCGATCCCGTAACGAACCGACAACGGCTCGCGGTTGGTCATGATCAGCGTGCCGCTGTATCCTTTGCGGACCGCCGAATTCATATATACATACGGATACAAGCCGTCGACGTCGATTTGCTCCGGCTGCGCTTTCGTTTCCTGCAAGCAAACAAAATCGGCGCCGATCTCCTCGATGGCTTCGTTGAATCCCTTTTTCTGGATCGCGCGGATCCCGTTGACATTCCATGTTAATAATTTCATGCTTTCACCTGTTTCCCTTTAAGAGTAGAGGAAAACGGCCGGAAATTCAACATTTTCTCATCCAATCTTGCCCGGCCGGTGCGAAAGAGGCTTGAATCCGCGTCCCCGCACTTCCGAAACTTTGGAAACGACCACAAACGCTTCGGGATCCACTTCGTAAATCGCCTTTTGGACTTCGTACAGCTCTTTGCGAGCCACGATGGCGCAAATCGCTTTCGCCTCCTTTTTCGTGTAGCCGCCTTCGATCCAAAACAGCGTGGCACCCTTGTCGAGCGTATCGACAAACAGCTGGCGCATCATTTCATGCCGGGCGCTCATAATCATCAGCTGGAGCGCCGCCTTGCCAAACGTCATGATTTGATTCATCACAAAATACGTCACGAACACCAGCGTCAAGCCGCAAATGATTTGTTCCGGCGTCGAGTACGTGATTTGGTATACCAAAATAAACAAGTCCATGATGTTCATCGTGACCGAAACGCTCCAGCCAAACTTGCGCTCCAAAATGATTGGCGGGATGTCGAGTCCGCCCGTGCTGGCGCCGGACTGGATAACGAGCCCCAGACCGCATCCCATCAAACCGCCCGCCATGATAGCGGCAATCAGCGGATCGGAAACGAGTTCAATATCGGCTAGAAAAGCGGTCATGGATAAGAAAAGCGGGTAGACGATGGTGGAAACCAGCGTCGTGAGCGCGAACTTCTTTCCAAGAAAGAAAAAGCCGATCGCAAACATGCACAAGTTGATGCCCGTCACGATGGTCGAATACGGCAGACGCGCCCAATGCATAATGATCAAGGCAAGACCCGTCGAGCCGCCCGCGATAAAGCCCGATGGAACGACAAGCATGTTGACGGCCACAGCCAGCAAAAAATTTCCAAGTAAAATACGCGCGAAGAATTGAATGGTTTTCATAAGCTTCCCTCCTTGCACGTCTATTATAAAAAAAGCGGTTTGCAAAAAATGTAGCTTAAGCTACAATTCAAACGTTTTTTTCGATAATATAAAGATATGAAAACGATTCCGCTCAACGCCCGGTCCAAAGCGATTTTAACCCGGATCGGCACAAAAAAAACTTTTTCTCCCGCCCAGACGATTTATTGGCAGCAGGACTTTGGCAATACGTTTTTTTACATTCAAAAAGGCCGGGTCCGGGCTTTTCTTCTTCACGCAAGCGGCAAGGAGCTCACGTATGAAATCGTTGGCGAAGGCCGGCTTGTCGGCATGACCGATCCGCTGCTGGAATCCATTCGAACGACGTCCATCGAGGCCGTTACCCAGGTTGAGCTCATCGAGCTGAAAATCGACGACTTGCTTCGCTGTCCCCAGGAAAGCGGCGAGCTTGCCATCGAGATCATCCGCCTTTTGTCCTACTCCGTCGAGGCTCTGGCCCGCCACGTCCGCCGGCTTACCTTTTTAAACGCGCCTGAGCGAATCGCCGACTTTTTGCTGGAAATCAGCGAGGATCCGCATCCGTCCCTCGAAGTGGCAAACGACACCATTCCATATTCCCACCAGGAGATCGCGGAGTGCTGCGCGCTTCAGCGCGTGACGGTGACAAGGGCGCTCAAAGCGCTGGAAGCCCGGGGGCTGATCGAGCTGGGATACCGGCGCATCACGATCAAAGACCGGACAACCCTTGAAAAGTTCGCCCGGTCTTCGCTTTGATCAATTCGTTTTAATTAAAACGCGATGATACGGCAGCTCGCAGTCTTCCAGAATCGTCAGCGCGTCTTCGTCGATGAGCGTCTGGATCCGGTCCGCGAGCAAATAATCGCTCAGCTTTTGCTGGTAAATCCCTAAAATTTCCCCGATGCCCTGGCTTTCGTATTTCGGTGTCTCGAACCGGTTCAAAATCACGATGTCGTAAATGTCCTCCCGAACCGACATGAGCTGCCCGTTCACGACCGCCCGCAGCGAACTGTTTTCGTTTTTCAGCGATTCCCAAATCATCGAGTAGTAATTCACGTCGAAATAAGGAATCTCGATTTTGAGCGAAAGCACATAGTCGAGATATTCGTACAAAATGTTTTCAAGCGACGGAAACAACGTCGTGTAGTCCGGATTGTGGACGATTTGCGGCAGCTCCACGTACTGCAAGCTGATATCGTATGGATCCAGCAGGGAGCAGACGAAGATGAAGCCGGATACGTCGCCTGGCGAGTTTTCCGAATAAACGCAAATCTCCTCGCCGTTTTTCGCCGCCTCGATCAACCGATCGACATTTTTCACATACGAGTAAATCGACTCCCACAAATGGTCCGGATTTTTGATCTGCCCGTTTTGCGTGTACATTTTGTAAATGAGGTCCAGGCGGTACTGCGAATCGTATGGAAGCCGGATATCGCCTTGGTCGAGCATGAACGCCAGCGCGACGATTTCGTCCTCCGCCGCGATCTTGCCGGCCTCCTGATGCAGTTTCATGATACCGGCGCCGGCTTCCGAGAAAAATACATGGATCATACAGTTTCCCTTCTTAATTTTCTACAAATTCAAATTCAAATCCATCCAGACGGACCGTGTCGCCGTCCTGCACACCCGCGTCGCGCAGCATTTTATCCACGCCCATATAACGCATGCGGTTGGCAAACAAATAATAATCTTCCTCCGTGTTGAGCTTTTTGATATCGAACGCCTTCTCGATTTTCGGACCCCGGATTTCCCAGACATGCGGCGCAAGCTCGGTGATTTCCACGTCTTTTTTCTTTTCCTCGAACTTGTACACCACACCGGTTTCCTTGCCGTCCTCGGCTTCCAGCGGGAACGCCGGCGTCGTCGCGAGCAAGTCGGCCGCTTTGCGCAAAACCGGATCCAGTCCTTCGTGGATGATCGTCGTCGTTTCGTAAACCGGAACATCCGGATACGCCGCCTTGAAACGAGCCAGATTTTCCTGGGCGTTTTCCAAATCCATTTTGTTGGCGACAACGATTTGCGGCCGCTCCATAAGCCGGAGATGATAGTTTTTCAGCTCCTCGTTGATGACACGGTAGTCCTCCACCGGATCGCGGCCTTCCTCGCCGCCCATGTCAAGCACGTGAATGATGACCCGGCACCGTTCGATGTGCTTCAAAAACTGGTGGCCAAGTCCCTTGCCCTGGCTCGCTCCTTCGATAAGCCCCGGCAAATCGGCCAAAATAAAGCTGCGTCCGTCTTGGGTCTGGACCACGCCGACGTTTGGCGTGATTGTCGTGAACGGATAGTCGCCGATTTCCGGCTTGGCGCGGGTGACCGCTTCCAGAAACGTCGACTTCCCAACGCTTGGAAACCCAACGAGTCCGACGTCCGCCAGCACTTTCAGTTCCACGATGGCTTCGTACTCCTCGCCTTCACGGCCGCTTTCCGCGTACTTTGGCGCCGTGTTGCGCGCCGATTTGAAATGGCAGTTGCCACGGCCGCCGCGGCCGCCTTTCGCCACGACCTGCTGCTGAAACGGCTCCGTCAAGTCCGCGACGATCGCGCCGTTGTCCAGCCGTTTCACAAGCGTTCCCAGCGGCACTTTGACGACGCGGCTTTCGCCGTTGGCTCCGTGCATGCGCTTGTTTTTTCCCTTTTCGCCGTTTTGGGCAATCAGTTTGCGGTGATAACGCAAATCGAGCAGCGTCGTCATGCCCGGGTCCGCTTCGAAGATGACGTCGCCGCCGCGGCCGCCGTCCCCGCCAAACGGTCCTCCGTACGCTACATACTTTTCATGACGGAAGCTGACGATTCCGTCGCCTCCGTTTCCTGCTTTGATAAATACTTTTACTTGATCTACAAACATTGGAATGCCTCCATTGGTTTTATTATACGTTTTTCAAAAAAGAAAAACGACCCCCTTGACTTTTTTGGCCGCGGAAGTGATTTTTAAAAGAAAAAAAGAGAGACCTCGCGGCCTCTGCATGTTTACGCTTCTGGGTAAACAGAAACTTGTTTTTTCTTCTTTCCCAACCGTTCGTATTTTACGACACCGTTTACCGTTGCGAACAATGTGTCGTCGCCCCCACGGCCTACGTTTTTACCCGGATGGATCTTCGTTCCGCGCTGACGATAAATGATGCTTCCGGCATGGCATTTTTGACCATCGGCCAGTTTGGCACCAAGACGTTTCGAATGGGAATCACGACCGTTCTTTGTCGAACCTACTCCCTTTTTAGAAGCGAAAAACTGAATATCTAATGTAAAACGCATGATCACACCTCTTTCCTAGTGAATTTGAGTTTATCGGAATACGATTCCTCTATCGTTTTGAGCTGAAGGACCACGGCCCGAAGCACAAGCTGAAGCGAATCGCTGGATCGCTTGACATAAATCCCGATGCGGTCATCGTCGACGGTGAAATCACAGAATTCGGGAAACAACGTGTCCAGCGCGTTCATCGCGCCAAACACAATGCTTGAGATTCCGGCGCATACGACGTCCTGTCCGTATTCGCCCGCCATCGCGTGACCTTTTATATCAATGTTTTGTATATCTTTATGATGGGTAGATATACGAATCTTTACCATGACCTACGCCTCGATGGACTCGATCTTGATTTGCGTATAAGGCTGACGATGTCCTTGTTTGCGGCGTGTCGAGGATTTTTTCGGCTTGTATTTCACGATCGTGATCTTCTTGCCTTTTCCTTGTTTTTCAACGACACCAGTCACTTTTGCTCCTTCGATGAAAGGATGACCGATTTTTCCATCCGCGAACAGAACTTTATCGAATTCAACAGTATCTCCTTCGCTGGCATTGATTTTTTCAACAAAGATCACACTGTCTTTTTCCACTTTGATCTGCTTTCCGCCTGTTTCAATAATTGCGTACATTCCATGCACCTCCTGTCATTTCTAATTGTGAGACTCGCCATCAAGGTGCGATTTCTCGGCTTGAACCTTTTCTGGGCGGTTGCAATACCTTCAACAGTCTGCAACGAAAGTATTATACAAAACCAAGGCGGCGGATGCAACTGGAAATTTGGAAAATTTCCTAGCTTTCCGGCGATAAAACGACCAGGGTGATCCGGTTGGCGAGAATCGAATCCTCTTTTTCCTTCTTTCCCTCCAGCACCAGCAACGCCCCCGGCTTGAGTTCGTCTTTGACGCGCTCAAACAGCTTGGGCATGACGACGGCCTCGCTGGTCCGCGACTCGTCCTCGATGTTGACAAACGCCATCATGTCCCCGCGCTTGGTTTTGTGCGGCTTCACCCGCACGACACGGACAAGCGCTTTGACATAGCCGAGCTGATGCTCCATTTGCGCCAGCGTAGGCACGTTTTGATAGCGGCGGTTGCGCAGCGTTCGAATCGGATGCTCGCTTAAATAAAAGCCATACACGTCCCGCTCCCGTTGCGCTTTTTCAAACGGCCGTTCCTCGTAGCGCGTCAAATTCGGCTTGGAGGCGATCGAGAAGTCGAAGCGAATCTCGTCGGCGTCCTCCACCTTGACGATCCGGGCGTAGTTCCAAATCTGGGCGAGGTTTTCCCGCAACGTGACGCGGTTGATTCCAAACTCGTCAAACGCGCCCCCGTCAATGAGGATCCGGATCGCGCCTTCCCCGACCTTGACGGCGTTTAGCCGGGTCATGCATTCGAACACGTCCGCGAACTCCCTTTTTTTGCGTTCCTCGATGATTTTCGGATACACGCTTTTGCCAATGCCCTTGAGCACTTGCAGCGGCATGCGAAGCGCGTTACCCTCGATCACATACCCTTCTTCGGAGCGCAGCACGCTGGCGGGCAGGATCGGCACGTTCCGCTTCGTGCACTCGTAAATGTACTCGGCGCTTTTTTCCGACGCCCCGATCACGCTGTTGAGCAGGCTTTGATAAAAATACAATGGATAATTCGCCTTTAAATACGCCATGATGTACGCCACGATAGAATACGCGTACGAGTGCGACTTGTTGAAGCCGTACTTGGCGAACTGTTCCATCGTCTCGAAAATGCCTTCCGCCACCGGCTTCTCAATGCCCTGGGCCATCGCCCCGTTCAAAAACGTCGTCCGGTACGACTCCATGACGTCCTTTTTCTTTTTCGACATCGCCTTGCGCAAACTGTCGGCCTGAGCGAGCGTCATTTTCCCAACGACCTGGGCGATTTGCATGATTTGCTCCTGATAAATCATGACGCCATACGTTTCCTTTAAAATCGGCTCCAGCAGCGGATGGGCGTAGCGGATCGTTTCCGGATGTTCCCGCTGCTTCAAATACAACGGAATGTTTTCCATTGGGCCCGGTCTGTACAACGCCAGTGTGACCGAGATGTCCGCGAACGTGCGCGGCTTCACCTTTTTTAGCAGCGCCTTGATTCCGTCCCCCTCGAACTGGAACACACCCACCGTATCGGCCTGGGCCAGCAGCTCGTACGTTTTCGCGTCGTCTTGCGGAAGCTTGAAAATTTCGAGCCAGCCTTTCCCGGCTTTCTCGATCGCGCGCAAGATCCGGTCAATCGTCGTCAGGTTGCGCAATGCGAGCACATCCATCTTGATCAGCCCGAGCGGTTCCAGGTTTTCCATCGTGTACTGGACCGCGTGTAATCCGCCCTCGATTTCAAAAAGCGGACACACATCCAAAATCTTTTTGCGGCTCAGCACGATGCCGGCCGCGTGCACCGAGGTGTGGCGCGGCAGCCCTTCCAGCCTGCGTGCCTGCGCGAACAAGCGTTTCCATTTCGAATGCGATTCCACCATCTTCCGAAACGCCGGCACGCCTTCATAGGCGCCTTGCAGCGTCATCGGAACGCCCTGGATGGAAGGAATGAGCGACGTGATTTGGTCCAGTTCCCGGCTTGGATAGCCAAACGTCTTTCCCACATCGCGCAGCACCTGTTTCGCTTTTAAATTCGAAAACGTGATGATTTGCGAAACGTGGTCGATCCCGTATTTTTCAACCAGGTAGGCGATGACCTCCTCGCGGCGGTCGTCTGGAAAATCCGTGTCGATATCCGGCATTGAAATTCGTTCGGGATTGAGGAAGCGTTCAAACAGCAAGTGGTTTTGTATCGGGTCGATGTGCGTAATGCCTAAACAATACGCCACCAGCGAGCCGGCGGCGCTGCCACGCCCCGGACCAACTAAAATTTTCCGGCTGCGGGCAAACCGGATCATGTCGTACACAATTAAAAAATAATCCGTGAACTCCATGGAGGTGATGACGGACAGCTCGTATTCCAGACGTTGCACATAAACCGGATCCATGCGCCCGTTCAGGCGCTTGGCCAGTCCGGCTTTGCACAGCTTGATCAAATACGAACGCGAGTCGATTCCCAGCTTGTTTTCGAATACCGGCAGCTGGCTTTGCGCGAATGGCTCCGTCAAATGACAGCGCGCCGCGATTTGCTCCGTCATTTCCAAATCGGCCTGCTCATACAGCCGCTCCATTTCCGCGTCCGTTCGAAAATAGCGCCCGTACGACACGAGCAGCGCCGGGTCCTCAATCGTCGTCTGCTTTTCAATAGCGCGCAGCACCTTGAGATCCTCCACTTCGTTTTCTTCCAAATAGAGCACCCTGGACAACGCCACGGTCGGTAAGCCGCAGCGCCTGGCCGTGTCGCGCAGCGTTCCATTCAAGTTGGCACGGTAGCGGGAATCGTTCATCGCGATTGCGATGGTCAAATCCTCGAACGCGTCTTGAATCCGTCGCAGCCAGGCGACAAGTTGTTTTTCGTCGTTTTGCTCCAGCGCGGCTTCCAGCGCGTCGTTGTCGCCATACGTGATCAACGCGCACCCCGCCTGCAGCGCGGCCAGCTCGTCCAAGGTCGGCTCTTTCCTTGAAGCCAGCGCGGAGATTTGATACAGGCTGGCGAGTCCTTCGTTGTTTTTGGCAAGAATGACAAATCCAATCTTTTCCGTTTCGCCAACCGACGCTTCCACTTCCAGGCCAACGATCGGAGCGATGTCATACTGCTTGCAGGCGCGCAAAAACGCCGGCACGCCAAACAACACGTTCCGGTCGGTGAGCGCCACGTATTTTTTTTGTTCCATTTTAGCCTTTTTTACGAGCTGCTCGATTCGAATCGGCGATTGCAGCAGCGAGAAGGCGCTTTGTGTGTGTAAATGAATCATACTTTCATTTTAGCATAATTTCTGCACAAAAAAGAGGTCTATACAGACCTCTCGCAGTTCTCTTCTTCGTTTTCCTGCGCCAGCGCCACAAGCTGATGAATGATTTCCTCCACTTGCTCGAGCCGCAGATCTTTGATTCCGGAAGCGCAGGCGTGGCCCCCGCCGCCAAAACGGGTCGCGATTTGACGGATATCGAGCGTTTTGGCTCGAAGCGACGCGTTGTAGATTCCCGGCGTTTTTTCCGTAAACAACGCCCAAACCTTCACTTCTTCGATATTGGACAAAGCGTAGACTTTATCCTTGGCTTGTGCGAATGTCAAATGGCAGCGCTCATAGTCCTCGATGGACAGGATGGATGTCAGCGCGCCCTTTTCGAACCGGGCGCGTTCGCGAACCCGGTTTTCGTAATAAAACTCCGGCAGCGTAATCGCGAAGTTGTGCTCGTTGGCCCGCTGCACATCGGCGCCCTGCTCTACCAGGTACCGTCCCGCCTCAAACGATTCCGGACGGGTGTTGCTCGTTGTGAACCGGATGTTGTCGGCGATTAGCCCCTCGTATAAATACTGGGCCGCGTTCGCCGGGATGGTCTGATGGCGGGCTTGAAAATACAACGCGACGAGTTCGCACGTCGCTGAGGCGTCCTGGTCGATCCACTCGGTTTGCCCCATCGTTTCGACCGGAACATGGTGGTCGATTCGAATCACCTGCGCGGCGCGCAAGGCCCGGTCGTCGTCGATGCGGGCTTGGTTGGCCGTGTCCAGCACGATGGCCAGCGCGTTTTGAATCGTGGCGTCGTCGGCTGTGTCCATCACGATCCCGTCGACGCTCATCGTTCCAAGCGCCAGCACTTTCTTTTTTGGATACAAGCTTTGCAGCGCGGTTTTCAACCCCATTTGCGAGCCGATCGCGTCCTGATCCGGGAACTGGTGGCGGAAAATACAAATCGTGTCCGCCTGTTCGATGGCTTCGGCGATCTTATTGATCGTTTCCATGGGTGAGATCCTTGTATGCGTCGCGCGCGAGCATGACCTCTTCGTTTGTCGGGATGACCCAAACCGCGATTTTCGAATCCGGCGCCGAAATCAAGGCTTCCTTGCCGCGCACGTTGTTTTTCGCCGCGTCAAATTTCACGCCCAGACACTCGATTCCTTCGCAAACGTGTTCCCGGATGTCGATAGCGTTTTCACCGATTCCGCCGGCGAACACGATGGCGTCGCAGCCGCCCATCAGCGCGAAGTAGCCGCCAATCGTCTCGATGATGCGGTTGACGTACACTTTTTCCGTCAGGATGGCGCGCTCGTTGCCGGCCTTGATGCCGTCTTCGATATCGCGCGAATCCGACGAAATGCCCGACAAGCCGAGCATACCGGACTGTTTGTTCAAAATATCATCAAGTTCGGCTGCCGTATACCCGTATTTGTTTTGAAGGAAGATCAGGATCGCCGGGTCGATGTCGCCCGAACGCGTTCCCATCATCACGCCGGCCAGCGGTGTGAATCCCATCGACGTCTTCAGCGATTTTCCGTCTTTGATCGCGGTAATGGACGCGCCGTTTCCAAGATGGCACGTGATGATGTTCATTTTGTCCACTGGCTTTCCTTCGATTTCGGCCAGACGTTCCACGAGGTATTTGTGGCTCGTTCCATGCATTCCGTACCGGCGGATATGGTCTTCTTCATAAAACTTGTAAGGGATCGGATAGATGAAGTTTTCCTCCGGCATCGACTGGTGGAACGCGGTGTCGAACACGAACGTGTGGCTCGCGTTTGGAAGCGCCTCCTTAAACGAGCGGTAGCCTACAAGACCAGCCGGATTGTGGAGCGGAGCCAGCGGGATGCACGCTTCGAATTTCTCTTCGGCCTCGTCGCTTGCTTTCACGGAATCCGAGTAGAACTCGCCGCCATGCACCATCCGGTGTCCTACGGCTTCAATATCTTCAAGACGGTTGACGACGCCATGCTCGATCAAGGCGTCGATCAGTTTTTGAACCGCTACGGAATGATCGGGGATGTTGGAGATTTCCTCGAATTTTTCATCGCCGACTTTGATGGAGAATACGGAATCGTTCAATCCGATTCGCTCCACAAGACCTTTGGCAAGAACCTTTTCGCTTGGCATTTCGAATACCTGGAATTTCAAAGATGAGCTTCCGGCATTCACACTCATTACTATTGACATAATATTTATTCCTCCTGTTGCAAAGTGAGCAGCTCATTCAGTGAGCGCTTGCATTCCTCTAATGTCACAGACAATTCTATTATAGAATAGATTTCTGTTTTGAATTGTAAAAATTTGATGTTTTTTTCGTATTTTTCTAATAGCTGCACGCTCTTGTGCACCGCGTCCATGACCGCCGTGCGCGAGATGCCCAGCTCCTGCGCGATCTCGCTGTACGAAAGATCCTCCTTCGTATACAAATCCATGATCTCCTGCTGGCGGCTTGTGAGCAGCGAGCCATAGACATCCATCAAATCGTTGACTTGGATATTATTCATCTTCCAGCCCTTTGGTGATGCCGATCAAATACGCGTTCAAGTCAAACGGACGCAAGTCGGCCGGTTTTTCGCCCAGTCCCAAAAAGCGGACCGGCAAATGAAGCAAGTCGCGAATGGCCATGACGACGCCGCCTTTGGCGGTGCCATCCATTTTCGTCAAAATGATGCCCGTCACGTTGGTGGCTTCCAAAAACTCCTTCGCCTGCGAGATGCCGTTTTGGCCTGTCGTCGCGTCGAGCACGAGCCACACTTCCTGCGGCGCGCCCGGAATCTCCTTTTCGCATACGCGGTTCATCTTGGACAACTCCTTCATCAGATTCGTCTTGTTTTGAAGGCGCCCTGCCGTGTCGGCGATCAGGATGTCGATGTCGTTTTCTTTGGCGTAGCGGCACGCGTCCACGAGCACACTGCTTGGATCCTGTCCCTGCTTGCCTTTGATGCATGGCACATCCAGGCGCTGGGCCCAAGTCGCGATCTGGTCGATCGCCCCGGCGCGGAACGTGTCCGCCGCGGCCACTGCCACGCTTTTGCCTTGCTCTTTGTAGTACTCGATCAGCTTGGCGCTCGTCGTCGTTTTTCCCGCGCCGTTGACGCCAACCATTAAAATCACCGTAGGTCCGTCCTCGTTGTACCGGATTTGCGGATCGCTTTCCGGATCGTAAAAATCATATAAAATCGAAATCAGGTAGTCTTCCATCGAATCGTAGTTTTTGATGTTCTTACCTTCTTTCTCGAACTGGTCCACAAGCTTTTGCGCCGTGTGGATGCCGACATCGCTTTCCAGCATGAGAATCATGATTTCTTCCAGCAGCTCGTCGTCGATGCCGTGAAAGTTGTTGGAAAGCGCGCGCAGCCGGTCCCCGAACGTCTTTTTCGAACGGGACAGCCCGCTTAAATACTTATCCTTGTCTTTGTTGCGCGCGAACGCGTCTTTGATTTTTTGAAAAAAAGCCATATTATTCCTCCTCGCCGTGCGCGTAGGACACAGCGTCTTTCAAAAGCACTTTCAAGATTTGCGACACGCCATCCTGCTGCATCGTGACTCCATACAACGTGTCGCACTGCTCCATCGTCCCGGGCCGGTGCGTCACCACGATAAACTGGGACTGGTCCCGGAAATGGGACAAGTAGCGGGCGAACCGCTCGACGTTTCCCTGGTCGAGCGCCGCTTCCACCTCGTCAAAAATACACAAAGGAATGAGCCGCGCCTTCAGGATCGCGAACAAGACGCTGATCGCGATCAACGCTTTCTCGCCCCCGGAAAACGACTGGATGTTTTTGATGAGCTTGCCGGGCGGCTGGACGTCGATGTCGATTCCGGTATTTAGCACGTCTTGCGGATCCACCATGGACAGCCGCGCTTTTCCGCCGCCGAACATCGACTTGAACACGACGTCGAGCTCCGCGTTGATCTTGTCGAACATTTCGGTGAATTTTTCCACCATCGTTTTGTCCATCTCGTCAATCGCGTGTAAAATTTGCTCGCCTGCTTCCTGCAAGTCTTGTTTCTGGTGCTCGAGATAGTCGAACCGCTCCTTGATCTCGTCGAATTGAGCCGGCGCGTCCAGATTGACGTTGCCAAGCCGGGCAATCAAATTGCGCAGTTCGCGCACACGTTCGCGCGCGGCGTCGATGTCGATGTCCTTGCGCTTCGTGCAGGCGAAATCGTACGTCATTTGATAGTCCGCGTTGAGCCGGTCAAGCGCGTTTTCCTGTTTGGTCTTGTGTTGGGCGAGCTGCATTTCGCTTTGATGGATCGCCTGCAAAATGGCGTTGATTTCCCGGCGCTGGCCACGGACGCTCGTTTCGAGCTGCTCAAGATCCTTGCCTTTGTTCATGCGCGTCGTCCGCAAGGCGCTCATTTGCGCCGCCAGCGTGTCGATCCGGCTGTGGATGTCGGCGATGGCTGCCACGAGCGAGTCGTCCATTTCCTTTTCGTCCTCCTCGCCGGCCGAGATGGCGATTTGATCGTATTCGTCTTGCAGGGAGTCGAATTTTTGTTTTTTGACAAGAACGATGTTTTCCAGCTTGGCCGACTCGATTTGCAAGGCGATCAGCTGTTCCTGCTCGTCCTCGTTGCGCCGCTCCGTTTGGCGGATTTTGGCGTTTTGCTGCTCGATGGCTTGCGTCTGCCGCTCGATTTTTCGCGCGAGCTCGTCGCGCTCCTGACCAAGGGTCACCGGCGTCGACTGGGACTTGTTGCGCCCGCCCGTCATGGCGCCGCCGCTATGGACGATTTCGCCGTCGAGCGTGACGATCTTGGTTGAATAGCGCAACCGCTTGGCGCACTCGTTGGCGTTTTCGAGCGTGTCGGTAATAAAGATGCCGGCAAGCAGGCGATCCCGCACGTCGTTGTATTTGGGGGCGCAGTCGACCCATTCGTTCGCCCATCCGATAGCGCCGGGCACGCTGGCGGCAATCGCCTTGTTCTGGCTGGAAGGATAGCGCGGATGGCACACGGTCATCGGCAAAAACGTGGCGCGGCCCGACTGGTTTTTTTTCAGGAAGTGGATCGCCGCCCGGGCGCTTTCCTCGTTTTTGGTGACGATTTGGTACATCGTTCCGCCCAGCGCGTTGGAAATGGCGACCGCTTTGTCGTCTTTTGGCACGATTAGCTCGGACACCGTTCCTTCGATGCCTTCCAGCGAGCGTCTGGCGTGGATGATGGCACGTACCCCCGCCTGGTGCTGGTATGGCTGGCGGATCATGTTCTCGACGATGTGCATCCGGTTTTCCAGCTGCTGCCCGATGGAGCGGGCCTGGGCGAGGGCGCGCTGGTCGAGCGCGAGCTGTTCCTTTTTTTGCGCGAGCGTCTTGGCTCGCAAGGCGTATTCCGTTCGCAGGGCATCCAGGCGCTTCTTCCGGTCCTCGTATTCGTAGCGGGCTTCCTGCCGCATTTCGTTGAGGGCCGCTTTTTTCTGGCGCAAATCCGCTACCTGAAGCGTGTACTTGCGCTTTTCGTCCAGCTCGACTTTCCGCTTTTCGAGCTGCACGCTTTCCTCCATCGCTTGCGTGTAGTCTTGCTGGAGGCTTTGGACTTTGGCGTCAAGCTGGTAAATTTCCTGGCGCAGCGCGTCGATGTCGGCTTCGTTGCGCTCCAGCATGCGCGTTTGCTCGACTTGGTTTCCTTGCGCTTCCAAAATCGTCCGTTCGATTTCCCGGATCGAGGCGTCTAGCGATTCCACTTCCTCGACGAGAACGCTGATCTCGATTTCGAATAGCTCGTTTTTGTACGCGAGAAACTGCTTCGCCTTTTTCGCCTGCCGTTCCAGCGGTCCGATTTGCCGTTCCAGCTCGTCCAAAATATCTTGCAGGCGCTCCAGATTTTCTTTGGTCTGTTCCAGTTTTTGAAGCGAGATCTTTTTTCTTTTTTTATATTTCGCCACGCCCGCGGCTTCTTCGAACAAGCCGCGCCGCTCTTCCGGCTTGGCGTCGGCGAACGACGAAATGTTGCCTTGGGAAATGATGCTGAGCGAATCCCTTCCCAGACCGGTATCCATGATGAGCTCCTGAATGTCTTTGAGCCGGCACGGCGTCTTGTTGATGAAATACCCCGCCTCGTTGTTGGCCCGATGGATTTGACGCGTGATCTCGATTTCGTCAAACGGCGAGTCGAACACCTTGCGGGTATTGTCGAACACGAGCGTCACTTTCGCCATATTGACGCGTTTTCGCTGTTCGCTTCCGGAAAAGATAATATCGGCCATGTTCGTTCCGGAGCGTAGCGACTTCACGCTCTGTTCCCCGAGCACCCACCGGATGGCGTCGTTGATGTTGCTTTTGCCGCAGCCGTTCGGTCCGACAATTCCGGTGATGTCGTGATCAAACTGCACGATCGTTTTGTCCGCGAAACTTTTAAACCCTTGCAGTTCGATTCGTTTTAAAAACATATATTCACCTACCAATCTTTTTTATTATACACCGGAATGAATCCGGTACGATAGAAAAAAACCGATCGACTTTCATCAATCGGCTTCATAGGCATGGTCAGGACGACGGGATTTGAACCTGCGGTCTCTTGGACCCGAACCAAGCGCTCTACCAAGCTGAGCTACGTCCTGATAGACAATAGATTATCACTCAACTTCATAAATAGCAATCCCTATTTTCACATAAAATATAAAATTCCGGCTAAATGGCACAAACTCGCCAAAATAATAAAGATATGCCACGTAAAATGGAAAAAGTTTTTTTCGGGATGCGAGTAAAAATACGTCCCTATCGTGTACAGCACGCCGCCGGCCACAAGCAACGTCAAAAAGATCCAGTTCGTATGGGCGATCAGCGCCGGTAAAATGAAGAGCGCCATCCATCCCATAACCATGTAGATCGTCATCGACAAAACTTTGTAGCGTTTTTTGGCGATGCTTTTAAGCAACACCCCGGCCAGCACCATCGCCCACTCAATGGCCAGCACAGTGTACCCGACCCAGTTGTGTAGCACGACAAGGCAAATCGGGGTGTATGTGCCCGCGATCGCGAGCAGGATCATGATGTGATCCAGTTTGCGAAACACGTATTTGTACGTCGTGTGATACGGCATCATGTGGTAAAGGCAGCTGCCGCCAAACATGAACATCATGCAAAAGAAGTACACCGAGATCCCGGCCGCCTCCATGGCGCCGCCCATCGTGTAGGCGCGTATGGCATAGTACGGAAGCGTGAACAGGAGAATAAAAAACATGACGCCGTGGGAAATCGAGTTGCCGATTTCCTCGCCAAATGTCAACGGATAAGGTTCTTTCATTAAAGTGTCTTCATTTTTTTTCATACGAGCATCTTAACTTTAATGAGGTTAAAATTCAAGCCGGATGAAAAATTACAAGACCAGGCACCACAAAAGCGCGATCAAACCGCCAATCAAGGCGGCGATCAGCGCGGCGAACACCTTTTGATACGGACGCACCGCTTTTTCCCGCTCCTTTTGAATTTGCGAGAGCGAAACGCCTTGCATGAACGCGTCGATTTCCTTGTAGCTTTGAATATCGAGCGCTTTCTTTTGCTTTTCCACCTTCAAGGCATACGCCATCGTAACCGCGAAAAAAGCGATATCCAAGACGATGCCAATCCATTTTCCAATCAAGCCAATGGGCACGCACAAAATCGTGAACGCGATCAATAAAACCGCAAAGATCGTGGCGTCCCGGTTGAACACCGCCTTGCTTTCCTGGTTGTGAATGACTTCTTTCATTTCCTGCTGATCTCCTTTCACGAGGTCGTCGATCGTCGTCGAAAACAAAATACTCATGCGCAGCAGGCTTTCCAGATCGGGATACGTCTTGTCGTTTTCCCAGTTGGACACCGACTGCCGGCTGACATAAATCTTTTCCGCCAGCTCCTCTTGCGTCCAGTGGTTCGCCTGCCGCTGCTTTTTGATTTGCTTTCCGATTTCCATAAACGAATCCCCCTTGTCCGCATTGTTTCATTTCTCGTGTTTTTTGTCGATCCAACGTATTTGACATCGCAAAAAAAGACTGTTTTTTTCACAGTCTTTAAAACATTTTCGCGATATCGTTGTACGTCGCGAATAGGAAAATTCCTATGAGCAGCACAAAGCTGGCCAAAATGATGTTTTCCACGAGCTTCTCGTTGATTTTACGGCGCGTGATGCGCTCAATAAGCAAGATCAGGACGCGGCCGCCATCGAGCGCCGGAATCGGCAGCAAGTTGAAAATGCCGATATTTAGCGAGATCAAGGCGAAAAGCGACAAGTACGACATCCAGCCCATCTCGGTCGTCTTCTTCGTCAAATTCAAAATGCCCACCGGTCCAGACAAGTTTTCATAGCCTTTTCCTTTGACAAGCTGGCCTAGCGAGCGGAAAATCGAGGAGCCCGAATCGACCATGTCGTCCCATCCGACTTTGAACGCTTCGTACCACGCGATCGGACGGGCGTACGACGTGGCAATCGAGCCAATCTCGTACGTCTGGGTGTCTTTGTTGTAGCGCGGCGTGATCTTCACATCCAGCGTCTCGTTTCCGCGCGCGATTGTATACGTGCTTTCGGTTGGATTGTACTGGATGAATTCGATCACATCGAACTGCCGTTGCGGCTCGATGCTTTCCGAACCATTCGTGACGCGGATGATTTCATCGTCCTTTTGCAGTCCTGCCTTGGCGGCCGGCGAATTTTCCACGACTTCGTACACGACGGGCTTGGCGTCTTCGACGACATAGCCGCGCGCCATCGCCAAGCCGGTAAACAAGGCGTAGGCAAGCACGATGTTCATCGTGACGCCCGCCAGCATGATGACGATTTGCTTCCATGGCGCGATGTTGTTGAGGCGCCGGGCAGCCGGCACGTCCTTGAGCCAGTCGTCTTCGCTCTCGTCCTGGCTGCCGTCCTGCTCGCCGGCCATCATGACGTAGCCGCCAAACGGAATCGCCCGAATCGAAAACGTCGTTTCCTTCCCCTCTTTTTGCCACAGCGCCGGCCCCATGCCGATGGAAAATTCCTTGCAGAACACGCCAAATTTTTTCGCCATCGCGAAGTGGCCAAGCTCATGAATAATCACGATGACGCTCAGCATGAACAAGAACGCGATCAATCCAATGATTAGATTCATATTTTTTATCCCCCTTCAAATGTTTAAATCAAAAAAATATGGAACAGGACACCAAAAACCAAAATATTGATCAGCAGCGAGTCGACCCGGTCCAGCACGCCCCCGTGCCCCGGCAGCAAATTGGAAAAGTCCTTAATGCCGAAGTGGCGTTTGATGGCGCTAAAGCAAAGATCGCCGAGTTCCGCGAAAACCGGACAAAGCAAACAGAGCAGCACGTTGACCGTCACATTCAGATTGCTCCAGTACAGCGAGCTGAGCGCGATGCTGATGATGGCTCCCGAAACGACACCGCCAAAAAAGCCCTCCCAGCTTTTTTTCGGCGAGATGCGCGGATTCATCTTGTGCCGGCCAAACGCCCGGCCGATAAAGTAGGCGCCGGTATCCGATCCGTATGTCGCGAAAACAATCGTCCATAAATACATATGGTTGGCGATAATTTCCCCCATTGAAATATAAAAGAGGGAAAACAAAACGAAAAACACAACGAGGGAATTGGCGTCGACGATCGAAAAGCGTTCCATAAAAACAGGCAGTCCCCACAAAAAGAGAACGACGCAAGCTACCAGCACGAACAGCCAGCTTCCGGGCACGAACCTCGCCCCCAGAACCCCGCCAATCGCGACGACCAGCAGCCACGACCAGTTGGAAAAACCGGGCAGGATGCGCATCCATTCCCAGGCGCCGGCGCATACGATAAAGAGGGCCAGCAGCTCAAGGGGCCAGCTTCCGTAAAAAACCGGAAACGCGACGACCAAAATAATGAGGATCGCCGTCAGGATTCTCGTTTTCATCATACGCCCCCAAAGCGGCGGTCGCGTTCGCTGTATAGACGCAGGCACTCGTCGAGTTTCGCCTCGTCAAAGTCCGGCCACGCGACAGGCGTGAAAATGAGTTCCGCGTACGCGATTTGCCACAGCAAAAAGTTCGAGATGCGTTCCTCGCCGCTTGTGCGAATGAGCAAATCCACGTTTTCGGGCACGAACAAATAGCTGGAAAAGTCCTCTTCGCTTAAATCGTTGGCGCGTTCCTGCTCGAGCACTTGCCTTGTGTATTCCCGGATCGCCAAAACGATTTCCCGTCTGGATCCGTAATTGATGGCGATGCAAAGCTCCAGACCGGTGTTGCGCTCCGTCTGGTTGACCGCTTTGCGAATTACCTTTTGCGTTTCTTTCGGGAAGCGCTCCAGCTCGCCGGCGAACGTGACGCGGATGTTGTTTTCCATCAGCTCTTTAATGAATTTTGAAAAAAAGATGCCTGGCAGCTTGCACAAATAGGAAATCTCGTCCTCGGGGCGTTTCCAGTTTTCGGTGGAGAACGCGTACAGGATCAGTTTTTTAATGTGGAGTCGATTGGCTTCCAAAGCGATCGTGCGGATTTGGTCCGCGCCTTTTTTATGGCCGGCGGTCCGGGGCAGTCCTTGTTTTTTGGCCCAGCGCCCATTTCCATCCATGATGATCGCGACGGTTTCAGGTACTTGCATAGGTTTGACGATATACGGCGTGTATACTTTTCCTTTCTATTTTAGAATAACGAATTTTGGGGATTCATGACAATCGTTTGCTACGGGAATAGAAAAAACCCAATGGGGATTGGGTCTAAACGTTTAAGATCTCGTTTTTCTTTTCCGTTGTGATCTTGTCGACTTCCTTCGTGAATTTGTCCGTCAGTTTTTGTGCGTCGTTCAGTAATTCTTTTGTGATGTCCTCGCTGATTTCCTTGTCTTTTTTCAAGGCGTCGTTGCAGTCGCGGCGGATGTTGCGAATCGCCACTTTGCATTCTTCCGCGAATTTTTGCGCATCTTTGGCGAGCTGCTTGCGCCGGTCCTGTGTCAGCTGCGGAACGAGAATTCGGATTTGATCGGCTTCCGCCTGCGGGTTCAGCCCCAGATTGGCCGCCTGGATCGCGTGGGCGATGGCTTTGACCGTCGAACGGTCGTAAGGCTTGATGACCAGTTGCGTTCCTTCCACAACCGAGATCCGCGCGATTTGGTTGATTGGTGTCGGTTCCCCGTAGTAGTCCACGTGTACCCGGTCCAGGATTTGGGAATTAGCCCGTCCTGTCCGGATCGTCGCGAGATTTTCCTCCAGGTTCTCGATCGCGTCCATCATTCTCAATTCGGCTTTTTCTAAATGTTCACTCATATGTTTTCTCCTTTATTTTGATATGACTGTTCCGTCCACGTCCTGCTGAACGGCTTTTAAAATGTTTCCCTCTTCATTCATGTTAAACACAACCAGGTCGATGTCGTTGTCCATACACATGCTGATCGCGGTGGAATCCATGACTTGCAAGCCTTTGTTCAAAACATCCATATAGGAAAGATGATCGAATTTCTTGGCGTTTGGATCTTTCTTCGGATCGGCGTCATACACTCCGTCCACGCCGTTTTTAGCCATCAGGATCACATCGGCGTCGATTTCGGAAGCCCGCAGCGCCGCGGTCGTATCCGTGCTAAAATACGGCGATCCGGTGCCGGCTCCGAAAATAACGATGCGGCCTTTGTCCAGATGACGCAGGGCGCGCCGCAAAATGTACGGTTCGGCTACTTTTTGCATTTCCACCGCCGTCTGTACGCGGGTGTCGACATCTTCCTGCTCCAAAGCGTTTTGTACCGCCAGCGCGTTGATGACGGTGCCCAGCATGCCCATGTAGTCGGCCTGCGAGCGGTTCATTCCCATTTCCGCCATCATCTTGCCGCGGATAAAGTTGCCCCCGCCCACGACGATCGCCAGCTCCACGCCGGTTTCTTTTACTTTCTTCAATTCTTTTGCCAGCCGTTTCAAGACTTTCGGCTCCAGAGCGTTTTCATTGGAGGAGAGCGCTTCTCCGCTTAATTTTAATAAAACTCGTTTATACATGAATTTCAAGCTCCTTTGATTATCATTCCAATTATACTAAATCCGCCTTTAAATGAAAAGACTCGGTTGGCAGAAACCAAAAACAGCCATCGCAAAAAAAAAGCCCTGCGCGTCGGCAAGGCGTATTCATTAATCTTTCATCAGCAAAACCATGACGGCTTTTTGCGCGTGCAGGCGGTTTTCCGCCTCCTCGAAAATCTCGTCCGCGTGCTCCTCGAACACCTTCTCCGTGATTTCCTGCTCCCGGTACGCCGGCAGACAATGCAGCACCATCGCTTCGGGCTTGGCCACCTTCATAAGCTCATCGTTGACCTGATACGGCGCGAAGGCGATTTGCCGCACCTCTTTTTCAGCTTCCACACCCATGCTCGCCCATGTATCCGTAATGACGACATCGGCGTCTTTCACCGCTTCGTATGGATCGTTCGTCCATGTGAACGTGTCGTATTCCGACGCGAAATCCAAAACGATCGGATCCGGCTTGTATTCGTCCGGTGTCGCCACGGAAACGACCATGCCCGTTTTGAGCCCGCCAACAATCAGCGAGTTGGCCATGTTGTCGCCATCGCCAAGGTACGCCATTTTGACGCCTTTAAGCGAGCCAAACCGCTCACGAATCGTCATCAAGTCCGCCAGCACCTGGCAAGGATGCGAAAAATCCGTCAGTCCGTTGATGACCGGAATGGTGCCGTACTCCGCCAAGTCTTCGACTTCCTTCTGATCGAATGTCCGAATCATGATCGCGTCCAAATAGCGCGAAAGCACCCGGGCCGTGTCCTGGACCGGCTCGCCGCGGCCGATTTGAAGATCGCGTGCCGACAAAAACAGCGCCTGTCCGCCCAGCTGGTTCATGCCGGTTTCAAACGACACCCGCGTCCGCGTGCTCGCCTTTTGGAAAATCAAGCCAATCGACTTGCCAATAAGATACGGATGCGCGATGCCGTGCTTTTTTTCATATTTCAGCTGGTCCGCCAAATCAAGGATCTGGGTAATTTCCTCCGGGCTTAAATCCAGCATTTTTAAAACGTGTTTCATGCCAATACCTCCTCAAAGATGTTCAATGCGTCGTCGATTTGTTTTTTTGTAATGATAAGCGGCGGCAGCAGGCGAATCGTGTTCGTCCCCGCCTTTAAAACGAGCATGCCTCGATCCATGCACGCCTGGATGAGGCCGCCGATTTCCTCCGGGTCGACTTCGATGCCAATCATCAGTCCGATTCCACGCACATCCTTGATTCGCTCGGATGGGATCGCCTTCAACCGCTCCATAAAATACGTTCCTTTTTGCTCGACGTCTTTCAAAAAATCCGGATCGTTCACCAGCGACAAAACCGTGTCGGCGCTTGTCGTCGCCAGCGGATTGGCACCAAATGTCGAGCCATGATCGCCAGCCTGCAACGCGGTGGATGTTTTTTCATTCGTTAAAATACCGCCAATTGGCACGCCGCCGCCAAGTCCTTTCGCCATCGAGACGATGTCGGGCTCGATGCCGTAGTTTTCGTAACAAAACAACTTGCCAGTTCGTCCGATACCCGTTTGCACCTCGTCGATCAGCAGCAAAATATCCCGTTCCTTGCAAAATTGTTCGAGTTCGCGCACAAAGACCGGATCGAGTGGCCGGACCCCGCTCTCGCCCTGGATAAGCTCGAGCATGATGCCGCACGTCTTATCGTCCGCCTTCGCTTTGACGTCGTCGATGTTGTTGGCTTCCACGTAGTCGAACCCGTCGGTAAACGGGTAAAAGTACTGGTGGAACTTGTCTTGTCCGGTCGCTTCCAGCGTGGCGATCGTCCGGCCGTGAAACGAGTTGACAAGCGTCAAAATTTTCGTCCGGTCCATCGCGTAGTTTGTTTGCGAGTATTTGCGGGCCGCCTTGATCATCGCCTCGTTGGCTTCCGCCCCGGAATTGGAGAAAAAAGCCTTTTTCATGCCGGTCGCCTCGCAAAGCTGTTTGGCGGCGGACACCATCGGTTTTGTGTAATACAAATTGCTGACGTGCATCAGCTTTCCGACTTGCTCCTGCAAAGCCCGGGTCAAGATTGGATGGGCGTGGCCGAGGCAGTTGACGCCGATACCGCTTGTCAAATCCAAATACGCCTTTCCATCCAGATCGTATAAATAACATCCGTCTCCATGGTCGAGCGAAAGGTCAAAACGGCCATACGTCTGCATGACGTATTGTTTTTCGTCCGCTTTTAATTGGGCATGTTCCATATTCGTTTTCCTCCTTGTTGTCAACTAAACATCGTTCCGATTCCATCGTCGCTAAGCAATTCAATCAAAATGGAATGCGGTAGCCGTCCGTCCTGAATGTTCGCGCGCTCCACGCCTTGCCGCACCGCCTCCACGCAGCAGTCCACTTTCGGAATCATGCCGCCGGAAATAATGCCCGACATGACGAGCGCCGGCACTTGCGACACTTTCAAACGGCGAATGAGCGTGTCCGGATTGCCGGGATCTTTCATGAGGCCCGGCACATCCGTAAGCAGGATGAGCTTTTTGGCGTGCAGGGCGCTGGCGAGCTTGCTGGCCGCCGTGTCGGCGTTGATGTTGTAGGACGCCGGCTCGTGCATGCCGGCCGCCACGCTGGAAACGACAGGGATATATCCTTTCTCAATCACATCCAGCACGATTTTTGGATTCACGTCTATGACTTCGCCGACGTAGCCGTAATCCACTTCGCTTTCATCCCGGTACGGCACGGCGCGAAACAAGCCGCCATCCATGCCCGACAAGCCGACTCCCTGCCCTTCGAGCAGGCCGACAAGATCTTTGTTCACCTTTCCGCACAACACCATTTGCACGATCTCCATCGTTTCTTTCGTCGTGACGCGCAAGCCGTTTTCAAACCGCGAAGGTATATCGACTTTGCGCAGCATCTCGGAAATATCGGGCCCGCCGCCATGGACGAGGACGACATGGATGCCGACCAGCCGCAGCAAAAGCACGTCCTGAATGACGGCTCGTTTGAGCTCGTCGTCAATCATGGCGTTGCCGCCATATTTGATTACAATAATTTGATCGTGGTATTCACGAATGTACGGGAGCGCCTCGATCAGGATATTCGCTCTTTCCTTTGCCATCATGTCCGGTAGTCCCCGTTGATTTTGACATAGTCGTAAGTCAAGTCGCACCCCCAGCACGTGCATTCGGCGTTTCCTTCGTGAAGGTTGATTTCAATGTCGATTTCATCCTCGGAAAGAATCGCCGCGGCAAGTTCCTCGGAAAATGGCACGCCTTTGCCTTGCGCGCACACCTTGACACATCCGCAAGCCGACGCAAACGCGACATCGACAAGCGCCGGATCAAATTCGGCTCCCGAATAGCCCATCGCGCAAAGCACCCGGCCCCAGTTGGCGTCGTGTCCAAACATCGCCGCTTTGCATAACGACGAGGAAACGACCGCCTTGGCCAAAGTTTCAGCCTGGTCCTCCTCTTTGGCTTCCTTGACGCGGCAAGTAATCAGCCGGCTCGCTCCCTCGCCGTCTTTGGCGATTTGAACCGCCAGGCTTTCCATAACGGTTTTTAGCGCCTGCTGGAACAAAACGAACGATTCGTCTTCTTTCACGATCGTTGGATTGCCAGCCAGTCCGTTGGCCATGACAAGACACATGTCGTTGGTCGACGTGTCGCCATCCACGCTGACGCGGTTGAACGTTTGATTCGTATTGTCGAGCAGCGCTTTTTGAAGGAGGGTGTGGTCGATGGCACAATCCGTCAAAATAAACGCGAGCATCGTTCCCATGTTGGGATGGATCATTCCCGATCCTTTGCAGATACCAAGAATACGAACCGACTTTCCATCCAAAACGACCGTCGCTTCCGCGATTTTCTCGGTGGTATCCGTCGTCATGATCGCGTTGGCCGCTTCTTCGATGGTGGTGCCTAATTGTAAGGAAGACAAATTCTCCTCAATGCATTCCACCGGCAGCTCCACACCGATGACGCCCGTGGAGGCGACGAGCACCTGGTCGGGCGCGATATCTAAAAACTTGGCCGCCGCCTTTTGCTCGCGGATGGCGTTTTCCATACCATGGAGCGCGCAGGCGTTGGCGTTGCCTGAATTGACGATGACCGCTTGCGCCTCGTGGTTTTTGAGCGTTTCCTTATTCAGCAAAAGCGGATCCGCTTTGACGACGTTTTTCGTATACACGGCGCCAACCTGGCATGGCACGCTTGAATAGATGAGCGCCACGTCGTTTTTTGTTTGGTTTTTTCGAATGCCGCAATGACAAGCACCGGCATAAAATCCTTGTGGAGTTTCCATTCCTTCCTATCCTTCCTTTTTTCTCAATCCCTCGAACTCGTCGAGCCCAAGCATTAAATTCATATTTTGGATCGCCGCGCCGCAAGCGCCTTTTCCTAAATTGTCAAACGAGGCGGTCACGATCGTTTTTTTCTTGCTGCCACCGACATAGATCTTCAGCTCGTCGGTGTCGGCCTGCGCGTTGGCGGCCAGCATCGGCTCTTTGACCATTTCGACTTGGATAAGCGGCTTGCCGGCATACGCCGCGCTCAGAGTTTCATACACCGTTTGCGGCTCCTGTTCAAGCTGTACCGAAACGAGCATGCCGTTGTAGTAGTCGTCCACAATGGGTGTAAACAAAGGCTCGTTGTTCAACCCGCAAATCTTTTGCATTTCCGGCAAATGCTTGTGATCCATGTTCAAGCCATAAATGCGCGGTGAAAACAACGGATGGCTCTTACGGCTTTCGTATTCGGCAATCATCTTGTTTCCGCCTCCGGAATATCCCGTCAGAGAAAACGCGTGGACGACTTCGTCTGGCGATACGAGGCCGCTTTGAACGAGCGGATACACAATCGCGGTCAATCCCGTCGCGTGACAGCCCGGATTGGCGACGCGCTGCGCGGTTTGGATCTCGCGACGATGCGCGTCGGACAGCTCCGGAAATCCGTATGTCCATGTCGTCCGGTGCGCGGTGGAGGCGTCGATGATCTTCGTTCCCGTGCCTTCGGCCAGCTGCACCGCCTCGATGGCGGCCGCATCCGGCAGGCATAAAAACGCCAGATCCGCCTGCTCGAACATCTGCTTCCGGGCCGCTTCGTCTTTTCGAAGCGCCTCGTCGATTTGCAGCAGTTCGATGTCGTCGCGATGTTTCAATCGTTCCACGATTTGCAGACCGGTCGTTCCCGCCTGCCCGTCAATGTACACTTTTGGTTTACGCATCGGCTTCCCTGCTTTCTAAAAATTGCTCTATGGCTTGAATTTGTTTTTGAACGGACGCCTTGCCCGGTCCGCCGTGGACTTGTCTGGCCTGCACGCATTGCAGCAAGTCGATGGCCTCGTACACATCGGCTTCGAACAAAGGATGGAACGACTGGAACTGTTCCAGCGTCAACTCGTTGAGCGTCTTTTTGTTCTCGATGCACCAGGCCACCATCGACCCGCTGATTTTGTAGGCGTCGCGAAACGGCAGCCCTTTTTTCGTCAAATAATCGGCGCAGTCGGTCGCGTTCAAAAAGCCTTGTTGCGCGGCTTTCAGCATGTTGCCCTTGTACAGCCGCATCGTTTGGAACATCGGCACGAGCACATCAAGACACATGTTGACTGTGTCGATGGCGTCAAAGAGCGCTTCCTTGTCCTCCTGCATGTCTTTGTTGTAGGCAAGCGGGATTCCTTTGAGCATGACCAGAAGCGTATTCAAATCGCCATACACCCGTCCCGTTTTGCCCCGGACAAGCTCGCAGATGTCCGGATTTTTCTTTTGCGGCATAATGCTTGAGCCGGTCGCGAAGGCGTCGCTCAATTCGATGAATTTAAACTCCCACGAGCACCAGGCGATGACTTCCTCGCTTAGTCTTGACAAATGCATCATCAAGATCGAAAGATCGCTCGCCAGCTCGACACAGTAGTCCCGGTCGCTCACGCCGTCAAGCGAATTGTCGCATGGCTGTTTGAACGCGAGCATTTGCGCCGTGGCGTTTCGGTCGATCGGATACGTCGTAGTCGCCAGCGCGCCACAGCCAAGAGGCGACTCGTTCATGAGATCGTACGTGTTTTCCAGCCGGATGACATCGCGTTTAAGCATGTTGGCGTACGCCATCATCACATGGGCGAACGTGATGGGCTGCGCCCGCTGCAAATGCGTGTAGCCGGGCATGATCGTCTCCAAGTTGTTTTTGGACAGATCGACGAGCACCTTCAAAAAGCGGCGGACTTTTTCATGGATGATCCCGATTTGGTCGCGGGTGTACAGCCGCATATCGAGCGCGACCTGGTCGTTGCGGCTTCGTCCGGTGTGAAGCCGCTTGCCGGCGTCGCCGATTTTTTTTGTCAGCAGCTCCTCGACGCACATATGAATGTCCTCGTACTGGGGCGTAAACGCGATCTTTCCCGCGTTCATTTCCTCGAGCAACTCGTTGAGTCCGCCATGGATCGCGTCTTTGTCCTCTTTTGACAAAATCCCCTGATCGCACAGCATTTGCGAATGCGCGAGCGATCCTTGAATATCGTACGGATACAGCCGGCAGTCAAACGGAATGGAAGAGTTGAAATCGTTGACGAGCGCGTCCGTTTCGACCGCGAAGCGTCCTGCCCACATTTTCATAACGTTCCCTCCGCTTATTCCACATCCGGGAAGTGGTTTCCGGTTTGCTCACTCAGCATTTGATCCTGCAGCGCCCGAACTTTGATTGGCAAGCCGAACAAGTTGATGAAGCCGGCCGAATCCGCCTGGTCATAGCAATCGTCCTCGTCGAACGTCGCCATGCCGGCCGAGTACAGCGAATATGGCGAAGTGACGGAGCAAGGAATGATGTTGCCTTTATATAGTTTCAATTTGACGTCGCCGGTTACCGTTTTTTGGGTTTCGTCCACGAACGCGCTGAGCGCTTTGCGCAGCGGCGTGTACCACAGTCCGTTGTATACGAGTTCGCCAAACTTCAGAGCGACGAGCTCTTTGTAGTGTTTCGTTTCCTTGTCCAGCGTGATTTCCTCCAGTTTGTTGTGGGCGGCGTAAAGAATCGTTCCGCCCGGCGTCTCATACACGCCTCTGGACTTCATGCCGACGAGCCGGTTTTCCACGATGTCGAGAATGCCAATGCCGTTGGCGCCGCCGACTTTGTTCAGCGCTTCGATGAGTGCGACGCTATCCATCGTTTCTCCGTTGAGCGCGGTTGGCTTGCCGTTTTCGAAATGAATCGTGATTTCGGTTGGTTCGTCCGGCGCCTGCTGTGGAGAAACGCCAAGTTCCAAAAAGCCTTCCACATTGATTGGCGCCTCGTTGGCCGGATCTTCCAAATCGAGTCCTTCATGGGACAAATGCCACAGGTTTTTATCTTTGGAGTAGTTCGTTTCCTTGTTGATTTTCAATGGAATTTGATGCTCCTCGGCATAGGCGATTTCCTTTTCTCTGGAGTTCAGCTCCCAAAACCGCCATGGCGCGATAATGTCCATATCAGGCGCGAACGCCTTGATGGCCAGTTCGAACCGCACCTGGTCGTTTCCTTTTCCCGTACAGCCGTGGCAAATGGCGTCGGCGCCTTCGGCTTTGGCGATTTCAACGATTCGTTTCGCAATCAACGGTCTGGCAAACGATGTGCCCAGCAAGTACTGCTCATACGTCGCCCCGGCCTGGATCGTCGGGATGATGTAGTCGTCGACAAACTCTTTTGTCAAATCTTCGATGTACAATTTGGAGGCGCCGGTTTTCAGCGCTTTTTCTTCAAGACCTTCCAGTTCGGATGCCTGTCCGACGTTGCCGGAAACCGCGATGACTTCACAGCCGTAGTTTTCCTTGAGCCATGGAATCAATACGGAAGTGTCCAGTCCGCCCGAATAGGCCAATACGATTTTTTGATATTTTTTATTGGGTTTTGTATTCATGATTTTTCTCCTCTACTCTCTCCTTGATGTTTTTCTATTTTCTGTCGATGTGTTTTCTTGCTTGATTCGTTCGGTCCTCAATCATTCAAACCATCTCCTTTCAATAAAAAAAAGTCCTCTTCGAATCGAAAAGGACGACTGGATCGCGGTACCACCTTTATTCCTTCCCTCAGGAAGACTCTCTACCCTTTAACGCAGGAATACGGGACATACTCGACGACTTCGCATATCCACTCCAAGACACGTTCAGCAACGAGCGTCTGCCGCCTTCCACCAACGCGGCTCGCTAGGAAACCTCTTCTTGCCTACTCCTTCTCTTCAATGCTTTCATTATTTATAGTTCGTAATTATACGCCGGTGGTTTTGTGGTTTCAAGTATTTTTCTGAAAATTTTTCAAGAAATGAAAATTCCATAACATTTTATCCTTCGTTTTGTTTCATACAACCAATTCAAAGAACAAAAAAAGAGACACCGCGTGATGTCTCTTAAAAAGTTCAATTAACCTTTGATTTGCGCCATAACTTCTTCAGCGAAGTTTTCTTCTTTTTTCTCGATTCCTTCACCGGCCGCGAAACGTACGAACGTTACGACTTCGGCTTTGTTGTTTTTCAAGAAATTAGCTACTTTTTCTTTTGGATCTTTGAAATATTCCTGATCCATCAGGCACTGGTCTTTAAAGTGTTTCGACACTTTTCCATTCAGGATGCCCGCCAGTACTTTTTCCGGCTTGCTTGCCATGGCAGGGTCTGCCGCCATGATTTGCTGCTGCAAATTGCGTTCATGTTCCACAACTTCCGCAGGAACATCCTTTTGCGAAATGTATGTCGGATTCATGCTGGCTACTTGCATCGCCATGTCTTTTGCGACTTCGTCGTTTCCGCCTTTCAGCACAACAAGAGACGAAATGGATCCACCCATGTGCATATAAGTTCCAAAAATCTCGTCGTCTGTCTTTTCAACAATCGCAAAACGACGGAACGTAATTTTTTCTCCAATCGTCGCGGTTGCGTTTGTGATCAGCTCTTCGATCGTGCCATCCGGCGTTGCGATCGCGAGTACTTCCTCGTTGTTGGCTGGTTTGTTGGCGAGCACGGCGTTCGTGATCGTATTCAACAAATTCAGGAACTGGTCGTTTTTCGAAACGAAGTCCGTTTCCGAGTTGACCTCGACAACGACACCGACGTTTCCATCAACCGCTACGCGCGTCAATCCTTCGGCGGCAATGCGTCCTTCTTTTTTCGCGGCCTTGCTGATTCCCTTTTCACGGAGCCAGTCAACGGCTTTGTCCAAGTCGCCTTCGCACTCAGTCAGGGCTTTTTTACAGTCCATCATGCCTGCGCCGGTTTTTTCACGCAATTCTTTTACTTGCTTTGCACTAATTGCCATTCTCATTTCCTCCTGGTTTCTTTTTTGAATTTAAATTATATTAAGCCTCTTTTTTAGGGGCAGCTGGAGCTGGTTTCGCGTCCTGGGCACCCGCGTTTGGACGAGGTCCGTTTGGACGGTTTCCATTGTATGGACGACGGTTTCTGCGGTCGAAATTCCGTTTGCGGCGCTCTTCGTTTCTCAGACGACGACGTCTTTCGTTCTCAGCGATTTGCGCTTCCACGTTACGGATGACGTCTTCCATCGTGACATCTTCTGTCGTGTCATCGAGGTAAGCCATTTCAAGCAGTCCGCCCTTGGCGTCCACGATCGCGTCGGCCATGATCGTCGTGATCAGTTTTACCGAACGGTTCGCGTCGTCATTGGAGGCGATTGGATAGTCTGCGTCTTCCGGATCGCAGTTCGTGTCCAGCATGGCGAACACAGGAATGCCAAGTTTTTTCGCTTCGGCAACCGCGTTGTGCTCTTCTTTCGGATCAATGATGAAAATCGCGTCCGGCAGTTTTTTCATTTCTTTGATACCGCCCAGCGACGATTCCAATTTCGCTTTTTCTTTCAGAATCTGCGCTTGTTCTTTCTTTGTATATACTTCAAGTTTTCCACTTGCTTCCATTTCCTCGATCTCAACAAGGCGTTTTACGCGCTTCTGGATCGTGCGGAAGTTCGTGAGCAGACCACCCAGCCAACGTTTGTTGACAAAGAACGATCCGGAACGAAGAGCTTGTTCTTCGATTGTTTCGGCCGCTTGTTTTTTCGTGCCGACAAACAATACTTTTCCGCCGTTCTCACTGATCTGTTTCAACGCTTTGTACGCGTCCTCGATTTGTTTTTGAGTCTGGTTCAAATCAACGATGTATACCCCATTGCGGCTCGTGTAAATATATGGTTTCATTTTTGGGTTCCAACGACGAGTCTGATGTCCAAAGTGTACACCGTTTTCCAACATTTTCTTAATAGATACGATTTCTGACATGTTAAGTCCTACCTTTCCGTTTATCCTCCATCACTTCCAACGAAAGCAACACAACTGTGCACGGGCAATCGAATTCATGATGTGTGAATTTGCGCATACGCGCTTTTTAAGTATAGCAGTCCTCTTTCCGGGTTTCAAGGAAAGAATTCATAATTTCAAGCCAGCGGGTGGCTGTGTTCGTACGCCATGCGGACTTTCGCCAAAGAAACATGGGTATAAATTTGCGTCGTCGACAACGAAGCGTGTCCAAGCAGCTCCTGCACGATTCGAATATCGGCGCCGTTGTCCATCAAATGGGTCGCAAACGAATGCCGAAGCATATGGGGATGCACCTTCATCGCCATCCCGATTTGATCCGCGTGCTTTTGCATGACGAACTGCACCCCACGCGGCGTCATTTTCTGTCCTCGATTGGAAAGAAAAACCGCCGTTTCCCCATCTTTGGCATACAACATCCAGTATCGCAAGCGATATTCCTGAAGCAGCCTGGAAAGCGAGGCGTAAAAAGGAACGATTCTCTCTTTGTCCCCTTTCCCGACCACGTGGACGATGTGGGCATTGAGGTCGATTTGACTCCAGGTCAAGTTCACCAGCTCGCTTAATCGCAAGCCTGAAGCGTACATCAAAGAAAACATCGTCTTATCCCGCAAATCGTTCCGTTGGGAAATATCATATGTATTCAAAAAATTTTTCACTTCATGCAAAAAAAGAAACTCGGGAATTTTCCTTTTGTTTCCCGGCGATTTGATTCCTTCCAAAGGATTGTTCTGAATGCCGATGAATTGATGCAAATACTGATAAAAAGAGCGGTACGTGGAAAGCTTGCGGCAAATGGTCGCATCGCTGGCCACGCTTTGATCATCCAGCATCCGCAGCTGCGCGAGAAATTCCATAAACTGGTTTCGGCTTACCGCGTCGAAGCCGGAAATGCCTTCGGAAACCAAATAATTTTTCAGCTGCTCCAAATCCCGTCTATACGCTTCCACAGTTTTTTCCGATCCCGAATGCGTTCGATAAATATAACGCAGGAAATTTTCAATGAGCTCAGACATGATACGTCTCTTTAATTTCCTCGATTCGATCAAGCGCCTGCTGCGCGAGCTTTTCTTTCCGCTCTCTTTTCTTGTATTTTTCCTTGGCGTGCAAAATTCCGAAGTTGGCGTTCATCGGCTGAAAGTTTTTGGAATCGCAATGGGTAATGTAAAACGCCTGCGATCCCATAACACACGTATTGCCAAATTCGATGCAGTTTTCCCCTTGTAAATAACGCGCCATGTTAATACCGGCAATCAAGCCGCTCGCCGCGCTCTCCACATAGCCTTCCACGCCTGTCATCTGCCCGGCGAAGAAAAGATCTTCGCGCTTTTGGGTCTGGTACGTTTCCTTGAGCACTTTTGGCGAATCCAAATATGAATTTCGATGCATCACGCCATACCGGGTAAAGACCGCGTTTTCCAGACCCGGGATCAACGAAAAGACACGCTTTTGCTCCGGCCATGTCAAATGGGTTTGGAAGCCGACAATATTGTAAAGGGAGGCCGCCACATTGTCTTGACGAAGCTGGACCACCGCGACCGGATGTTCTCCGTCTTTTTCCAAACCAACGGGTTTCAGGGGACCAAACAACATCGTTTTCTTTCCGCGTCGCGCCATTTCCTCAATCGGCATGCATCCCTCAAAATAAACTTCCTGTTCGAAATCGTGCAAATGGGCGCATTGGGCGTTGACAAGCGCGTCGTAAAACCGGTCAAACTCCTCCTGATTCATCGCGCAGTTGATGTAGCTCGCCTCGCCTTTGTCATAGCGGGATTTAAAATACGCCTTGGAAAAATCAATGGAGTCTTTTTCCAAAATAGGCGCGGCCGCGTCAAAAAAATGAAATGGATCGTTTCCGGTAAATTCCTGAATCGAAGCGGCCAGGGCTTCGCTAGTGAGCGGGCCGGAGGCGACAATGACCGGGCCTTGCGGAATTGTGTCCACTTCTTCATGGACGACTGTGACCAATGGATGATTTTTCAATGTTTCCGTCACAAAATCGGAAAAGAGATGCCGATCCACAGCCAAAGCGGAACCGGCGGGGACTTGTGCCAAATCGGCTGCCCGCATAATCAGCGAATCCAGCTGACGCATTTCCTCTTTTAAAATACCCACCGCGTTGTTCAAGCTATTCGAACGAAGCGAATTGGAGCATACAAGTTCCGCGAATCCCTCCGTTGAAAAAGCGGGAGGATACTTTTTCGGTCTCATTTCATATAAAACGACTTCGATTCCTCGCTTGGCGCATTGCCAAGCGGCCTCGCTTCCTGCAAGACCCGCGCCGATAATCGTTACTTTCTTTTTTGCATTGTCCATAATTGGTTCCTCGTTCCTTTCTAGATCAGTTTATTTTATCACATTTCAATCAAGCGAAAACGTAAAAAAAACCTCGCCAGCGGCAAGGTGGTCGTTCGATCTCTCAAAACCAGAAACACGCCTTCTTTCTCTTTCCACAAC
>NZ_CAXHOA010000015.1:0-8616 GCF_964018005.1 uncultured Dubosiella sp.
CGATGCCTTTCTTTTGAATATAATATTTTTAATGATAAAGACGATATGTTGGAAGGGAGTTTTTTTGATGCTGTCAAATAAGATAGATTATAAATACAATTTTATCTTCTCATTTAGTCTGTTTTGTCTATTACTATGGATTCTTCCATTCAAACCGGTCGTGATTTTCTTGGACTTTCTTATGGCTCTTTACTTTATTTACTATACGGTTTACAGAAGGCGATGGAAAATCCGGCTTTCTTTGCATCCTAGAGAACTGATTGTGAATTCGCTATGGACAGGAAGCGTTTTAATAGTCCTTTATGAAGTTTTTTATGGCCAGAAAATGACTTCGATCCATCATTTCGCTTTTTTCGTTTTGCTGCTGAGTTCTTTTAGCATTTTTGTCTGTATCAGCGAATGCGCAAAAAAAATAAATATCCGCGTCTTTACATTTCGAAAGGGATTTCTCTCTGTTTTTTTATTGGTGGTTGCGTTTCTGTTTACCGCTTTGTGTTCTAGAAGCTCCTGGCTGTACACAATCAACGATTCTTCCGATCCCAATATCTTTTTTAGCGTGGGAAAAAGCGTCATGCAGGGAAATGTTTTATACAAAGACATTTTCGAGCAAAAAGGACCCTATATCTTCCTTCTTCATGGGATCGCTTCTTTAATTTCTTCCACCTCTATGGTAGGGGTATTTTGGATTGAAGTTGTCGTAAACTGGATTTTTCTCATGATTGGAAGGAAAATCATTCGATTGTATGTTAAAAATGACTGGATATCCTTGATTGGAATCCCGATCGGCTTTGCGATTTATGTCGCTTCCTATTGCTTTTGGTACGGTGACAACGCGGAAGAATTGTGCTCGCCTTTTTTGATTTACGGCATGTACATTCTTCTAAATTGTTTAAAAGAAAACAGCCTGCCTTCGAAACAAGAATATTTCGCGATTGGAATGACATCTGGTTTTATTTTATGGGTAAAATACACAATGCTTGGCTTTTATTTAGGGTGGTACATCGTTCCATTCGTGCTTATGGTGAAACGAAAGAAATGGAAGGAAATTTTGCGATCCATTGGCTGGATTGCTTTCGGCGTTTTTATGATTTCTTTGCCGGTGCTCGTCTACTTTGTATGGAACCACGCCCTGCGCTATTTATGGGAAGTTTATTTCTATGACAATATTTTTCTATATACGACAAAAGCAGCGGATCAAATGTTTTTCATGACTGTCCTCCGCGCTTTGAAAATGAATGTGACTCAAAATTTTTGGCTGAGCCTTCTTATATTTTTCAGCTTTGTCTGGATGTATTTTCAAACTTCTCTCAGAGAATTTCTAGGATATTTGTGTTGTTTTCTAGGATTAATTTTCTCTACTTACATCGGCGGACGGTATTATCCGTATTATTATTCTTGTTTAGGGCTGTTTATGTTTCCGGGTCTTGTTTATGGGTACTCTATCGTTCGAAAATGGACGGAGCCTTTGAACCCGTTTATTTTGACAGGTCTGACTTTGTGTGGATGCGTGGGATTTATGTTTTTGACAAGCCGCAACACGGCGTATATCAATCAACCAGCAGAGGAATATCCACAATATCAATTTGCCAAAATTATGAACCAAATTGAAAATCCAACTTTGTTGAATTATAAAATGCTGGATAGCGGTTTCAATTTATACGCGGATATTTCGCCGACCAATCGGTTTTATTGCAAATTCAATGTTCCTCTTCCGGAAATGATTGAAGAACAAAAGCAGATTTTAGAAAATGGAGAAGTGGATTTTTTTATTTCGTATGACTCCGATCTTCCATTTGAAAAGTATCGTTTGATTGCTTCGCAAAATTATAATCGTGGAGAAGGGGTTCTTCACTACAATTTATATGGGAAAAAGGATCTTCCGCTCCAGACGAGGGTTTTTAATAAAGGAGAAGAAAATGGATAAGCCAGTTTTATACATCGTGATTCCATGTTATAACGAACAAGAAGTGCTACCTGTCACAAAGCCTATGTTTTTAAACAAATTAAATCACCTGATCGCAAGGAGGAAGGTAAGCGAACAAAGCCGTATTTTGTTTGTCAATGATGGAAGCCGGGACTCAACATGGAATTTGATTCAAGAATTTGCGAATCAGGAAGAAAAGATTGAGGGGATTTCATTAAGCCGGAATCGGGGCCATCAAAATGCGTTGCTGGCCGGACTGATGGAAGCAAAAGATTTATGCGATATCACCATTTCGATTGATTGTGACGGGCAAGACGATTTAAACGCCATGGACGAGATGGTGGAAGCCTATCACAAAGGAGCCGATATCGTATACGGGGTGCGTTCAAAAAGAGACACAGATACTTTTTTTAAACGAACAACAGCGGAAGGTTTTTATAAGCTAATGAATAAACTCGGAGGAGAAGTGGTGTACAATCATGCGGATTATCGCTTGGTGTCCGCAAAAGTTCTGGAAGAATTTTCGAATTTTAACGAAGTGAATCTTTTTTTAAGAGGGATGTTTCCGTTGGTTGGATTTAACAGTACAAGCGTTTATTATGAAAGGCACGAGAGATTGAAGGGGGAAAGTCATTATCCTTTAAAAAAGATGCTCGCGCTTGCCTTTGATGGAATCACAAGTTTAAGCATTAAGCCGATTCGAATTGTTACCGGAATAGGCATCGCATTTTCAATCATCAGCTTTTTATTGATTGTTTACGCGCTGATTTCTTTGATTCACGGTACGGTGGTGTCCGGCTGGACAAGCTCTATCATTGTGACGTGCTTGCTTGGAGGAATTCAACTAATATCTTTGGGTGTGATCGGGGAATATGTAGGAAAAACCTATCTTGAAACAAAACATAGGCCAAGGTATATTATTTCAAATCGGACTTATAAAGAATAAAAGCATCGCTTTGGCTTTCGCGCCGGCGATGCTTTTTTTAGAGAACAATCACTCTGTTACGATTTCGCACGTATCTTTCATAATGGATCCTTCGCGAATGATCTCTCCGATTGATTTCGCGACGATTTTTCCCGAACGAGGGTTCTTTATTGAATCAATAGAAGAAACAACAGTCGCCAAAACGTCTGAATATTCAAACGCAAGATCCGTGTCGATCATTTCACAGTCGATGAGTGTCAGATTTTTACAATAGCACAAAGGCTGGGTTCCCATGATCTTGCAGTGGTCAAGCGTCAGACCATCGGAGAACCAGGCCAAATACTCGCCTTTCACAACGCTGTTGCGCACCGTGACGTTTTTTGAATGCCAGAAGGCGTCTTTCGTATCCAGAATACAGTTTTCAATCGTGAGGTTTTCCATATATTGAAAAGAGTATTTTCCTTTCATTTGCACGTTTTCCAAAGAAACGTCAGTACTGTCCAAAAAGATATACTCACTTGCGATCGTTGAATCTTTCATCTCGATATGATGGCTTTTCCACCCAAATTCATTGGACGCAATGTCACAGTTTCGAATCGTGATGTGGTCGCATTCCCGAACCCCTTTGATGCTGTGAATGGAAGAGTCCACGATACTTCCGTTTTTCGCGTACCAAATCGGCGCGCGGGTCTTCTCATCCAGTGTGGAATGACTCAATACAAAGCCATCCACATGCCATAAAGGATAACGGAGAGAAAAGCGGCTGTCGACCACTTCGATATTTCTTGCTTCTTTTAAAACGGACTCGCCGTCGGCTGGCCCGGCAAAGGTACAGTTTTCAATTTTCGCGTTCATGATATGATAGAGCGAACGCTCCTCGTCAAAGTTTTTATTTTTTATAATTTCCATGTTGTTTCTCCTTTCGCAGTTCGTGGCATAAATGATCAATACAAGCCAGTTTCGCCTGCTCCTGATGGACGATTTCAAGCTGTTTGGCCCGCATCGAAGCGATGCGGCGCTGCCTGTTGCGGTCGCACAGACACGCATTGATCTCCTCCTCGCTACAGCCACCGTCTTTTAGACAATCCTTGATATATTGCTCCCGCATATTGCAACCCCTCCATGAACAAGTATATGGAAGTTACTTCAGGATTGCGAATACTTGTTGTTTATGATGGAATATAGCTAAAAAGAATAGAAGGAGAAAGAGAAGAATGGACATTCGGGTTATGCGCTATTTTTTAGCCATCGCGCAAGAGGAAAATTTAACGAAAGCGGCCAATTTGATCCATATTTCCCAGCCTTCTTTATCCAAACAAATGAAAGAGCTGGAAATGGAATTGGGAAAAACGCTGTTTATTCGTGGAAACCGCAAAATTACGCTGACCGAAGATGGAATGTATTTTCGAAAACGCGCCCAGGAAATCGTGGACTTGACGGATAAAATGCTCGTTGATTTAGAAGTTCAAGATTATGATTTAAAAGGTGATATCCACATTGGATGCGGAGAAACGACAGGGATGAAAGAATTAATTGCGACAATGAAAAAGGTACACGACGAATATCCCGATATTCATTTTCATATTCATTCAGGGAACGGACTTGATATTCGGGAATCGGTGGAGAAAGGGTTGTACGATTTTGGTTTGTTTGTCGGGAAGCTGGATTTTTCGAAAATGGAAACGTATCCGCTGCGCTATAAAAATATTTGGGGATTGATTTGCCGGAAAGACGATCCGTTGGCTTCTTTGCCGTATATCACCAAAGAACAAGTTTGTGAATTGCCGCTTATCACTTCCCGACAAGGAATGCGGGAACAAATTTTGCATGACTGGCTGGGCAAAGAGAAAAAAGATTTGAATATCGTGGCTACGTACAATTTATTTTACAATGCCGGTTTTATGGTAGAACAAAAACTGGGATACGCGCTATCGATTGATGGACTCCAGCAATCTCACGAAGACCTCGTTTTTATTCCTTTTGAGCCAAAGCTGGAAGCCCCCTTGTTTCTCGTATGGAAAAAATACCAGGCGTTTTCCAAAGCGGCCCAAAAGTTTTTAGAAGCGTTCAAAGCCGGAGAGGCGGGCGAGGAAGGACAATAAGCCGCCGTTTCTTATAATTTGATTTTTAAAACGGCTTTGAATGTGTATAATGAAAGGTATGGATACGATTTATCAAACGAAACTTTACCAAAAATACCGCAACGCGATCATTATGTTGCTGGATTTAGTCATTGTTTTTAGCAGTTATGTGTTCACGTTCTTCATGGACAACAATTTCTTTCTGGACGGAAGACTGCTGCATATTACGCATCTCATTATTTACGGCATGATTTTCGTGCTCGTTCTCCATCTTGGCGTTGGGATGCTTTTTTCCACCCCGAAGACGCTTTGGACGTATACAGGGCCGCAAGACGTGATTCGAATTGGATTGAGTTCGCTTGTCTGTATGGTGATCATGCTTATTTTCACCCAAACTATGCACTTGTTCCATCCATCCCTGATTATTATTTCCGAGATTTTAGCGTACATTATCCAGTTGGCGATTCGACTGCTTTATCGGGAGTTCCACCAATATATGATGAATGTGGACCGCTCGGAAAAAGCGCTCGTGATTGGCGCCGGAAACGGCGGCTATATGATGGTGAACGAGATTTATCGCGGTACGCAATATCCTTACAATGTGGTGGGATATTTGGATGACTACAAGCCCAAAGGGACGCTGGTCGGCGGTAAAAAAGTGCTGGGAACGATTGACGAAGTCGACCGCATCGCCAAGGAAAACGGCGTGACCCGCCTGTTTATCGCGATCAGTCGAATCGATGAGCAAAACAAACAGCGGATCATCGAGCTTTGCGCCAATACTTCTTGTATCACGAAAATCATGCGCTTTTCTCTCGAAAACGAACACGAGGGAATTCGTGTCGACGAGATCCAAATTGAGGATTTGCTCAACCGGCATACCGTGGATTTGAAAACGGAGGAAATTGGCGCCTATTTAAACGACCAAGTCGTTTGTGTCACCGGAGCGGGCGGTTCGATTGGATCGGAGCTTTGCCGCCAGATCATCCGCTTCGCGCCCAAACGGCTGATTATGATTGATATCAACGAAAACACGCTTTATATGCTGAAACAGGAATTCATGCGGAAAGCGAGAGCTGGCGAGATCTCGCAAAACGTGGAACTCGTTTCCCTCATTATTTCCATACGGGAACGGGAAGAGATGTTTAAGTTTATGCGGGATTACAAACCGGATGTCGTTTATCATGCCGCCGCCCATAAACACGTGCCGCTAATGGAAGACCGGCCAATGGAAGCGATTCGCAACAACGTGTTTGGCACGAAAAACGTGATTGACGCCTGCATCGCCTACGATGTCAAGCGCTTTATCATGATTTCCACGGATAAGGCGGTCAATCCAACCAACGTGATGGGCGCGACCAAACGGATGACAGAGCTCGTCATGCAGTCCAGAAATGTCAAAGATTCGCCAATTAAAATGGCGGCGGTTCGCTTTGGAAACGTGCTCGGTTCCAGCGGCTCCGTGATTCCGATTTTTAAAGAACAAATTCGGCAGGGAGGGCCGGTCACGGTGACGGACTACAACATTCAGCGTTATTTTATGACGATTCCCGAGGCGGCGCAGCTTGTTTTACAAGCGGGTTACTACGCCAATCAAAGCGAGATCTTTGTGCTGGATATGGGCAAGCCGGTGAAAATTCTGGAACTGGCGGAAAAGATGATTCATCTGGCCGGCTACAAGCCATACGAGGAAATCGAAATCAAGGAAGTCGGGCTGCGGCCTGGCGAAAAAATGTTCGAAGAGCTCGCGCTTGAAATTGAAAAATGTCATCGAACCGATAACCGGCTGATTTTCGTTCATGAACCGATTCAAATCACGCAAGAGGAAATGGATCGAAAACTGGACGCGTTGTACGAAACGATTTCAAAAACGGATGATACCGCGCTCATCAAGGCCAAGCTTCTAACACTGATTAAAGACGATCCGCAAACGATGTCGAAACGTATGCAGTAGCGTTCTTTGGAAAATGGAGCTTTGTTTCTTATAAAATCTAAATTTTATCGTCATCTATGTGAAAAACGCGCATTCCTAGGAATGGGCTTTTTTCTTTTTGTCTAACTATGATAGAATAGACGGGAATTCAGAAAGGAATCGTATGTATCAAAACTGTTTGAAACGAGTGATTGACTTTGCGTTGAGCGTATTGGGAATTGTCGTGCTCTCGCCCGTGTTGATCCTTTTATCCATTCTTATTAAATGCACTTCCAAGGGGCCGGTCTTTTTTCGCCAAAAACGGGTTGGAAAAGACGATACCCATTTTATGATTTATAAATTTCGAACGATGCGAACCGACACGCCAACCGATATGCCGACGCACTTGCTGGAAAATCCAGACCAGTTTATTACACCAGTTGGCCGCTTTTTGCGCAAGACGAGCCTGGACGAGCTGCCGCAGCTGTTCAATATTTGTTCGGGAGATATGGCCATCGTCGGTCCTCGCCCCGCCTTGTGGAATCAATTTGATTTGATCGCCTTGCGCGATGAAAATGGCTCTTCGCGAATTCGTCCCGGATTAACCGGGCTGGCACAAATTTCCGGCCGCGACGAGCTTGAAATCGAAGTGAAAGCCGGCCTGGATGGAAAATACGCGAGCCATATTACCTTTGGAGAGGATACCCGGATCTTTTTCGCTACGATTTTTTCTGTGCTTCGTCACGATGGCGTGCAGGAAGGAAAACGATCATGAAGCGGATTTTAATTACAGGCAGCCATTCGTATTTGGCCAATCAATGCAAAGCTTTTTTAGAGCAAAAAGAAGGATACCAAGTGGATTTGATTCGCGTGCGCGGGCAGTGGAAGCAAAATTCGTTTTCCGGATACGATGCGGTCGTGCATATGGCCGGACTGGCGCATTCCAATCCGAAAAAGGACGAAGAAGCGCTTTACTACGCCGTCAACCGCGATTTGGCGATTGAGGTGGCCAGAAAAGCCAAAGCGGATGGATGCCGCCAATTTATTTTTATGTCTTCCGTTCTTGTGTATGGAAGCCATCATACGCTTATCAAAAAAGAAACGCCGCTGGAGCCGGATAATTTTTATGGTGACAGCAAGAAACAAGCGGAAGAGGGAATCGCTCCCTTGGCGGATTCAAACTTCCATGTCGCCATTGTGCGCCCGCCTATGATTTATGGCCCGGGATCGAAAGGAAACTATCAAAAGCTTTCCCGGTTTTCTTGCGTGACACCACTCTTTCCAAACATCTATAATGAGCGAAGCGTATTGTTTGTCGATAATTTCTGCGCGTGTTTGCAAGGCATCGTGGATACAAACGCGGAGGGAATTTTTTTGCCTCAAAACGAAAAAATCGTTTCCACCACGGATATTGTCCGGCAAATCGCCCGCGTTCATAAGCATCCAATCGTATGGATCAAAGGGATGAACGGATGGATCGCGATGAATCGCAAAAAGACTCTTTTTCAAAAAGTGTTCGGATCGCTTGTGATTGATCCCGCGCTGTCCCGGTATTCGTTCCCGTACCAAATCGTCGATTTTGAATCGTCGATTGAAAAAACAGAAAGGAGGAAACCATGAGTAAAGTCGCGATTGTCTGCGCGTTTGACACCTATTTTGATCGAGTCCGCATGCTTCGGACGTATTTTGAGCAAAAACAAGACGAAGTGTGTGTGGTGACTTCCGATTTTTCCCACCGCAACAAGCAGTCGATGAAATATTTATCCGGCGCCGA
>NZ_CAXHOA010000015.1:8716-63874 GCF_964018005.1 uncultured Dubosiella sp.
AAATTTAAAACGCTGTATTGGGCGCGTCCGGAGCTGCCATGCTCGTTTGCGGATTTGATTAGCGAAGAGGAAGTCCATTTTGTGTATTTGGGTTCCATTAACAACATTATCGACATTGATTTTATTGTGGATTTCCTGACCCATTGCAACCAATACAAGCCTTCCTTTTTGCATATTATCGGCGAGGGCGAATCCAAAGCGGTGCTGGTGCAGAAACTGGAGGAAGCGCATGTGCCTGTGATCGACCATAAAAAGGTGTTTGAACAGGAAAAGAAACAAGCTATTTTCGATCAATGCAATTACGCCCTCAACATTATGAAAGAAAGCGTTGTGGTGGGATTGACGATGAAATCGCTCGACTACTGGTGTGGCGGGGTGCCGATTATCAATACGATTCCAGCCGATACCGCGCGGCTGGTGGAAGAGTTTCAAATCGGCTTCAACATCGACCGCGAAAACTTGGACGCGGTGGCGCAGCGGGTTTGTAGCACGCCATTGTCCGAGCAGTTCGAACAGCGGGAAAACTGCCGCAAGGTTTATCAGGAGTTCTTTCGGGGCGGCTCGTTTGCGAATACATTAAAAAGCACAGGATTGTGACAGGGACAGGAGTGTGAAAGTGACAATATGATTCCCATATATGCGATTTTAGTCGATTACAATAAACCATTGGAAACTTCGCCTTCGTATCAGGCGTTGACCCGGCAGAAGGATATCGTTACGATTGTTTGCGACAATAGCACAAAGCCGACGATTGACCAGAAGAAAGTGCAAAACGACGGAAACGTCTATTTGTCCATGCATGGCAATCGCGGGCTTTCCAAAGCGTACAACCGGGCGCTGGATTTCATTCAGGAGGAAAATCCGGTCATGGAAGGTTTCGTGATGTTGTTTGACGACGACACGACGATTCCCGATGACTATTTTTCCTGCGTTCGAAAAGCGATCCGGGAAAACAACGCGGATATTTATTTGCCGTTGATTACGGACGGGCATCCGGAGCAAGGGTATTTGTCCCCTTCGCTGATGCAAGATGTGTATTTGCATCGCGCCAAAGAGCCATGGAAACTTTCCAATGAAGAAATTTGCGGCATTAATAGCGGTATGGTCATTCGTTTGTCTTTATTTTCAGATTACCGGTACAACGAGGACTTGTTTTTGGATCATGTGGATCATGATTTTATTCGCTCGATGCGAAAAAGAAACGCGCGAATCCAAATTTTAGACACCTTGCTCCAGCAAACGTTTTCCGCGTATGAAACCGATGGAAAAAAAGCCTTGAAACGTTTTCATGTGTTTAAAAGAGACATTCATGAATTTTATAAGGGCTCGTTTAAGGAACGGCTGTATTGCGAGTATGTCATTTTGCGCCACAAAGCGAGTATTTTCCGGCATACGAAAGATTGGAACATATGGCTTCAGTAAAAGAAAGCGTTTCGGTCGCGATGGCGGCGTATAACGGGGAAAAATATATTCAGGCGCAAATCCAGTCCATTCTTTCACAGCTTGGACCCGAGGATGAGATCGTGATTTCCGTGGATCCTTCAAACGATCGTACGATTGAGCGCATCGAGGCGTTTGGCGACCAGAGAATTCGATGGATTTCCGGTCCGGGAAAAGGATTGATTAAAAACTTTGAAAACGCGATTCGGCAAACGAAAAACGACATCGTTTTTCTATGTGACCAAGACGACTTGTGGGATCCTAAAAAAGTAGAGCATGTTTGCGCGGCAATGCAGGATGCCGATTTGGTCCTGCATGATTGCGAAGTGACGGACGCTTCGCTTCATGTCCTTCATCCTTCTTTTTTCCAGATCCATCCCCCGACGGCGAGTTTCAGGAAAAATATTTTAAAAAACTCGTTTATGGGATGCTGTATGGCGTTTCGAAAGCGGTTGAAAAAAGAGATTTTGCCTTTTCCCGACGATTTGCCGATGCACGATCAATGGATTGGACTTGTCGCGTTAAAAAAAGGAAAGGTCAAGATTTTGGATCGGCCGCTTCTTTCGTATCGACGCCATCAGGAAAACGAATCGAGTATGGATCACGCTTCCGTGTTACAAATGCTGGCGTGGCGGGTCCATTTATTGAAAGCGCTGTGGAAAAGAGGGATACTATGATTTCAGTCGCGATGACGACGTACAATGGCGAGATGTTTGTGTTGGAGCAAATTCATTCGATTTTTCATCAAAGCCGGCCCGTGGACGAGCTGATCGTCGTGGATGACCATTCGCAAGATCAGACGATTCCAATGATTCTCCATGTCAAACAAGAGCATCCGGACTGGAATATCAAAGTATATGTGAATACGAATAATTTAGGATATAAGCGCAATTTTGAAAAAGCGATTGCGCTGGCGAACGGCGACTACATTTTCTTGAGCGATCAGGACGATGTATGGCATGAAGGGAAAGTGGAAGCCATGATGAAAATCATGGAAGGCAACGCGGATATTCAAGTTCTCGCTTCCAGCTTTGACTTGATTGACCAGGAAGGAAATCCATTGCGGATCGAGGAAGATCCGAATCGTTCGAATCATAACTTTTTATTGAAGAAGGTTGAAAAAGACTCGCTTACGCCGATGACGCTGGAGGAATTCGCGTATCATAATTATTTTCAAGGGTGCGCGCTAGTGATGACAAAAAAAATCCGAAAACTGTTTTTGGACCATTTTACCGATTTGATTCCGCATGACTGGCTGATCAATATGCTGGCGGCCAAAGAAAACGGAATGGTGTATTACGACCATCCGTTGTTTGCGTATCGCATTCACGCGCAAAATACGATTGGAATGGCTGGCGAAGTGGAAAAAGGCGCGAGGGCGAAATGGAACCGGATGAACGATTTGAAGGTCCGCTGCCAGTTCGCGAAGGAAAGAGTGGAGTCGCTGACCGCTTTGGAACAAATCGCGCCTGAGTTTTTTCAGTCGCATAAAGAATACGTAGGAATGCGTGATTTTTGTAAAGATCATTGCGCGTACTTAGAAAAAAAGCAGTTTTGGAAACTGCTGCTTCAAAACGGGGATCCGAACTATAAAAAACTAAAGCCATGGAAGGCAAGGCTTTATGATTTGGTGTTTGCGCTCGGAAAGGGAAAATAAATGGAATACTTCACCACGGGACAATTCGCGAAACTAGCCAATGTAAGCGAGCGGACCTTGCGCTATTACGATAAGATTGGGTTATTGAAACCTTCTAAAATCAAGAAAAATGGATATAGAAATTATTCGAAGGACGATTTGTTCCGCCTTCAAAAAATCATATTACTTAAAAAGCTCGGGTTTCCTTTGGAAGAGATTACGATTATGCTGGTGGAAAATGACGAAGGATGGGTTGACACGCTTCGAATGCAAGTGAATTTGGTCGACCAAAAAATTCGATATTTTTCCTCTTTGAAAGAAACTTTGAAAAAAGCCATTGAAATTGTGGCGGATGAAGGCATGTCCTTAAAAAAAACGGTCGACTTATTAAATCTTTTATCAAGCGATGAAGAAATCGTGGAACAGTATCGAAACGCGACAAATTTGCGGGTGCGAATCCAGCTTCATCATTTATATTCGACCAATCCTGTTGAGTGGTTTTCCTGGCTGCGACAGAAAATCGACTTTTCAAAAATCAACCGCCTTCTGGAACTTGGATGCGGAAACGGGGACTTGTGGATCGGAAACGCGGTGGATCTTCGAAATCGGGAAATTTTTCTTTCGGATCTTTCGGAAGGGATGCTGGAAGACGCGAAGTCGCGGTTAAGCGACGAGTACTCGTTTATGCAAATGGATGCGCAAAACATTCCGTTTAAAAAGGATTTTTTCGACGCGGTGGTCGCCAATCATCTTTTATTTTATTTATCCGATCTTCCCCTAGGTCTTTCTGAAATCACAAGAGTTTTAAAAAAAAGTGGCGTTTTTTATGCCAGCACATACGGAAAGAGCCATATGAAGGAAATCAACGAGCTGGCGCAGGAGTTCGATTCCCGGATTCGTTTGTCGACAACGTTTCTTCCGGAACAGTTTGGAAAGGAAAACGGGAAAGAGATCTTATCTCGCTATTTTGACGATGTGGAGCGCTTTGATTACACCGACACATTGGTTATTGATCAGGCAAAACCAGTCGTTGACTATATCGTGAGCTGTCATGGGAATCAAAACGAGATTTTGAGTGGAAGACTGCATGAGTTTTATGAATTTGTGAGAACAAAAATCGAAAATCAAGGTTCAATCACAGTGACAAAAGAGGCCTGTTTGTTTATCGCGCAAAATAAAAAATCAATAAAATGAATAGAATAAGTTGACCCTTACGTTACGTAAGGGTTTATATTTATACTTGAATAAAAGGAGATCTTACGATGAAAGGTATTATTTTGGCCGGAGGTTCCGGAACACGCTTATATCCTTTGACGAAAGTGACGAGTAAACAGTTGCTTCCGATTTACGATAAACCGATGATTTACTACCCGATGTCGATTTTAATGCAGGCTGGTATCAAAGATATTTTGATCATCTCCACACCGGAGGACACGCCGCGCTTTGAAGAGCTGTTAGGGGACGGACACCAGTTTGGCGTCAATCTTTCCTACAAGGTGCAGCCTTCGCCGGATGGTCTGGCCCAGGCGTTTATTTTGGGCGAGGAGTTTATTGGGGACGACAGCGTCGCGATGATTTTGGGCGATAATATTTTCAATGGGCATGGTTTGGCGAAACGGCTACGCGCGGCGGCTGAAAACGAGAAAGGCGCGACAGTGTTTGGCTACTATGTTGAAGACCCGGAACGTTTTGGCGTCGTGGAGTTTGACGACAACGGCAAGGCGGTTTCCCTGGAGGAAAAACCGGCACAGCCAAAATCGAATTACGCGGTGACGGGTTTGTATTTTTACGACAACAAAGTTGTGGACTACGCGAAAAATCTAAAGCCAAGCGCGCGCGGCGAACTGGAAATTACCGATTTGAATAAGATTTATTTGAACAACGGCGAGTTGAACGTAACGCTGCTGGGGGATGGATTCACCTGGCTCGACACGGGAACGCATGAATCGCTTGTGGACGCCACCAACTTTGTGAAGACGCTGGAAGAGCACCAGCACCGAAAGATCGCGTGTCTGGAGGAAATCGCGTACGACAATGGCTGGATCGACTTGGATCAGTTGCGAAAAACGTACGAGATCTATAAGAAAAACCAGTATGGCGCGTATTTGAAAAAAATCATGGATCGCAAGTATATTAAGTAGGAGGAAGAAAAGATGAAAGTCACAGAAACGAAAATTCCCGGCGTATTGATCATCGACACGGACGTGTTTGGGGATCATCGCGGATATTTTACAGAAACGTATTCCAAGCCAAAATACGAGAAGATGGGAATCGACGTTGAATTTGTACAAGACAACATGTCTTTTAGCGCGCAGGAAGGCACGCTGCGCGGTTTGCATTGGCAAAATCCACCTTACGCGCAATCGAAGCTTGTATCGTGCACGAAAGGACGGGTCATTGACGTGGCTGTCGACATTCGAAAAGGAAGCCCGACGTTTGGCCAGTGGGTGAGTGTGGAGCTTTCCGAGGACAACCATCGCCAGTTCTTTATTCCGCAAGGTTTCGCGCATGGCTTTTTGACATTGACCCCAAATGTCGAGTTCCGTTACAAGGTGGACAATGTGTACAACAAGGAATCGGAAGGCGGCATGCGCTACGACGATCCAACGGTGAATGTGGATTGGGGCACGTTGCTGGAAGGCTTGGAGCCTGTGTTGAGTGAGAAAGACGAGAACGGCCCTGCATTGGAAGAATCGGATAATCGGTTTGTGTATGGAGTGAATAGTTAATGAGTCTTATATATAAACATCGCAAGGAATTGGATGTTATATTAGGAGATTTAGGAATACTAATTATTACCTATATTGTCTTTAACTATTTAGAAAATTCAAAACTGATTTTATTCATTGGACCGTTTTTGATTTTAATTAATACTTTAAGGATTTGGTTTGAAAAAGAAATAAAAACCGTTTTAGATTTTATTATTAAATATCGATATGTGATAGCTTTACTCGTTTTTATTATTTGCGTTAGTGTGAAACTCAATGGATCCTCTATCGGGGTTTATGATACGATTTTTGGAAAAGAAGATCCGAACGTTATGACGGAAATATTTGGAAAGGGGCGGCCTATTCGCGGAGACGAATTCAATGTTCAGGTGCCATATTTCTTTTCGCAAACATATAATGATTTTAAATTAAATTCTAATTATATGTCACTTTCAGGCCAAAACATGATTATCGGGTACAATAGTCCTGTTATAGGACTTACACTCTTAGGAAAACCAGATATATGGGGATATATTTTATTTGGAAATGAAATAGGACTTTCATGGTATTGGTGTTCAAGAATTATTTTATTCCTTCTTGTTGGATATGAGCTATTTCATATTTTAACTAGGAATAAATATCTTTCTTGTTTTGCCTCTATCTGTTTGGTGTTTAGTCCGGCCTTGCAGTGGTGGTTTGCTCCACACATGTATCAGGTTTTCTTTTGGGCCAGCACCTTGTTTGTGGTTGGATATTATTTCTTTATGGGACAAAAAAGATGGCAAAAAATTTTATTTACTATTTTGTCAATCTGCTCTTTGATTGGATTTGTCATCTCTATTTTTCCTTCATTGCAAGTGCCAACCGGATTGATCATGCTGTCTTTGTTGATATGTTGTTTAATACAAAATAAAGAGAGCTTCGTATGGAAGAAAAGTGATTTTATTCGAGTTGGAGTGGTGATTTTAGGCGCTGGAATTGTGCTGGGACAATTTCTTATTCAAGCGAAAGACGCCATTGGATTGTTAAACAATACGGTATATCCCGGAAAGCGGATAAGTGTAGGGGGAGACTATTTCTTGGCTAACTTATTTACGGATCCGACGATGATATTGAATCCATTTGTTGCGCCGTCAAGGTTGAATCAATGTGAAATTAGCTGTTTTAATCATTTTGGAATCTTATTTATGATTTATTACCCTTATTTATGGTATATCAATAAGAAAACGGAAAATTCCCGACGAATGATTATTGGAAATTGCTTATTTGTGATATTGGTTATTGAAATCCTCTTTATGCTCATTGGATTCCCGGAGTGGTTAGCGAAGATAACTTTATTTTCGTATATGAACCGGATGACATTAGTATATGGATTTACCGCACTTTTATTTTCTTTTTGGTCTATGGAGGCGATTTGGGAAAGCCGAAAAAAAGTTCGTTGGCAATTTGGGCTTTTAGCGGCTTTAATATATACCTTGTTGTATTTGAAGGGTTATTTAAATTATCTAGATGCTTCATTTCTAGAAAAAACAGGGATGTGGTTTTACTATTTTGTTCCACTTGTGCTGGGGGGAAGCGCATTTTTGGTGTTTACTAAATTTAGAAGATTATTTTTTCCCATTTTTGGAAGCTGGATTATTTTATCGGGAATGTTTGTTAATCCAATCGTAATTGGTGCGCAATCCATTTCGAATCATACTTTGATAACGAAAGCCATTGAAATTCGTGAGGAAGATCCGGAAGCTTATTGGTTAACTACGAATTCATTGCATACTCAGGAATTGCTTTTGGCGAATGGAGTAAAGGTATTGAATGCAGTTAATTTTTATCCTGATATGGAAAAATGGGAGCTGATAGATCCATCGCAAGAAAATGAAGATTTTTATAACCGGTATTTGCATATGTTGATTGTATTGACGGGAGATCCAACTTCTTATGTGCAGTCGACACCGGATTCGATTGTATTAAATCTAAATGTAGAAGATTTAAAAAAGTGGAATGTTAAATATTTAGTATCAAATCCACAAGCTTCTGTTGAGGAACTATTAAACACGAATGGGATTTCAACCAGGAAATTGTATACGGATGATGCGTCAAATGAGGAAATCATAGAGTTGATTTATTAAGGCGAGGTATTAAAATGACGAATGAAAATAAAAAAATCGCAGTGCTTCTTCCTTGTTATAACGAAGCACTTACGGTAGAAAAAGTAATCAAAGATTATAAAGAGGCATTTCCTACAGCCGACATTTATGTCTACGACAACAATTCTACCGATGGAACAGGAGAGATCGCCAGAAAAGCCGGCGCGATCGTGAAAAAAGAGTATTCTCAAGGAAAGGGAAATGTTATTCGGGCGATGTTTAAGGACATCGACGCCGATTGCTATATTATGGCCGACGGGGACGACACGAATCCGCCCGTGCCGGAAATGGCGGATATGATTTTGCGTGGAGAAGCGGAAATGGTCATTGGGGACCGGTTGTCCAGTACATACTTTACCGAAAATAAGCGGCTCTTCCATAATACGGGAAACCGAATGGTTCGCGGATTGATCAATACGTTGTTCGATGTGCATGTGACCGATATTATGACGGGAAGCCGGGCGTTTAGTTACACATTTGTGAAAACGTTCCCGGTTTTATCCAAAGGCTTTGAAATCGAAACCGAAATGACGATTCATGCAGCCGCGCACAATCTTCGAATGGTCGAGGTGCCGACCAATTACCGCGATCGTCCGGAAGGCAGCGAATCGAAGCTGAACACGTATAGCGATGGCGCGAAAGTATTGGGAACGATCGCCCGTCTGTTTAAAGAATACAAGCCCATGGCCTTTTTTGGTCTGTTTGCCTTGATCTTTTTGATTATCTCGATTTGCATGTTCATTCCTGTATTCAATGAATACTTTGCGACAGGATTGGTTCCAAGATTCCCGACACTGATCGTGGCAGGCTTTTTATTAATCATCGCGTTGTTGCTGTTTATGAGCGGACTGATCCTGGAAGTTATTGTAAAGAAAAATAGACAGATTTTTGAAATGTTCTATATAAGGACAAAGAGAAAATGAAAAAGCTGATTGAACAAATTTTTCGATTTGGCATTGTCGGGGTTTTGGCGTTCATCATTGATTATGGACTTATGGTTTTTTGCACCGAAGTTCTAGGTATCTACTACTTATGGTCCTCGCTGATCTCATTTACTGTTTCCGTCATCTTCAACTATGTAATGAGTGTAAAATGGGTGTTCAATGTCGACAACGGAAAAACGCAAACCCAAAATCTTATTTTCTTTGTGACGTTTAGTATCATTGGATTGGGAATCAACCAGCTGATCATGTGGCTTGGTGTGGATAAAATACAAATCAGCTATTTGATTGTGAAGCTGTTTGCGACAGCGGTCGTTATGGTCTTCAATTACGTTACCCGAAAGTGGTATTTTGAAAAGTAATATGAGAAAAATAGATATTTCGAAGTTAATTCCTTGGGTATTATTGGTTTTGTTATTAATATTTCGAGTTTGGCTTGGAGAAAAAGTTGGGAATCAATTTTATGCCAGTCAAGTTTATGATGATCAACTTTTGATTCGATATGCCTATCTGCCGTCCCATTTTTTTGAACCGAATATTGATTCCTTATTAAAAACAATGAGTTATCCTTTATTTCTGAGTTTTGTAAAAGTAAGTGGACTTTCATATACTTTTGTTTTAAGTTGTGTATGGTGTTGTACGGCACTGTATTTCGGATCTGTTTTTTATCGAATATCTGATAAAAATAAGATAATTGGGTGGGTATCCTTTGCGTATATATTATTCTTTCCAACTGCGTTTGAATTATGGCAAGGAACTCGATTATATCGAAATGCAATTATAGCTCCATTTGTTATTATGCTTTTTTCTTATTTGCTTATAATTACATGGAAAAACATAAAAAGCAAAATAAGTTATTTGGATATAATTATTTCCATTATATTTGGAGTGCTATTTTCTTTTACATATTATATTAAGGAAGATGGATTGTGGATATTAGCGTGTCTACTCTTTGCGATTTTAGTAAATACGATTATAGAAATCATAAAATTTGTAAAAAATAGAAGAGGAAAACGGTTCACCATGATTCTTTTAACTATCTGGATACCGATTTTTGTTTTTATCGGGATAACCGGAATATATAAATGTGTGAACAATTATTATTTTGGCGTTTCGGAAGTTGAGACTCGAAATGGTGGAAATCTGGGTGAATTTGTATCTCTTATTTATAAAATTGAGTCTACTGATCGGAATAATGTAGTGTGGGCACCAAAGGATGCCGTAGATAAAGCATGGAATGCTTCTCCTACTTTACAGAAGATGCCCGATTTATACGAATCGATTACCCATACGCCTTGGTATAGCCAAGATATTGAAAAGCATCCTATTCAAGGAGATTTTTTAACTTGGGTATTGCGAACCGCATTGAATGATACAGGTCGCTGGACAAATGAAAGAGAAGTAGACGCGCTATTTAACAAAGTGAATGAGGAAATAAAAGATGCATTTGATAAAGGAGAGCTTCAAAAAGATTCAAGAATTCAATTGCTATCTTCTGCCGGAGGAAAGTCTATCCAAGAAATATTAAATTTGAATCCTTTGATAGTTCAGGAGTATATTGGGGCAGTTCAGTTAAATGGTTATGAATCAGGAGCAGGAGCGGTGGCTGAAGTAGAGCCTCGAGAAATAGCAGAAGCAGGAAGAAATTTAACTCATATCTCTTATTTAACCGATTATTCAAAGAAAGAAATAAGCGGAGTGGTGATAGGGTTCATAAATATAGTATTTATGGTATATTCGATTATAAATACACTTCTGTTTATTTCTGTAATGCTTGGTATAATTTTGTTTTTGATAATATTAGTCAAGCAAATTAAGGAAAAGTCGATAGGGACAGTAAATGTTTTTTTAGGATTAGGTTGTCTTATTTTTCTTGGAATAAGTTTTGCTTATGCGTTCGCTATTGCGTGGTTTTCAGATTTTCTATTTGTTGCTGGCATACAACCGTTGACTCTCAATTTTTATTCAATAGGGTTACCGGCAATCTTATCGTTTAGTTATTTTACAAATTTGGTAAATGTATATTTTTGGTTTAAAAGGAGGAAAACTATATGAAAATTTTAGTAACTGGTGGCGCCGGATTTATCGGCGGAAATTTCGTACATTATATGGTCAACAAGTATCCGGAAGATGAAATCATCAATTTGGATGCGTTGACATACGCCGGTAATTTGGAAACCTGTAAACCGGTGGAAGACAAGCCAAACTACAAGTTTATTAAAGGAGACATCGCGGACCGGGATTTCATTTTCGACTTGTTTGAAAAAGAAAAACCGGATGTGGTTGTCAACTTCGCGGCTGAAAGCCACGTAGACCGCTCCATTGATGATCCGGAGATTTTTGTCCGCACAAACGTGATTGGAACAACAACCTTGCTGGACGCCTGTGTGAAATATGGCATCAAGCGCTACCATCAGGTTTCCACCGATGAAGTGTATGGCGACCTTCCTTTGGATCGCCCGGACTTGTTCTTTACGGAGAGCACGCCATTGCATACGAGCTCGCCATACTCTTCGGCCAAGGCGGCGGCTGATTTGTTCGTGCAGGCTTACCATAGAACATATGGTCTTCCAGTGACGATTTCCCGTTGCTCGAACAACTATGGTCCGTACCATTTCCCGGAAAAACTGATTCCGCTGATCATTTCTCGCGCGTTGAACGATGAGAAAATTCCGGTTTACGGAACGGGTGAAAACGTGCGGGACTGGCTGCATGTGTACGACCACTGCGTCGCCATCGACTTGATTATCCGAAAAGGAAAAGATGGGGAAGTGTACAATGTGGGCGGACACAACGAACGGACAAATCTGGAAGTTGTAAAAACGGTTTTGAAAGCGTTGAATAAACCGGAAAGCCTGATTACTTACGTGTCGGACCGGAAAGGCCACGATATGCGTTACGCGATCGACCCGACGAAACTGGAAACCGAGCTTGGATGGAAGCCAAAATACACGTTTGACACGGGAATCCCGCAAACGATCCAATGGTATTTGGACAACAAGGAATGGTGGGAAAATATCATTTCCGGCGACTATCAAAACTACTTCCAGGAAATGTATGTGAATAAAGGAAGAGTGGACGAATAATGAAAATTTTAGTAACAGGCGTCAAGGGACAACTTGGCTTTGACGTCGTCAATGAAGCCGAAAAGCGCGGAATCGAAGCGGTTGGTGTGGACATTGATGAAATGGACGTCACCAACAAGGAACAAGTGGAACAAGTTATCAAAGCCGGAAACTACGACGCGGTTGTGCATTGCGCGGCGTGGACGGCTGTCGACAAGGGAGAAGAGCCGGAACTCTTTGAAAAAGTGCGGGCAGTCAACGCGTTGGGAACAAAATACATCAACGACGTATGCAAAGAGCTGGATATTCCAATTATGTATTTCTCGACCGATTACGTATTCAATGGAGAAGGGGAAACGCCTTGGAACGAATACGATGAATTTGAGCCTTTGAATGTGTACGGCATTACGAAAGGCGAAGGGGAGAAGTACGTTATCGAAAATCCAAAGCACTTCATTATTCGCATTGCCTGGGTCTTTGGCAAAAACGGCAACAACTTCATTAAGACGATGTTGCGGTTAGGTAAAGAGCGCGGCGCCGTCAGCGTAGTCAACGATCAAATCGGATTGCCGACCTACACGTATGATTTGGCTCGACTCGTTGTGGATATGATTGAAACGGAAGAGTATGGAACATACCACGCCACCAATTCGGGCGACTTTATTTCCTGGTACGACTTTGCCAAGGAAATCTTCAAGCAAGCCGGCATGGATGTGGAAGTGACTCCGGTGGATTCGAGTCAGTTTCCAGCCAAGGCGAAACGTCCGCACAATTCGAGAATGAATCAAACGGAATTGGACAAACATGGCTTTACCCGTCTTCCGGATTGGAAAGATGCGTTGAATCGTTATTTGAAGGTCATCGAAGTCATTGAATAGATGAAAAAAGGTGTTGAGAAAATGAAATATTCATTTTGATCGACGCCTTTTTATTATGGAATAAAATTAAGTTTTTCTTTATAAAACACATTATGATACCATAATTTTCGATAAATCGTTGTAATATCACATATTTTTTATTGAAATATTTGTATAAAGGTTATACCATAGAATCATTAAGGATATGATTACAAAGAGGAAATTAGGATGAGAAAAAAAGATTATTCACTTTTAATTGCCGCTTTCATTGGGCTAAGCAGTGGTTGGGCTGTGTTGAATCAGGATGTTTTCGCGACGGAAGAGGAGCCCGTTTCAATGCCAAGTATAGAAGAGGGGGCTTCCGACTTGGCTACTGAAAACGAAACGGCGGATGAAATCACTACAGAGGATGATTTTAGCGACGGAGAAATTGATCAAACGGTACCAAACGAAGAGGAAGGAAAGGAACTGGATCAAGGTCAGGACGATTCGATTGATTTGGATATAACGGATTCCAATCAAAATCATGAATTCGAAAAAAAAGAAGAAATCGTGCCGGTAGAGAAAATCGAAGAGACTCCAGTTGTCCAGAAGACGGAAACCGTGGCGATGCAAGCGGCTCCAAAAAAAGCAGTCGCGCCAGCTCCGGCGGCTTTGAAAGCGGCCTCTCTAAACGGTTGGAACAACAACAAGTATTATGTGAACAATGTCATGGCGATTGGAGAAACAAAAATCGGAAACGACCTCCATTTATTTGATAACGATGGAAATCCTTTGAATGGATTTATTCAATATGGAGAGAAAACGTATTATTGCGAGTCTTTGGGAAAAGTAAAAACCGGAACTTTCCAAGTGGGAAACCAGAAGTTTACCGCATCCTCCACGGGGGAGATCATAAAATCCGATTTTGACAAGATCCCGTATTATAACCAGTACGACGCGCGCTGGAAAAATATCGTTATTGGTTCAAGCACGCTTGGAAACGCGGGTTGCGCGGTCATGACCGCCACGACAATCGTCAATTATTTCAATCAAACGAATTACTCTCCGGTGGATATGGGAAAACAGTTGTACCAGGCCGGTTATTTCAATAATGGAATGATAGGTTCCACCAACGATATGTGGCAATGGGTAGCCAATAAATACAATTTGACTTGGAAGGGAAATCTGGACGCCAATGGAATCAAAGAGTCGTTGCTTGGCGGAAATATCGTGGCGGTTCGTGTGAAGCAAAGCCGCTGGTGCACGCCGGACAGCAGCCATCAAATTTATCTTACAGGATATCAGGATGGAAAAGTCCGGGTTTACGATCCATACAATACGGATCAAATGGGATATTTTACTTTGCAGGAAGTCATGAACGCGCAATCGCCATACGATGAGGATACGCGGGCCGGCGGACCGTTTGTCGCGTTAGGAAAGAAAATCATTCAAACAATCGAAAGCTCGTTTAACCGCTATGGAACGGTCGTGATTGGCGACCAGGCCTATACAGGAAAACAAATTACGGCGAAACCGGTCGTTGGATTGTATCAAAATGGCGCGTATATCGAGCTGAAGGAAGGAAAGGATTACACGGTTTCTTTCAAAAACAACGTCAACGCCGGACAGGCGAGTGTCACCGTGACCGGAAAAGGTTTGTATAAGGGCGCGATTTCAAAAGGCTTTTATATCGTCAACAACACGATCGCCAACGCGACGTATACCTTAGCTTCCAAAGGAAATGGATCGCTTGTTTTGGATATTCCTTCCGCATCGAAGTCGACGGGAGCAGCGCTTCAGATTTATACGAGCAATGGCACAATGGCCCAGCAATTTCAAATTGAAAAACAAGCGAATGGATATTATACGATTCGAAATAAAAATTCCGGTTTGTATTTAACATCCTCTTCGGATTGGCGAAAGATACACAATGGATTGGGTGTCACACAGCAGAACTTTAAAAATGATAAATCCAGCTTGTGGATGATTCGCTCCACAGCGAATGGATATGTGATTTCTTCCGCCTGGGATTCGAACTATGTCCTGGATGTGCAAAGCGCGGTGTTTAAAAACGGTTCCAAAATTCAACTGTACGCTGGCAACGGAACGAAAGCGCAAGCTTGGAATTTAAACAATTTGGATCAAAAAGCCCAATCCATCAACGATCTTGCGGCGGCAAATGTAAAAACGATTGCGGATGGTTTTTACACGATTGCCTCCCGAATCAATGGAAATAAAGTCGTCGATGTGGCGGGCGCAAGCGGCGCGAATGGCGCGAACGTGCAAATCTATACGAAAAACGGTACGCAGGCGCAGATTTTCCAAGTGTCGCACGTCAATAACTTTTTAAAGATCACAAATGTCGCTTCCGGAAAAGTTCTAGATGTCAATGCCGGAATCGGGAAAAGCGGAACCAATGTCCAGCAATACGCATGGAATGGAAGCAAAGCGCAATTGTGGATCGCCATCAGCACGACGGATGGAATCAAGCTTGTTTCGGCGCTTGATCAAAATCTCGTACTGGATTTAAATGCCGCGGCAACCTATGATGGCAACAACATTGGCATTTACGCAAGCAACAATACGAAAGCGCAGCGATGGACATTTCAGAAAGCGGAAGATCCACGCGCGACGTTGAATTCCATGGCGGCGAAAAGTAAAAGTTTAGTCGCTGCCGGAGTATATGAAATTCATTCCATGGTTAATGGAAATTATAACCTGGATGTGACAGGAGCGAATAAAAGCAATGGCGCGAATGTGCAGCTTTACTCTGATAACGACACCAACGCGCAACGTTGGAAAGTCTCATTCGACGCGCAAGGGTACGCGCAAATCCAAAATATCAATTCTGGCAAGTATTTGAGCGTGGCGAACGCCAAGGCGCAAAGTGGTGAAAATATCATTCAGTCGAGCGGAACGTCGTATGCGCAAAAGTGGGTTTTCCAGCAATTAAACGGAGCGATTCAAATCGTTTCGGCGATGCATAAAGATTACGTGTTGGATCTTTCCGGCGCGCACTCGGTCAATGGACGAAATATCCAGCTTTACGCGAACAATGGTTCGAAAGCTCAGCAATGGAAATTTGTGAAAGTATAGGAGGAAGGAAAACCTATGAATAATAAGAAAAAAACAATTCGGAAACTCGCGGTTGTCAGTGGATTTGGGATTGGGATGATAACGGTGGCTGGCTCCGCAATCTACGCATGCGAGGAGGAGACAGATCCAGTTCTTGTATCGGATGCTTCTGTTGAAATCGCAAGCGAAAAGATGGCAGGCGATCCAGGCGACAAGGTGCCAGATCAGAGCGAGAAGGAAACGCCGGCTGAAACTGTTTCGTCTTTGGAAGACCAAAGTGCTGAACCATCGAACGAGTCGCCGGATCCTGAACAAGAAACGGAAGATTTCAGGGTTGATGAATCCATTTTATGGGAAGTGCCTGAAAATAACGATTCAGAAAACTCAACGGTCGACTTAAAGACTGGAGCGATGGGTGGTCCGATTCTTGAAAATGGAAATTATCAGATTTTCAGTTCATTGAATCCGGATAAAAGCATAGATGTAGCCGGGGGAGCGAAGTACAACGGCGGAAATGTGCAAATTTACGATAACAACGAGTCAAACGCGCAAATTTGGAAACTCGAATACAATAACGCCGATGGATTTTACTCCATTCAAAATATCGGATCTGGAAAGTATTTGGATGTCACGGGGGCGAAGGTGGCCAATGGATCAAATATTCAGCAGTATACCGGGAATGGCACGAAAGCTCAAAAATGGCAACTCGTGCAAACCAATGCGGGATACAAGATCGTATCCGCTTTGAATAACGCGTATGTGATCGATTTAGCGGGCGCCAACACCAGCAATGGCGCGAACATTCAACTTTATCAAAACAACAACACGAAAGCGCAAAGCTGGGTATTCTGGAAAGTCATTGATCAAATCGCATATCTTGATCAGTTGGCTTCGCAAAATAAAAACGTTTTAAAAGATGGTTCTTATACGATTCGAAATGTTGGTACCGGAAAGTACATGAATGTCAATCAAAGCTCATCGGGCGCCAATGTCAATCTTGTATCCAGCGCGAATCAGGATTCTCAAAAATGGCAAGTTCAACATGACGGAAAAGGATACGTTACTTTGATCAACCTTTCTTCAGGAAAAGTATTGGATGTGACGGGCGCTTCGTCGACGAATGGCACAAATGTCCAGCAATACGCGGGAAATGGAACGCGTGCGCAAAAGTGGGTTGCTGTTAAAAATGGCGAGGCGTATCATTTGGTTTCGGCGCTTACTTCGCGTGTCCGTTTGAACGCGAATGGATCGAACGTGGATATTGAGCTGAATAAAGGGACGAACGCGGTGCAGGCGTGGATCTTTGCGTCAACTTTATCGACCAGGGACACGGTAAACCAGGTCGCAGCCAGCAATAAAGGTTCGATTTCGGATGGCTTTTATGAAATCCAATCCGGAATCAATTCAAAATTTGTGCTCGATGTCGCGGCCGCTGTCACCGAGGTGGGAACGAATGTTCAATTGTATTCCGCGAATGGGACAAATGCCCAAAAATACAAAATCGTAACAGACGGGCTAGGGTATTCCACAATCATGAATGTTCACTCTAAAAAATATTTAGGTGTCGCGAGTGGAGCGAGAAATGGTTCGAACTTGCAGTTGAGCGATCATTTGGCGGACCAGTGGAACGAAAAGTGGATTTTTGGCAAGAATAGCGACGGAACATATAGAATTATGTCGGCTTTGAATACCGCGTTTGTGATTGATGTATTGAGTGGCATTGGAGCCAACGGGCAAAATGTGCAAATTTATCAGTCCAATGGAACGAACGCGCAAAAATTCAAGCTGGTGAAACAAAATATGACCGATCAATCCACTCAATTTTCAAATTCCAATTTGGCATATAAGTGGGTTCCCGCTCACACGAACAATTATACGGTAGGAAGAGAGGGCTGCTTGATCACGAACATAACGATTCACCATATGGATGGAAGAGCGACAGCGGAATCGTGCGGCGGTGTATTCCAAAATCCAAACCGAGAGACTTCGGCGCATTACGGAATTGGTTATAACGGGGAAATCTGTCAATATGTCGCGGAAAAGGATACGGCCTGGGCGAACGCGAACTGGGAAAGCAATAAACATTCGGTAACGATTGAAAACTCGGACTGGACTTTGGCGCCGGAATACAAGATTACCGATGCGACTTTAAATTCATTGATTCGACTGGTCGCCGACATTGCGTCAAGAAATCATCTAGGCAAGCTGATTTACGGGCAGAATATCAACGTCCATGGGGATGTGGCCGCTACAAGTTGCCCGGGACCATATATCCGTCAAAAGCTTTCACAAATTATTGCTTCATCAAATAAACTGAATGGATTCTTTTAAAAAGGGAAAGCAAGAAAGGAAAATATGAACAAGAAACACCAAATCATTTTATCGGCTTTAATGCTTGGGATTGGCTCAGGCTGGGCCGCATTAAATCAAAATATCTTTGCGAATGAGGATAATGTCGTTCCGGAAGTGATTGAAAACGAAGAGTCGGGAAATGCGATTCAGGAGAATGGGGAGTCGACTCCAGCGGCTGAATCGGAAGAAGAGATGCTTTCCGCAAAAAAAGAATCGGAAGAGGAAATAGATTCTTCGTTGAGTCAAAGCGATTTCCAAGTCAATCAAGGAAACGAGGAAGATAAGAAAAAAGAAAATTTCCAAACGATTCAGGATAACGAAGAAAACGAAAATGAACAAGAAGATCAAAAAGATCTGGATTCTTCTGTAAAATTAGAGGAAACGCAGGAGAAAGGTTTTGATACGCTGGAAACTGTAAAAGAAGAAGCCGCGCCAATGAAGATGACCCTGTCCAGACAAAACGCGCCAAAAGCGAATTTAAATGGCTGGGTGGGCAATAAATATTACGTGAATAATGAGATTTCTAAAGGGGAAGTACTCATTGGAGGAGATACCCATTTATTCAACAACGACGGCAATCCACTGACTGGATTCATGTACTATAATAACCGCTATATTTACTGTGACAGCCAGGGAAAGGTTTTAAAAGGAACACATCAGGTTGGAAATATGAGTTTTACGGCCGATCAGACTGGTAATATTTACGCGACTTCACTCAATAACGTTCCTTACTACAATCAAACAGATGGTCGGTGGGGCAATTTGACTTACAATGGAAAATCTATGAGTTCGACGGGTTGCGTTGTCATGACCGCGACAGCAATCGTGAATTATTTTACGGGAAGTTCCTATTCTCCGGTGGATATGGGAAATATTCTTTACGCGGCAGGTTATTACAATCCGGGTGGCGTGGATGGAACCGTGTCGTCAGCCTGGCGATATATCGCAAATCGCTTTGGATTGACATACCAAAATAATTTGACAAGATCCGAGGCGGAAAAAGCGTTAAAAGAAGGGAAAATCGTCGCGAGCGCTGTGGGGTATAGTCGCTGGTGCCCATATGTAGGCATTACTCATGAAATTTATTTGACAGGGTACAATCAAGGCAACACACAGGTTTATGATCCGCTCCACTCTTACCAAAGCGGACAGGCCTCGCTTTCCTCGGTGTTCTCGGTTTTGTCCGGCGCGTGGGAAGACATCCAGGATGGCGGTCCGGTTTTTGCGCTTGGACGTGGAACGATCCCGACATTGAACACGAATTTTTCCAGCAATGGAACCATCGTGATTGGAGATCAGGCATATACCGGAAAGGCAATCACCACGAAACCGATTGTGGGGTTTTATCAAAATGGCCGCTATATTCAGTTGAGCGAAGGAAAAGACTATTTCTTGTCGTATGCCAACAATGTCAATCCTGGGCAGGCGACGGTCACGGTCACTGGAAAAGGAATGTATAAAGGCGTGATTAAAAAAGCTTTCCATATTGTGAATCAAGCGATTTCTGATTCTACGTACACTATTAAATCGGCGGGGAACCAAAATCTAGTGCTGGATATAAACGCGGCAAGCAAAAATCCGGGTGTGACGGTTCAGTTGTATGGAAACAATGGAACGGCCGCGCAGCAATATAAGATCCAAAAACATTCGAATGGATATTACACGATTCAAAATGTCAATTCCGGGTGTACCTGACTACAGCTTCGGATTGGAGGAGTGTTCATGACGGACTGGCGGTGACGCAGCAAAAATTAAGAAACGATTTGTCTTCTTACTGGATGCTTCGTTCAACGGCGAACGGATATGTGATTTCAACAGCTTGGGACAGCAAGTTTGTTTTGGATGTGCCGGCGGCTTCTTTTAGAAATGGAAACAAATTGCAGCTTTATACTGGAAACGGATCCAAAGCCCAATTATGGCGCTTAGAAGACTTAATCGCACCATTGAAAGAACTAGATGCGTTGGCCAGCAAAAACAAGGATGTGCTCAAAGATGGTCATTACAGAATTTCCACAGGTTTAAATAAAAACAAAGTCATAGACATCGCGGGCGCGGGAACAAGCAACGGAACCAATGTTCAAATCTATACCAACAACGATTCCAATGCGCAAATTTTTAAATTATCCCATGTGAATGGCGGTTATTTAAAAATTGAAAATATCAATTCGAGTAAAGTGCTAGATGTAGCCGGGGCCCGGAAAGCCAACGGAACGAATGTTTCGCAATATGGATGGAATGGAACAAGAGCGCAAATGTGGATTGCGGTGCAAATGGGAAATGGAATCAAGCTCGTTTCCGCGTTGGATAAAAACTTTGTGCTCGATTTGTCTGGTGCAGGCACGAGGGACATGACGAATATCCAGCTATACCAGTCGAACAATACTTTGGCACAAAGGTGGGTTTTCGAGCAAGTAGAAGATCCAAGAAACAAGTTAAATAAGTTGGCTTTTGAAAATAAAGACAGCCTCCAAAACGGAACATACGAAATTCATTCAAGTAAGGATCCATCTTATAATGTGGATGTCACAGCAGGCTCTAAATCCAAAGGGGCCAACGTTCAACTGTATGCGGACAATAATACAAATGCGCAACGATGGATCGTTGAACATGATCAAAACCACTATGTGAGCATTCGCAACGCAGGATCTAATTTATATTTAGGAATCATGGGAAATCAGGCGGTAAGTGGAATGAATGTGGCGCAGACGAGTCAAAGCGGTTACGCGACAAAATGGATCGTTCAGAAAGCGGGAAATGGAGTCAAGATCATTTCCGCTTTGAATCAGTCTCTTGTCCTGGATTTGAATGCGGGATATACCGTAAATAATCAAAATATTCAGATTTACCAAGATAATGGCTCCCTCGCTCAACGCTGGAATTTTATTAAAATTTAAAATCGAAATATCCTGGAAATATATGCCTATGGCATTGCTCCGGGATATTTTTTCATAGTATACTGATAGCACGAGGGTTTAAGAGAGAGATAGGAGAGCGTAAATGGTGAAAAAAAACAAGTTAAGAAATATTGCCGCCCTGAGTGGTGTAGGGATTGGTCTGGCCGTAACAGGGCAGGCCATTCTTGCGGAAGAATGCGAAAGTGAATCCATCCCCAATTCAATCGAAACTTCCCCTATGAATGAATTGGAAATGACAGAGGCGGTGTATGTGGATGAATCAAAAGAAGATTCCGCTGTTCCGGAAGTGAAAACCGTCGCGGAGGAATTACCGGTAAACGAGCTGGTCGAAGAAAAAGAAAGAGCAGAAGAAGCGGAATTGGAAGAACAGGAGCCTGTCTCGAATGTAAGCGGGATCTCTTTTGGCGCAGCCGGCGGGGAAAATGCGGCGATTTCTTCCGGCGTTTATACGATTTCATCCGCTGTTTCGACCGGTCAAGTATTGGATGTGAATGCCGGGGCAACCTATAACGGAGCCAATGTGCAAATTTATGAAAACAACGATTCGGGCGCGCAAATCTGGCGGGTCGATGTGGGTTCGGATGGCTATTATACGTTTACAAACATCCAATCCAACAAGGTGCTTGATGTAAACGCCGGTCAAGCTTTCAATGGCAACAATGTGCAACAATACGATTCGAACAATACAAAAGCGCAGAAATGGATCATTAAGAAGATGGATGTAGGGTATATGATCGCGTCAGCCCTAAATGGTTCGTATGTTTTGGATTTGGCAGGCGCCAATCCTCAAAATGGATCCAACATCCAGATTTATCAATCCAACAATACAAACGCTCAACGCTGGTTTTTTAATAAATACATCACAAAAGAGCAAACGATGGATGCGATGGCGGCGCTTAACAAAAACTTAGTCGCAAATGGACAGTATTATATTGTCAATTCGCAAACCGGTAAAGTTTTAAGTGTAGAGGGTCAATCGGTCAATAATCTAGCGAACGTTGATCTTGAAAAAAACTACCAGGCTTCTTCGCAAGTATGGGAAGTGAGCCATGACAGCAAAGGCTATGTCACATTTAAAAATATAGGATCGGGAAAAGTTCTCGATTTGGAGGCGGCGAATACGACGATTGGTTCCAATCTTCAACAATACGCGTCCAATGGAACGCGCGCTCAAAAATGGGTCATCCGGAAAAATGGTAGCAATTACGAAATCATTTCGGCGCTGGATCCGGAAAGATCTATAACCCAGTCGGACAACAACGTGCAAATCGGAAAGCTTCACGCGACCCAGATGGCGGAAAAATGGATCTTGAAGAAAGCGGAGGATTTGCGTACGCGCCTGGATGCGATTGCGAAGAAAAATTTAAATGTGATTGAGGATGGGGCATATGTGATTCGCTCAGCCTTGAATGAGAATATGGTTCTCGATATAGCGGGAGGATCCACGGCGAACAACGCTAATATCCAACTGTATGAATATAACCGGAGCAAGGCGCAGCAATTTGTGATCGTCAACGACGCAAAAGGCTATGTGACAATCAAAAATGTCGGTTCCGGGAAATTCATGGCAGTCGATGGAAAAGGATGGAATGCCGATAATGTGCTTCAAAGCGCGCAATCCAACGCCTGGAATCAAAAATGGATCATTATGCGGACAAACAACACATACCGCATCGTATCCGCTTTAAACGATTCGTTTGTTCTGGATATCACAGCCGCGTTGGCTGTCAATGGAAGTAATATTCAAATTTATGAGTCGAATGGAAGCAAAGCGCAGCAGTTTACATTCAGCTCGCTGCATAATGATGATTCCTTATGGATCAGTTCCAACAATTATTTGACGGTTTCCCAAATGGAAAACAACGCCGAGCTGGTTTGGAATTTCTTTAAAAGCTATGGCTGGACTCGAAACGCTGTTGCCGCTCTTTTAGGAAACATGCAAGGCGAATCCAACATCAACCCGGGATTATGGGAAAGCCGTCAGGAAGGAAACTTGAATTGTGGATTTGGTTTGGTTCAGTGGACCCCGGCGACGAATGTAATCAACTGGCTGGAAGGAAATGGATACGCCATCAACAGCGGATTTGGACAATGTGCCAGAATCATTTATGAATTGGAAAACCATATTCAATATTATGCGACGAACGCGTTTAATTTAAGTTTTTACGAATTTGCCCATTCTACTCAGACCCCGGAATATTTGGCAAAGGCTTTTATCTATAATTATGAGCGACCTTATAATTATGATCAGCCGCAACGGGAAGTGTATGCCCGTTATTGGTATAATCATCTAATGAAATTATAAAATGTGTAAAAAGCAAGAGTCGGGATTGTAAGATGCCGATTCTCTTTTTTTTCTTGTATATTTTCTTTTTTGTCGATAAACTCAATACAGCGAGGAGGGGTTTTCGTGTGGATCGCACTGATTATTGCGATATATTTACTATTTATTGTTCTTAATATTTTAAGTTACGCTCAATACTATTTGTCAACGAAATTGAGCGTAGGGGGATTTGCTCAAATTTTATATACCATGCAAAACAGTATGTCTGGTTCTGAAAATACGGTTTTGGATGCGGTGAAAGGCTTTTTCGAACACAACTGGCTGCTGCTTCTTTTAGGCACTCTGGTATTCGGGGGAATGATTTGGCTGTATCTTATGGATAAAAAAGGGAAAATTCAAACAAAGATCGAGCCAATGAAATTTACGAAAATTTTAAAAAGGGTATTGATTGGACTCGCATGTTTTACATTGCTTTTTGATGTGTTTTTAGGTGTAAAAATTTATGATTCTTTGGGCATTAAAGAGTATAACGAAAGTTTAAATAAGGAAAGCGATTTGTATGATAAATACTATGCGGACGCCCGCAAAACGAACATTGAATTTCCTGAAAAAAAGAGAAATCTGATTTACATTATTTGCGAGTCGATGGAATCCACGTATACAGACAAGAAAAATGGTGGTGGATTCCAGCAAAACTTGATTCCTGAACTGACAGCGCTCGCACAGGAAAATACTGATTTTACAAGCCAAGAAGATAGTCAGTTAAATGGCGGGTATACGCCTGGCAATACGACGTGGACGATTGCCGGAATCGCGGCCCAGTCGATGGGTGTTCCATTGAATATTGGCAACAATGATTACAATCGAAATTTTGAAGAGCAATCCAAATTTCTTCCTTCAGTAAAGGGACTAGGTGACATTTTAGAAGAAGAAGGCTATCAAAACTACTTTATGTGCGGATCCGATGGCGCGTTTGCGGGAAGAAAAAATTATTATCAGCAGCATGGTGATTATAAAGTTTTGGATTATTATAGCGCGATTGACGACGGGATCATCGACAAAGACTACTATGTCTGGTGGGGCTATGAAGACAATTACTTATTCAAGTATGCTGAAAAAGAACTGAGCACTTTGGCAAAGCAGTCCGAGCCGTTCAATTTTACCATGTTGACGGTGGATACGCATTTCCAAAACGGCTATAAATGCAAAGATTGTCCAGATACTTTCGACGAGCAGTATGAAAACGTAATTAATTGTTCGGACCGAAAAATTGCTGAATTTGTCAAATGGTGCCAAAAACAGGATTTTTACAAGGACACGACAATCGTGATTTCGGGAGATCATTTAAGTATGGATGGACTCGTTCCCGAATCCATTGACAAAGATTACCCGCGAAGGACATATTTTACTGTAATCAATGGTCCTGAATATTCCTTAAACAAAACAAGAGCGTATTCGACCATGGATATTTTTCCAACGATATTAGAGGCTCTGGGAGCAAAGATTGATGGCCATCGCTTAGGGCTTGGCACATCGCTCTATTCCGACATTCCAACTTTGATTGAAATTTTGGGATATGAGGAGCTGGATCAGCAAATGAGCTATAAATCCAAATTTTATGAGGATGTAATTCTAAGTGGAGATGAAGGAAAAATCCCGACCCCGACAGATGAAAAGGAAGAATCGGATTTCAAGGAAAATACACAACCCGTACAGGCTCCGACTGCGCAACAATATCAGGCGAATAAAGAGAGTTTTTCCAATACCGATTATATTTGGATTCCTTCGTATTCCGAGCCGGCAACGACTCCGGGAACCGGAGGAGAAATGACCGATCCGGGAACCGGAGGAGAAACGACCGACCCGGGAACTGGAGGAGGGACGACTGAACCAGGAACGGGAGGAGAAACGACCGATCCGGGAACTGGAGGAGGGACGACTGAACCAGGAACTGGAGGAGGAACGACCGACCCGGGAACTGGAGGAGGAACGACCGACCCGGGAACTGGAGGAGGAACGACTGAACCAGGAACTGGAGGAGAAACGACTGAACCAGGAACCGGAGGAGGAACGATTGATCCAGGAACTGGAGGAGGAACGATTGATCCGGGAGCGCCCGATTCCCAGTGATTTTCATTTGAAGGCAGGTTAAAAGCGACCTGCCTTTTCATAATTTTTACGTGAGAAGATAAAACCTGACGAGTATTTATAAAAAATTCGCAATTTCGATTTGTTTTCGCTATAATTTCAAATTGGTAGGAAATATGAAAGAAATATTAAAAAATAAAAAAACACAAAAAATATTGAAAGTTCTCCGTTGGGTTTTATTTATACTTGTCAATCTTTTGATTTGTTTAGGGGTGTTTATCGGGCTAGGGTTTTTTGAAGCCTGCAAGTGGGTTCCTGAAAAATTCGGAAATATTCCATTCGAGCAAATTTTATTCACTGTAAATACTTCGGTTGACGGGGCCGGGGAAGGGGTAATGAACGAGTTCTGGGAAGCCTGCATTCAACAGCCGCTTCTTTGCGCGTTGTCGCTAGCGGTCTTTTTAGGTTGCCTTAACGCGCTCATGTTTTATTTTAAAAAGAATATTTTGCGTCGGATTTGTACGTTTATTTTCCTTTTATGCTCATTGGCGATTATGTGGGATGGCTTTGATTCATTCGCAAAGCAAATTGGCTTTTATGAGTATATGGATGGTTATTTAAATCCGTCAACACTTTATGAAGATGAATATGTAGATCCGGCGCAGTTAACGTATGTCTTCCCGGAGAAAAAAAGAAATTTGATTTATATTTATCTTGAATCTATGGAAACGAGCTATGGCGATATGCAACATGGTGGAGCCTTCCAAGAAAGTTTAATTCCAGAATTGTCAAAGCTTGCTACGAATAAAAACACTTTTACAAGTGGAAATGGCTATACGATCATTCCATCCAATGGCTGGACGGCAGCCTCTTTGATCGCTTCAACATCAGGGGCTAATTTAAAGACGCCAGTTGCTCAGGACAATACAGCCATTGAATTTCAGTTTATGGATGGCGCGTATACATTAGGTGAGATTTTAGAAAAGGAAGGTTATAACCAAATCTTTTTGATGGGATCGGATGCAGGCTTTGCCCAACGGGATTTGTTTTTTACGCAGCATGGAAATTACGAAATTCACGATTATTATTATGAGAAAGAACAAGGGAAATTTCCTGAAGACTATAGAGTTTGGTGGGGATACGAGGATAAAAAGCTGTTCGAATACGCCAAGGAGGATCTTCTGGAACTGGCTTCTCAAAATGAACCTTTTAATTTTACAATGTTGACGTGTGATACTCATTTTACCGGAGGGTATTTATGTAAAGACTGTCCTAAAGAGTATCCGGATCAGTACTCGAATGTGATTCGTTGTTCTTCAAAACAAATTGGTGATTTTGTGAAATGGATTAAAAAACAAGACTTCTACGACAACACCACTATCGTAATTGCCGGGGATCATTTGACAATGGATGATAGTTGGGCCAATGAACACATAGGGAATGATTACGAACGCAAAGGATACTATACGCTTATCAACTCGCCAGCAAAAAAACAAAGCGAGGAAGATCGGACATTGACCGCCTTTGACTTCTATCCAACGACATTGACCGCTTTAGGGGTGCAATACGAAGGGGACCGGGTCGGGCTGGGAACCGATTTGTACAGTACCACGCCGACGTTGGCAGAGAAAATGGGGCCGGACAAATTGGAAGAAGAGCTAAAACGGTTTTCGATCTACTATCAAGACCATATTCAAAAAGCGGATTAACGAAACGACTCGATATGTAGGAATGTACACATCGAGTTTTATTTTATACATTCCGAAGGAAGTTGATATAGTATAGAAGAAAAACAGGAGAATGAAATTCATGGAACGAAACTTTTTCAAAAAATGTTCGATGATCGCTTTGGCATTGCTATGTGTCCTATGCGGATGTCAAAACACAACGAAACGATCCGACTCGCAAACAAAACAATCAGCAGTCGAAAAAAAATCCGATCCGGTACAAAAAGAAAAGGGAATTTCGTGCTTATCCACGACGAACAACCGCGTGGTCGACGAATCCGGCAATCCGTACGTGATCAAAGGGATATCGACGCACGGGCTTGCCTGGTTCCCGGAAATCGTGAATGAAAAAAGCTTTTCAAATTTTAAAAACGATTTTGGTTTAAACACAGTCCGGCTCGCGATGTACACAGCCGAATCCGGAGGGTATTGCACCGATGGCTATCCACAAAAGCTGGAAAGCCTCATTGATCGAGGAATCAAGCTCTGCCAATCGCTCAACCTGTATTGCGTTGTCGACTGGCACATTTTATCCGATCAAAATCCGCTGGAGCATCTTGATTCGGCGAAAGGATTTTTTGAAAAGATGGCCAGACAATACGGCAAACTCCCGAATGTGATTTTTGAAATATGCAACGAGCCCAATGGTTCAACAACGTGGCAGGAAGTCAGTGAATACGCCAATGAAATCATTCCTGTCATCCGCAAGTATTCCGATACTCTTATTCTGGTTGGAACTCCTAACTGGTCCCAGGATATTGAGCAGGCTGCCCAATCGCCGCTGTCTTTTAAAAATGTGGCCTATACGCTTCATTTTTACGCCGCCACGCATAAAGACGACTTGCGCGCCAAGTACGAGCAAGTCGTAAACGAGATTCCAATCGTGGTCAGCGAGTTTGGAATTTGCGATGCCAGCGGCAACGGCGCAATCGACGAGGAAAGCGGGAACACCTGGATCCGGTTGTTGAACAAGTACGATACCGGTCGTATTTTATGGAACGCGTCCAACAAAGACGAATCGTCGTCCATATTGAAACCGGGTACAAACCTAGATGATTGGACTACCGCTGATTTAACGCCCTCCGGACAATGGCTTCTTGCCCAAAACAAGGCGGCTACACCTGTTAAAAAAATTTCACCGATCCAATCGACTTCCACGCAAGGAAAAGCGACTCTATCTTTTCAGTCGAGCAATACGTGGACTGAAAAAAATAAACCCGTTGTCCAGCTTGAGGGAACCCTTGACAACGCCTCTCCGGACGCCATCACGTCCTGGACATTCACAGTCCAATTTCCTGAAGCGGTCCAAGTCAGCGACCATTGGAACTGCGATATCCAAAGAATGGATGATCAAACGATCCAAATCACGAATCTCGACTACAATGGAAAAGTCGACGCGGGACAATCCATTTCCGATATTGGTCTGATCGTGCAAAGCGATCAATCGATCCAAGTCGACCAAATCCAGGTGAAATAATTTTTTTTAAAGCGACGTCAGGCTGATTCGGCCACGTCGCTTTTTGATTTCAAAAATAAGTTCAGAAATCTTGAACGCCTATGGTAAAATAAACCTATGGAAAACTACCTCGACACACTCAACCCCCAGCAATACGAAGCCGTCACGAGCACCGAAGGCTGCATCCGCGTCATCGCCGGCGCCGGTTCCGGAAAAACCCGGGCGCTCTCGCACCGGTTCGCCTATCTCGTCAATGAAATCGGCATTATGCCCGGCAACATCCTCTGCGTGACCTTCACCAACAAATCCGCCAACGAAATGCGCCAACGCATTCACAACTTAACCGGCGACAACGACACCGGCTTCATTTCGACGTTCCACGGCTTTTGCAACACCATCCTGCTCGAAGAATCGTACGCTGTGTCCTATCCAAAAAACTTCATCGTGCTCGACAACGCCGATATCGACGAAATGCTACGCATGATATACGAAGAACGAAATCTCACCCTGCGCCACATGACATTTTCCAAAGCGCGGGATATGATCGAAATCGTGAAATTGAAAGAAAGACCAGAGTATTACCTCGACTTGATCCATATGAACGTCGAGCAGCTCAAAGAAAAGTATTTACGCGCCCATACCCCGAAAGATATCATCTTTTACGGCTATTTGTACCAGCAAAAGAAATGCTTTGGCCTCGACTACAACGACTTGATCCTGCTCACTTTGTACATTTTCGAAAACCACGAAGACATCAAACGAAAGTGGCAGGAAAAACTCGAATACATCATGATCGACGAGTTCCAGGACATTGACGATCTGCAATACCGGCTCATGAAAGTTTTAGCTGGATTCCACCAAAACTTGTTCATCGTCGGCGATCCCGACCAGACCATTTACACATGGAGGGGAGCCCGCATCCAATATTTGATGGATTTTGATCGGGAGTTTCCCAACGTCAAAACGATCATGATGCCGCAAAATTATCGCTCGACACCCGAAATACTCAATGCCGCCAATTCCTTGATCGCAAAAAACGAGCAACGAATCCGCAAAGAACTCGTACCTGTATGTCCGCATGGACTAGCCGTGCAAGTCCACGAAGCCAAAACGGAAAAAGAGGAGGCCCGGTGGATCCTGCAAACGATTCAAAGCCTGCATCAGGAAGGAATCGAGTACCGCGACATCGCCATTTTATACCGCGCTCACTACATCACCCGATCCATTGAAGACGAGTTTTTAAAGGAAGAGCTTCCATACACGATTTATTCCGGGGTGCAGTTTTACGCCCGCATGGAAATCAAAGACGCGCTTTCCTATTTGCGGATGATCGTGTACAAAGACGATCTTTCCTTTCTGCGCGTCGTGAATACGCCCAAACGGAACATCGGCGAACGACGAATGAAATTTTTAAAAAACTACGCCGAACAAAACCATGTCAGTCTGTACGAAGCGCTCAAACTTTGCGTAGACGACGACCTTTTCAAAGCCACCAAAGGAAAGGCGTTCATCGCGTTGATCGAACGATTTTCCAAAGAATATCCAGGTCAGCCCGTCAGTGAAGTGCTCACCAGCCTGCTGGATCAAAGCGGCTATGAAACGATGCTGCGAACAGAAGGAAGCCAGGAGCGGCTCGACAATCTCGCCGAACTCAAGCAATCCATTTTGGATTATGAAATCAGCTGCGGGGAAGAGGCGGATTTGGAACACTACTTAGCCCACATCGCCTTGTTTACGAACGCCGATTTGGAAATGAAACAAAACTCGGTCAAACTAATGACCGTCCACACCGCCAAAGGGCTGGAGTTCGAGCATGTCTTTTTAATAGGAATGAACGAAGGCATGTTTCCAACGAAAAAAGTCAACAGTCTCGAGTCGATGGAAGAGGAAAGGCGGCTGGCCTTCGTAGCCATGACAAGAGCGAAAAAAAGCCTTTTTCTCACCGAATCCAATGGAAGGAATTTTGACGGGTCGCCCAAATACCCAAGCCGCTTTATTCTCGACATAGATCCCCGGTATTTGACGTTTACGCCCCCGATGTCCGAAACGCTTATCGAAGACGCCCGGCAGTACATCGAGATCCACGAACGGTTTTTACGATTCAAAATCGACCAGCCCGCATGGAAAGCCGGGGACCGCGTCGAACATGCCGTATTCGGTCCGGGAACGATTGTCGACACCGATCCGTTGAACAACGTCCACACCATTCGTTTTGACAAGCTGAACACGGAACGAAAAATCTCGTACCGGGCCAAACTCAAAAAAATAGAAGCGCAATAAACGATCCGAGGCGACTCGGATTTTTTCGCGTTTCCGATCCAAAAACTGGCCAAATAAAAAACCGCCGCTAAGGCGACAGTTTTCTTGGGTTAGTCTGTTTCGTCCGCTTTTTCCGTTAAGTCAGGCCGGGTGACCAGATATTCCGGAGAGTTGGTTTTATAATAGTCAAATAAATCTTGATCGTGCACTTCGAAATCGTATTTCGTTAAATAATAAACGAGACAGCCTTTGGAAAGGGAGGAATCCGAACCGAGCGTGTCCGCGATTCGTTCCACGTTCTCATCGTAGTCGTTTGAATCCAAAACCGCCACGAAGAACGTTGGATTCTCGTCATCCGACGAGTAAACCTCTTCCATCACGCCTGGATTTTTCGCGGTCGCCAGCGCGTTGATCAACCGCGTCGGCAGCGCCGTGTCGTTGGTCGTGACCAAAGCCTCGTCCCCTTTGTAGGACGTCGTTTCCGCCGCGTACTGTTGCGCGACTTCCTGCGGTGTTTTGCCGTCTTTCAAAGCTTGTAGCGCTTTGTTGGCCGCGTCTTCGTTTTCGCATTGGACGATTTGAGCGTAACTTGGTTTGTATTGCGCCTCGATCGTGTCTTGATCGTCGACAAAGTACTTGTCCATCAGAGCCTGCGCCTGCACAGATGGCAGGAGCACTTTTTCAATATACTCGTCCTTGCTGGCGTATCCTAGATTTTTCAGCTGCGTCTCGGTGTCCGGGTTGGCTTTGGCGATTTCATCGTATTGTTTTTCCGCTTCTTTTTTCAGCTCGTCGCTGGCTGGCACTTCTTTGCTGTAGATGATCTCCTGCGCCTGCTGAATCACAAGCGCCGGACCATTGCTGCGCTTGATCATCGTGTATTCGTCGCCCTTCGTGTACGTCGTGTCGCCAATCGTCATCAGCTTTTCGCCTGCGTCCTGAATCGAAGTCGTATGAACCGAGCAGCCGGCCAGCAGCAAGGAGCCCAGTACGAGCATAGGAATCTTTTTATTCATTCGTCGTTCCTCCTTTCAGCTGGTTCATATAGTTGTCCAGCTTCGTTTGAACGGCTTTGTCCTCAAAGTGGATATCCAGATCTTTCGCCGCGTTTTCAAGCACGGTGACCTCCAGACCTGGCGTGGCGTTCAGCACGGCGTACAAGAAGGAATCCTGCACCGCGCTGTCTTTGGATTGATGAATCGTATCCAGATCCGTCGTGTCGACGTGCACTTTGTACAGCGAAGTGATTCCCGTCGACTGGTTTTGCACTTCGATCCAGTCGCTCGTCTCGCCTTCGTTGATTTCTAGCGCTTTCGCAATCAAATTGGCATCCAGACCTGTCGAGCTGGCGTTGCTTGAAGAATCCAAATATCCAAACAAACCTTCTTTCGCCGCCGTTTCCGCTTCATCCGAGAAAGCCGTGGCCGCATCGGCGAACGTTCCGGTTTCAATGGCGTTGTCGATATTGTCGCGCTTCTTTGTTTCCGCTTCCGTCAAATTGGATGGATCCGCCACTTCCAGCTGGATCAGGCTGACGATCCGGGACTTCGCGTCCTTCATCGAATCCTTCAGCGTATCGAAATGGGCGTCCACATAGTCCTTGTTCAACGCTTTTTGCTCCACCGTCATCAGGCAGTAGTCGTACAGCTTGTCGTAGCTGTCAAAACCATACGAGGCGAGTTCCGCTTCGATCGCGTCCCGATACACGTCGCTGTTTTGTGAGGAAACGCGGGAACGGATGGTGTTTTCGAGTTTCTTCGCTTCCTCTTCCATTTCTTTCGTCGTTTTTACGCTCTGTTTGACCACCGCGTTGCGATACATATTATATAATAGATCGCCATCGAACGGTGTGTAGTCGTCATACAGCGCATCCGCCGTGATATCCGTGTCGGCCAGGGTCGCAAGCACATCTTTGCCCTCACTCGTTTTCGCGGATACGTTATCTTTATTGGAATCAAAAATAAAATATCCGACAAAAGCGATGATAATCACTGCGATCAGAATGACAAACCAGTTGTCTTTGATCAAGTCTGACATATAGACCTCCTTGTTAAAATTTCCCTACAATTATATGAGATTTTCCCGTAAAAAGCAATCTGCTCACCAAATCGTAAGCATTGAGATTTACCGTAAAGTTTGCTATGATTGAAGCTATGAAAAGAGGTATCGATATGCCGAAATTAGTAATTAAAAACCTACACGTCAAAGTGGAAGAGAAAGAAATATTAAAAGGCGTCGATTTGGAAATTGATGCCAACGAACGACACGCTCTGATGGGGCCGAACGGCAACGGAAAAAGCACGCTGCTGGCCGCGATCATGGGCAATCCGAAATTTACCGTGACGGAAGGCACGGTCACATACGATGGCAAGGATGTCCTTGCGATGCCGGTTGACGAACGAAGCCGGCTTGGTATCTTTTTGGGGATGCAGTATCCAAGCGAAGTCCCGGGCGTGACCAACTCGGACTTTCTGCGCACCGCGATGAACGCGCGCAGTGAAAAGCCAATCTCCCTGTTCAAATTTATCAAGGAAATGGACCGCGCGATCAAAGAGCTTCATATGAAGCCGGATCTGGCGCACCGCTTCCTCAACGACGGCTTCTCCGGCGGAGAGAAAAAGCGCAACGAAATCGTGCAGATGATGCTGCTCAAGCCAACGCTCGCCATGCTCGATGAAATCGACTCGGGTCTTGACGTCGATGCGCTGCGCATCGTGGCCGACGCGATCGACCAGTGCCAGAAAGAAACCGACATGGGCATGATCATTGTTTCCCACTACGCCCGGTTCCTGGACTACTTGAAGCCTACGCACGCGCATGTGCTGGTCGACGGCCGAATCGTCGTATCCGGCGGAACGGAACTCATCGACCGCATCGACCGCGAAGGGTACGACTGGATCGAGCAGGAATACCACGTCAAAGCGCATCATGAAAAAGAAAAAGAAAGACCGATCTCGTTGGGAAGCTGCGGCGCCAAAAGGAGCCGGTAAATATGATGGAACGGATTTACGAAGACGTCTTCCAGGACCGGCTTGAAATCAAAGAGGATTTCAAAATCGTCGTTTCGCCGCGCTCGAAAGGCGAGTCGATGGTCGACGTCGTAGAAGGCGGGACGCTTCGATTTGAACTGGATGTGATGGAAAGCTCGACTTTAAAGCTTTTTATCCGCAACCTGGCGAAAGCGCCGCTCCATATCGACATGCGCGGCTTGATTCACGCCAACGCGCACGTCGAGTTCTCCTTTCTCGATTTGGAAGAGCAGGAAGTGACGTTCGACGAGTATGTCCGCCTTTTTCAGGAAGGCGCCTCGATCGACAACACCACCTCCCAGCTCGTCCGTGACGGAATGAAAAAAGGCAACATCGAAATTCGCCACGAGGCGGCCTACACAAGCGGCCACATGCACAATTTCGCCGTCTTGTTCGACCACGCAAAATACGAAATGGTCGCCAATGGCAATATCGAAAAAAAAGCCAAGGAGTCCGCGTCCCATCAGGAAACCCGGGTGCTGACTTTGGGCAAAGACCATGCAGCCAAAGTCATTCCGCTGCTTCTCATTGATGAAAACGAAGTCAAAGCCTCGCACGCACTCACGATCGGCGAGCCCGACGAAGCACAGCTGTACTACTTGCAGTCGCGCGGCCTCAGCAAAGAAATGGCGCTCGGCTTGTTGAGCGTTGGCTATTTCATGCCGACGATTCGCAAGATCGAAGACGAAACGCTGCGCGAGCAAGTCCGCGAGGACATGGAAAGAAAGGTGGGCGTCTATGGACATCAAGGATAAAATTTACGAAATCCGGGAAGATTTCCCGATTTTAAAGCGAAAGATGTGCGATCATCCGCTTGTGTATTTGGATAACAGCGCGACGACGCTTAAACCGAAGTCGATGATTGACACAGTCGTGAACTACTATACATATTTAGGCGCTAACGCCCATCGCGGGGACTACGAAATGAGCGCCCAGGTTGATTTTGCTTACGAAAACGCTCGAAAACTCACGAAAGAATTCATTCACGCCCGCCGCGATGAGGAAATCGTTTTTACATCCGGCACGACGGAAAGCCTCAATATTTTAGCGATGACGATCACGAACACCTGGCTTCATGAAAACGACGTCGTGTTGTCGACCGTCGCGGAGCACGCGTCCAGCGTGCTGCCTTGGCTCGAAGCCGGAAAATCGAAAAACATTAAAGTCGAATACATTCCGCTGGACGAGCAGGGAAGAGTGACTGTGGACAACTTCAAAAAAGCGCTCCACGACAAGGTGAAAGTCGTCGCGCTCGCGCAAGTGTCCAACGTTCTCGGCTACGAGGCGCCAATCAAGGACATTGTTCGAATCGCCCACGAGCACGGCGTCAAAGTCGTCGTGGACGGCGCCCAATCCATCGCGCATTTGCCAGTCGATGTGCAAGATCTCGATGTCGACTTTTTCTGCTTCTCGGCCCACAAAATGTGCGGCCCGACAGGCATTGGCGTGCTCTATGGAAAATTCGACTTGCTCGAAGAGCTGACGCCGGTTTTCTTTGGCGGGGAATCGAACGCCCGCTTCAACAAATGCGGAAAAGTGTCGTTGAAAAAGACGCCGCTCAAATACGAGAGCGGAACGCAGCCAATCGAGGGGGCGCTGGGCATGGCGGCCGCCATGAAATACATCAACGAGCTCGGCAAGGAAAACATTCACCGCTACGAGCTGGCGCTCAAACATCATTTTTTGGAAAAAATCAAAGATGTAGAAAAAGTGAAAGTCTACAACGCCGAAGCGGAAAGCGGAATCATCACGTTCAACGTGTACGACCAGGGAAAGCTTATTTTTCCGCAAGACGTGGCCAGCTTTTTGAACACGCGAGGCATTGCGGTCCGCAGTGGAGAGCATTGCGCCAAGCTATTGGGCGAAGTGCTCAAAGTGCCGGGAACCTGCCGGGCGAGCGTCTATTTTTACAACACATTCGAGGACATCGACAAACTGGTCGAAGCCTTGAAGGATGCCTCCTTCGAGACATGTCTTGATATATTCTTTTAATTGAAAGGAGGAAATGGTATGGCAACAAGTATCGACGGAGCGATGCTCCGGGATATCATTATGGACCATTATCAATATCCGAGAAACAAGCATCCGCTTGTAGAGGATCCACAATATAAATCCAAACATATGGCGAGCGACTCGTGTATCGACGATATCACCGTGCAAGCCAAATTCAAAGATGGAACGATCGAGGACGTGGCGTTTGACGGCGTCGCCTGCGCGATCTCCACTTCGGCGACCGACATCATGTCCGATCTTGTGAAGGACAAAACTATCGAAGAAGCCCAGAAAATCATCGACAACTACATGGCGATGGTCGATGAAAAAGAGTACGACGAAGACTTGCTCGACGAGGCCGTCGCTTTCCAAAACGTCGGCCGCCAAGCCAACCGCATCAAGTGCGCGACGATTGGCTGGAACGCGCTGCAGGCGCTCATCGACGAAGAAAAAAAGGAGGAAAACAATGGCTGATCACAAAGAGATTCCCGGATCCTCCGAATACGAGTACGGTTTTCACGATCGGGACGTTTCCGTTTTCAAAACCAACAAAGGATTGACAGAGGAAACGATTCGCGAGATCTCGAAAATCAAAAAAGAACCGCAGTGGATGCTCGACATCCGTTTGAAAGCGTACCACGCGTTTCGTGAATTAAAAAACCCAAGCTGGGGACCGGATCTTTCCGGCATCGACTTTGACGACTACACGTATTACATCAAACCAAGCGACAAGCAGGAAAAATCGTGGGATGAAGTGCCGGAAACGATTCGCGACACATTCGAACGACTCGGCATCCCGGAAGCGGAACAAAAATTTCTGGCCGGCGTTTCAACCCAATACGAATCCGAAGTCGTTTATCACAACATGCTGGCCGAAGTCGAGGAAAAGGGCGTCATCTTTCTGGATACCGATTCCGCGCTTCGGGAGCATCCGGAGCTCGTGAAAGAATACTTTGGCAAGCTGGTTCCGTATTCCGACAACAAGTACGCCGCGCTCAACACGGCCGTGTGGTCGGGCGGCTCGTTTATTTACGTCCCTAAAGGCGTAAAGCTCGATAAACCGCTTCAATCGTATTTCCGCATCAACTCGATGCAAATGGGACAGTTCGAGCGGACGCTCATCATCGTCGACGAAGGGGCCGACGTGCATTACGTGGAAGGGTGCACCGCGCCGACGTACTCCAAAGACTCGCTGCATGCGGCGGTTGTCGAAATCTTTGTCCACAAAAACGCCACATGCCGGTATTCCACCGTGCAAAACTGGTCCAACAACATTATCAACCTTGTGACGAAGCGGGCGAAAGTGTACGAGAACGCCCATATGGAATGGATTGATGGAAATATCGGCAGTTTGATCAACATGAAATACCCGGCGTGTATTTTAGCCGAGCCGTACGCCAAAGGAACGTGCATCTCCATCGCGGTCGCCGGCAAAGGACAGCAGCAGGACGCGGGGGCCAAGATGATTCATCTGGCGCCGCACACCTCAAGCAATATCATTTCGAAATCCGTCGCGCGCAACGGCGGGGAAGTGAACTACCGCGGCTGGGTCGTCCAGGCCAAAAACGCGGAGTACTCCAAAAGCAAAGTGGAATGCGACACGCTGATTCTTGACGACCAGTCCCGCTCGGATACGATCCCGCTGAATAAATCGTTCTCCAAAACGAGTCAAATCGAACACGAGGCGACCGTGTCGAACATTTCCGAAGAACAGTTGTTTTATTTGATGTCGCGAGGCTTGACGAAGGCGAAAGCGACAGAAATGATCGTCATGGGCTTTTTGGAACCATTCACAAAAGAGCTGCCGATGGAGTACGCGGTCGAACTCAATCAGCTGCTCAAACTGGATATGAGCGACTCCATTGGATAGAAAAGCGCTCATCGAAAGGCGGCTTCAAGTCGCGAATCGAGCAGAAAAAGAAAAGGCAATCGTTGAAAGGCTGTTGCCTTTTTTAAAAGGGAAACAGACCGCCGGCTATATGCCGATCCGAGGGGAAGCCAATGTGTTTGGTCCCTGGATTGATTTTGTGCCAAAAGTGGTAAGCGCGACCAGGATGGTGTTTTTGCCGCCCGTCCATTTCAAAAAGGGCGCGTTTGGCGTTTTGGAGCCAGAGAGCGAGGCTGTCGTTTTGAGCGCGCAAATCGACGTCATCGTCGTGCCGATGGTCGCCTTCGACGGAAAGTACCGCATTGGATACGGAAAAGGATATTACGACCGGTATTTAAAAACCTTTGAGGGGTTAAAAATCGGTGTCGCGTTCGACGACCAGGAAGTTTACGATTATCAGCCCAGTCTTTACGATGTACCGATGGATGTGATCGTCACGGAATCGAGAACTATCGAATGAGCTGACGAATGGGAAAAATCATGAGATAATCAAAAAAAGAAACTGGAGAACAAGTATGAGTGTGATCACAAATATTCGAAAATTCTGGGAGCGGTTCGAAGACGAGCAATCCAATCTCGAACAGGCGCTCAAAGATAAAAATTATGAACGGATCAATGAAATCGTGGGAGGACTGAACGAGGAAGTCAACGCGATTAGCGGATGCAGTTTTTTCGTCGAGGACGTCAGCGAGGACTTTGAGATGACGATCGACCCCGGTCCCAACAAAACAAGCCAGTACATCGCCCAGCGCATCAAAATGATGGCGCCGGACAACGTCAAAGCGTCATGGCGCATTAACGCGGTTTTGCAGCCACTCTCGCAAAAGGCGATCGAGGCGGCCGTGCAAATCAAGGACGAAACGTACACCCTCGTCGATTTTCTGGTGTTTTACGAAGTCCATCCGGAAACGCAAACGTTTAGCACCCGGGTGTACTGCCCGGGCTACCAGCTCATTGAAAACGACGAGTACACAAAAGAAATGAGCATGTATTTGCTGGAGCTGGCGATTGGGCAGACGGATTACGAAGCGTACATTGACCGCGTGGAGCCGCTGACGGCACCGGAAGATTCGAAAAACTTCTGCAACCTCGTCGATTTTTACAACTTGATCGCGCAAACCGTTGAAAAGGACCATTGGAAAGAGTACGACTCGCCTCTTGATATTTACTCGATTTACGAGCCTAATCAGGATTTTGCCCACGACGCGCTGCGCAAGGATATGAAAATCATCTTTACCACCCATCCGATGCTTGTGGAAGAAACGCTGGGCGAAAAAAACGACGTCCTGCTCGACTTGAAAGCCAAAGAAGGCGAGTACGGATACATGTATTACGCCAATCCTTTCGCGGGAAAGGACAACGCGCTGTTTCGGCAGGAACTTTCCAAACAGCTGGACGCTTCGATGTCCAAGCTCAATTTAGGCAAGGTCATTGGCGGCGCGATGGGAAAAAGCTTTTCCTACATCGACTGGATCGTGTTTGATCCGGAAGGGTTCGAAAAGGCGTTCGCGCAAATCAAAAAGCAGCTCGACCCGAAAGTCGAACTGCATTATGTCACGTTTCATGAATTTATGAATTAGTTTAAATCAGCGCATGCATTGAGCAGGCGCTCTTTTTTCGCGCCGGAAAACGTCTGGTAGGGATCCTCCAGAAAACGGGCGAGCACGTCGGCGTCCTTGAGCAGCTCGCACATCGGCGAGTCAATATGGTTTTTGTAGGAATGCTGGCCGATCATATAGCCGATTTCGTCGATTTCGCGCATCTTGAACAAGCCGGACTGCTCCAAATACTGGTGGGCGTACAGCGAAGACAGCCGGGCGTGGTCTTTGTGGGGGCAGTTTTGGGCGTACTGGGCGAAATCGTGCAGCAGCGCCGCGATCTTCGCCAGCTCGACGGGCAGGTTCCGGGATATGGCGAGCAGGGTAATGCAGTTGTCGACACTGTTCGTATGCAGAAAAGCCGCGGTGCGTAAAAGCTCGTTGTTTATTTTGTGATACGTGCCGTAAACGTGGTCTTTGACTTTGTTGTAACGTTCCATCCTTGTTCTCTTCTCCTTCTGATAAGAAAAAGCGCATGAAGTGAATCCATGCGCCTGTTGACTGCTGATATTGATCGTTCGTCGCTTACGCAGTCGTGCTAACTACAGTGACCTTGCTGGCCTGCTGTCCGCGGTTGCTTTCAACCACGTCGTAAGTAACGGTCTGACCTTCTTCGAGAGTTTTGTATCCATCCGCGTTGATCGAAGAGTAATGAACGAAAATGTCTTTTCCGTCTTCGCCGGTAATGAATCCATACCCTTTTTCAGCATTAAACCATTTTACTTTACCTGTGTTCATAGTATAACCCCCTGGACGTGCCTCGATCGGTCCGCAAAGCAGGCGCGGCACGTCAACAATACCGACTGCTTTTTTGGATGATAAGGCTATCCCTATGTTAATTATACGTTTTCTATAACATAGAGTCAAACAAATTTTAAAAATCGTTGGAGAAATGTTATAGGTGGAAAAACACAATCAGACGCTAATAACAAGAAAAGTATAGCATAAATTCGAAAAAACCAACATCGCATGACATAAGAATGCAATCGCCAAAAAAAAGCTTTATAATAGAAGCAACAAACAATACAGGAGGTATATTTTTTATGTTCATCAAAGATGAAGCCCTGCGTGATGCCGTGGCGCGCAATCTTCGAACGACACCGGAAGAGCTCACCCCCGAAATGATGACCGGGCTCATTCATCTGGAAGTTCCGGATATGGAAATCAAATCGCTGGAAGGTTTGGAATACGCGGAAAACCTGGAATATCTGGATGCGTCGGGAAACTCGATTCAGTCGCTTGAGCCGATACGCGATCTTCGCAACGTGCTGACGCTCGACGTGTCGAGCAACCAGCTGCGGGACATTCAGGCGCTGCACGGGTTCCGCCAGCTGAAAAAACTCAACATTTCCAGAAATAATTTGTACACGATGGATATTTCGAGCATCGCGGGAATGCTGCACCTGGAAGTGCTTGACCTGAAACGGGCCAAGATCGACTCGCTCGAATACATCATCCACTGCAAAAAGCTGCAGCAGCTCAATATCAACACCGAAAACGGACCATTCAACTATTCTTTGCTGGGAACGCTGAAAGACTTGAAAAAGCTGGACATGTCCGGAATGCGCCGTTTCAACATTGACGATTTAACGTATTTGTCCCATTTGGAAAGCTTGAATCTGGCGACGAATTTAATGAGCGATATTTCCCCGCTGCTGGCGATGAAAGACCTGAAGGAGCTCAATGTGTCGAATTGTCCGTACTTAAAAGACTATACGATTCTCGAGCAGTTCCCTTCGCTGCGCAAGCTGAACATGAACTACAATACGCCGGACAGCTTTGATTTCTTGAAAAACCTGCCAAAGATGGAGGAGCTGTCCATGGAGCAAACCGGATTCCACGATTTGCCGCTGCTCAACCACATGAAGAAGCTATGCGCCCTGAACGTGTCGAAAAACGATTTGCACGACGTCGACAAGTTTTACAACGTGAAAAATCTGGAAACCCTGAAAGCCGAGTTTTGCCAGCTGACGAACATCGACTTTCTCAAAGACGCGCACAAACTGGAAAGCCTGGATTTGTTCACGAACCGGATCACGGACATCGAAGTGCTCAAGCACGATAAAAACATCGTCGAACTCAACATTGGACGCAATCAGGTCCGCGACATCGAGTGTTTGAAAGATATGAAAAATCTGGCGATCCTGTCGCTGGAAAACAACGACGTGCACGACATCTCGCCATTGAAGGACCTGGAGAATTTGTGCATCATCGACCTCTACAACAATGTGATCCGCGACTTGAAGCCGCTGAAGCATCTCGAATACGTATCGTATTTGCGTCTGGACCACAACGCCATTACCGATTTGACGCCGCTGGCCGACTTGAAGTACTTGCGCTCGCTGACTTTGAAAGCCAACTACATCACCGACGTGTCGCCGCTCAAGGATTTGAAGCTGCTGGAGGCTCTTCGTCTGGACGACAATCCAATCGCGGACACATCCGTGCTGGAAAGTATGGAATTTTACGATAAATTTACCGATTAAACCTCGATGAATCGAGGTTTTTTCCTATGGGAGGCAAACACAGGTTTGTGGTGGCGAAAAAAGCGAAAGAAGTGGTACAATAAGTCCATGTGTAAAGGAAATAAAACAACGATAGAAACCATTTTAAAAAAACAAATCGCGATTACGCGCGAGCTCGTGGACGCGTCCGGACGGATCCTGCGCATCGCGCTGGAAAAGGAATCCTCCCTCAACCAGCCGCTCCACCGAACGATCAAGGATGAAGAACAATGAGCTCGTCCAAAAACCAAGGGTCGAGCTGGAAACGCTTCAAGCAAATCGTTTCCATTTTGCGCAAGCATCACATCCAAAAGGGAATGGATCCGGTGAAGCTTCGGCTGATTTTAGAGGATCTTGGGCCGACGTATGTCAAAATCGGACAAATCATGTCCACCCGGCAAGACGTATTTTCCCAACGGTATTGCGAGGAACTCGTAAAGCTGCGCTCCAGCGTCACGCCGCTTCCGTACGAAACGATTTTGGAAGTGCTGGAATCCCAGTACCGCCAGGCGCCAAGCGAGATTTTCGAAACGATTGACGAGGTTCCGCTCGGCTCGGCTTCCATCGCGCAAGTGCACGCCGCGACGCTGAAAGACGGACGAAAAGTCGTGATCAAAGTCCAAAGGCCGGGGATTTACAAGGAAATGGAGGAAGACGTCGAACTCATTCGCAAAGCGGTCAAAATCCTGAATTTGTCGGAAACGCTGACTTCGATTGTCGACATGGACACGGTCGTAGACGAGTTTTGGACAACCGCCCAGCAGGAGATGGATTTTCGGCATGAAGCCGCCAGCGCCAAACGGTTTAAAGAAATGTACGCGGATGTGCAATACATTGGCGCACCAACGATTGTCGACGCCTATACGACAAGCCACGTTCTCGTCATGGAGTACATTGGCGGCATTGAAATCGACGACATCGTGACGTTGGATAAAGAAGGGTACGCGCGTTCCGAGATTTGCGAAAAGCTGGCGTACAACTACGTCAACCAAATCATTGATGTGGGCTTTTTCCACGCGGATCCGCACGCCGGCAACTTGCGGATCGACGAAGGAAAAATCGTCTGGATCGACTTCGGCATGATGGGAGAACTCACGCCCCGGGACCGCGACTTGATGAAGCAGGGCGTCCGCTCGCTCGTCAACCGGGACAGCGCGCTGCTTGTCGAAACGATTTTGACGCTGGGAACATCCAAGAAGGAAATCGACCACGCCAAATTCACCGTGGAAATGGACCGGTTCATGAATAAGTACATCAATATGTCGCTGTCGGACATCAATTTGCCGCAAATGGTGCAGGAAATGTTCGCCATTTGCCATCAATACGCCATTATGCTGCCCAAAGGCATTTCCATGCTGGCGCGCTCCTTGATCACGATTGAAGGAACGATGCGCGTGCTGGATCCAAAAACGAACATCATGCAAGTGCTGTCGTCGTATGAAATGGAACTGCTGAATATCAACTGGAACCGGAAGCTGAAATCCATGCTCGTCAAAGCGGTGGAGGCCGGGGAGGATTCCATCGAGCTGCCGATTCACGCGAAACACTTGATGGAGGCGCTTCAAAAGGGCCAGCTGAAAGTCAATTTGAATTTACTCGGATCCGAAGTGCCGCTGGCCAATTTGGATCGAATGATCAACCGAATCGTCGTTTGTATTTTGATTGCCTCGCTTTTGCTGGGGTCCAGCGTCATTTGCACGACGAATATGCATCCAAAGCTGCTAGGCATTCCGCTGCTGGGCGTTTTTGGATTTCTGATCGCGTTTGGAATGAGTCTGTGGCTGTTCGTGAAGATGTTGTTCCTGCATCAGAAAAACAAACCATTTTAGGAGGAATTTATGAAGGAACATACAAAGGCTTCGCTCGCGTCCGGCATTTTGCTTGTCGTGCTCGTCGCGCTGGATCAGTGCACGAAATTCGCGATCGCGAGCCGCATGAAGCTGCACGAGTCGATTGAGGTGATTAAGAACTTTTTTTATATTACCTACGTGCAAAACACGGGCGCGGGCTTCAGCATTTTCGAAGGCTATGGAAAACCGTTTTTCGCGGTTTTGACCATCGCCGCCCTGGTGGCGATCGCCTATTATTTTTATCACACCAAGGATCGCAAGATCCAGTTTTGCCTGACTGTCATTTTCGCGGGCGCCGTCGGCAACTTTATCGACCGGATGGCGCTGGGCTATGTCGTGGATTTTTTCAGCTTTTATTTTTTCGGCTGGGGATTTCCCGTGTTCAATATCGCGGATATTTGCATTAGCGTAGGCTTCGCGATGCTGGTGATCGTCTATCTTGTCGATGAGTATAAGGAGCAGAAATCATGGAAGAACAAACAATTTTAGTGGAAGAAAAAGGCGTGGACGAGCGGCTGGACAAGGCGCTTTGCTCATTGCTCGATATTTCCCGCAAACGGGCGCGTGATTTGCTTGACGGCGAAGCCGTACGCGTGAACGGGGTTTTGGAAAAAGCGTCCTATAAAGTAAAAGCCGGGGATCAAATTACGGTTTCGGGCGCCCCGATGGAAGAAACCGAAGTCAAACCCGAGGATATTCCGCTGGATATCGTGTACGAGGACGAAGACGTTCTTGTCATCAACAAGCCAAGGGGCATGGTGGTGCATCCCGCGCCCGGCCATTATTCGGGTACGCTGGTCAACGCGCTGATGTTCCACTGCAAAGATTTAAGCGGGATCAACGGCGTCATGCGTCCTGGCATCGTGCACCGCATCGACAAAGATACGAGCGGCTTGCTTGTCGTCTGTAAAAACGACTTGGCGCACGCCTCGCTTTCGGAACAGCTCGCTTCCAAGACGGCGCACCGGCAATACAAAGCCATTGTCCATCATCCGTTTTCCCACACGTTTGGAACGGTGAACGCGCCCATCGGACGGGACGAGCGCAACCGTCAAAACATGACGGTGACCGCGAAAAACTCGAAAGAGGCCATCACGCATTTCGAGGTACTCGAAAACTTTAAAAACTACGCCTACATCCAATGCACGCTGGAAACCGGCCGGACGCATCAAATCCGCGTCCACATGCAGTATATCGACCATCCAATCGTTGGCGATCCCAAATACGGGCCGCGCAAAACGTTAAAAACCGATGGACAGCTGCTGCACGCGTACGCATTGGAATTCATCCATCCACGTACAGGTGAAAAAATGCGGTTCGAAGCCGAAGAGCCGCCTATTTTCAAAGAAGTGCTCCACAAGCTGGAAAGCGGGGAAATCGAATGAAACGCGACGATGTGTTGAGCTGGGACCAGTATTTCATGGCGGTCGCCCACTTGAGCGCGTTACGCAGCAAAGATCCAAACACGCGGGTCGGCGCCTGCATCGTCAATCCGGAAAAACGGATCGTCGGCCTAGGTTACAACGGATTCCCGATGGGGTGCGACGACGACGTGTATTCCTGGGAGCGGGAAGGCGAATATTTGGACACGAAGTATCCGTACGTCGTGCATGCCGAGTTGAACGCGATTCTCAACAGCATCCAAAATTTAAAAGGATGCACGCTGTATGTGTCGCTGTTTCCGTGCAACGAGTGCGCCAAGGCGATCATCCAGTCGGGAATCTCGAAAGTCGTGTACGAAGACGACAAGTACGACGGCACACCCAACAACGTCGCAAGCAAGAAAATGTTCAAAGATGCGCAAGTCGAGCTTGTCCGGCTGCCGTACGCCTTAAAGGTGAATGTGGAACCCGTCAAAAAAGATCAGGAAGTCAGCTCCTGATCTTTTCTGTGTTTTTAAAGTGCATTTTCGCGACTTCGCCAAGCTTTTCGAATCCATAGCGCTCCACGAAGCGGCGCCCGCATTGATCAACTTTCGGTCCCGCGCCTTTTTCAAAAGGAAAATCGTATTTCGCGGCCATTTTGTCAAAATAGTCCAAAAAAGCCGCGCGGGCAAGGACGCTCGCGCAAGCGACGGCGAGGTACTTGTTTTCAGCTTTTGTTTCGAACGTCAAGTTGCGCACCACGCGCGGCTGTCCTTCCAGGTGGCGGTAGTAAACCGCCGGCTTGGCGAACTGATCCACGACGCAAAGGGCGGGAAGCTCGTGGCCTTTGTCCATTAAGTTCAAGTACGCCTGATTGTGCAGCAGGCTTTTGATGGCGTTCATGTTGTGGCGCGCGTGAATGGCGTTGTATTTCGGATTGCTGACGATCATCAGCGAATAAGGGCAAAGCGATTTTACCTCGGGCGCGATGGCGCGAATCCGGGTGTCGTCCATTTGCTTGGAATCCTGAATGCCTAGCGCCCGTAAACGTGGCGCGGCCTGGGCGCTGACAATGCAGGCGGCCACCACGACAGGGCCGAAATAGTCGCCGGTTCCGACTTCGTCGCTTCCCGCCTGCGGAAAGGTTTCCTCGTCGCGGGAGGATTCGGATGGTTCCAGAAACGACACATCCTGTCCCTGGTAAACGACCTTGCCGGATTGGTAGGCGGTAATGGTCAAAGACGGGAGTTTCATTTGAAAGTAAGTATACGGGGGGCGGGTGACGGAAAGAGCCTGGGGCTCGATTCGCTCGCGCAGCGCTTCGATTTGCGCTTTGGTCATCGTTTTTGTGATAGAAGGCATGACCATAGTATACACTATCCCGGAAAACTTTACAGACTATGATGAAATGATTAGAATGGATGTATGTCCATACATGAAATTGATTTGGCGCTGCTTGTGTTTGGGGCGGCAGTCTTGATCGGGGCGTGGCGCAAAGGGTTTATTCGGCCGTTGTGCGATGTCATCTGCCTGCTTTTGTCGCTGGCGCTCACCGGATATTTTGTCGTTCGTGGAACGATTGCTTTTCAGGCTTCTTTTATTGTTTTTTGTTTGATTCGTCTCGCGCTCGCGATGGTGCAGGCGCTGCTTCTGCCGCGGCGGCAAGGGATCCTTTCGCTTTTTGACCGGATCCTTGGCGTTTTGCTGGGGCTGGTGCGAATTTATATCGTTTACGCGCTCGTTTTTTACGCGCTTTCTTTTTTTTCAGTTGGCACGATCCAGCCAGAGTCTTCGATCGTGTATCCATATTTCAAGGAGGTAGAAACATATGTCCGACAAGCGATCGGGGTTTAAAAAACAAATGGATCGGTCCATCGACTACGCGGCCGTTTTGGAGCAAATTGCCGGATATGCGGCGTTTTCGCGTTCCGTGGCGATGATCCGAAACGCCATGCCGCTCGAAACCGTCCAGCTCGCCCGGGAGCAGCTGGACTTTGTCCAGGAAGGAATGGAATACGTCCGGCTCGGGAAGGATCTTTCCATGGGTGGTGTCACGGATATCGAGCCATTTCTTGACTCGGCATCGAAATCCATCGTTTTACTGCCTGGCGAGCTCAACGCCATCGCGCTTTTCTTGTCCGCCGTCCGCCGGGCCGTCCAGGCGTTTGAGGAAGAGCGGGAGCCAAGGCTTGCCGAGTACGCGGCGACCATGGATCCTTGCGACAAGCTTCGAAAGAAAATCGAGGCGATGATTGACCTGGGCGGCGACATCAAGGAAGATGCCACGCCGACGCTGTATGGCCGGACGCAGGCGCTGCGTCAGGCGAAAGCGGATTTAAGCGTGTTCGCCCGCGGCTATACGAAGCAGCACGCGACGCGGCTCATGGACACGACGACGACCACGATCCAGGGCCGCCTTTGCGTGCTGGCGAAGACGCCGGAAAAAAACAGCTTTGGCGGCATGATCCATGGCACGAGTCAAAGCGGGATGGCCACGTATGTGGAACCGCGCGAGTTCGTGGTGCGCAACAACAAGATCCAGTCGCTCGCCTTGGAAATCGAAGAGGAAAAACGCCGGATCTGCCGGGAGTTGACCGCGCAAGTGGCGGCCAGCGCGCTCGCGCTTGGAAGCGATTTGGAAACGATGACGTTTTTAGACACCGTGATGGCGCGCGCCAAATGGGCGAACCGGTACGACGGGTGCGTTCCAAAGTTCCAAACCCGGGATCATTCGTTTCGTTTCGCGCATGCCCGCCATCCACTGATTGACGAGCAAAAAGTCGTCGCCAACACGTACGCCAGTCAAAAAGACCAGTTTTGCTTAATGATTTCAGGCCCGAATATGGGCGGAAAGACCGTCACGCTAAAGACGATCGGCTTGTTTGTCGTGCTCGCGCACGCCGGCTTTCCGGTTTTGGCGCACGACGCGATGCTGCCGTGGTACACGTCGATGTGGTTTGACATCGGTGACGACCAGTCGATTGAAAACAACTTGTCTACTTTTTCGTCCCATATGTCCAAAATCGCCCGGATTTGCCAGGCGGCCAACGAGCATACGTTTATTTTGCTGGATGAAATCGGCAATGGAACCGATCCGCTGGAAGGCGCGAGTCTGGCTTCCGCGATTTTAGCGTATTTGATTGACTGCCAGTCGACCATTGTGACGTCGACGCATTACGATCAGGTGAAGGAGTTTGGCAAGGCCGATTTGCACACGCTTGTTTCCAGCGTGGAATTCGACGTGGAAACGCTGCGGCCGACGTACCGGTACTTGCCGGGCATTTCGGGCGGATCATTCGCGTTCGCGATCGCTTCGCAGCTTCAGCTGGAGCCGGCGATCATCGCGCATGCCCGGACGCTGAAAGAGGAAAACATGAAGGAGTCGCAAAAGGCGCTGGAGCGGCTGGAAATCGAGCAAAAGGAAGTCATGAAAAAACAAGAGCGTTTCGACGTCCTCATTCAAAACGCGCATCGCATTCAAAAAGAAGCGGAAGCCGAAAAACAAAAATGGATCGGCAAGCGCGAAACGCTGGAAGCGGAGTACGAACACGAGCTGGAGGCGATGCTGGACGAGAAGCGCGAGGAAGCCAGAGCCATTTTGGCGAAAATGAAAAACCATCCCGAAGTCAAGGTGCATGAACAAATCGAGTCGCTGCACGCGATCAACGATCTCGCGCCCGAACAAAAAGAGGAAAAAGCCGCGAAAGAAACGTTTGCGGTCGGCGACTATGTCCACATTGATTCGCTGAACGCCCATGGCGAAATTCTCGAGATTCGCAAAAAACAAGCCACGGTGCTGACCAACGGAATGAAAGTCAACGTCAAAACGAACGTGTTGACGAAAATGAAGCGTCCCAACGTGCCGAAAACGGCGCCCAAGCCAAGGCTGGAGCGCGTCACGAAGCGGTTTCCGCTGGAATTGAACTTGATTGGCATGCGGGTCGAGGAAGGGCTGAACGCGCTGGACCGGTATTTGGACCAGGCCATCGTCCACAAAGCGATTAGCGTGCGCATCATTCACGGCATGGGGACGGGAAAGCTTCGAAAGGCCGTTTGGGACGATTTACGCAAGCGCAACACCGTGAAGTCGTTTGAATCGGCCGGCCCAAACGAAGGCGGCCTGGGCGCGACTATCGTGACGTTGAAATAAAAGAAAAGAGGAGTTATGGCGGTTTCAAAACATTTGCAGGATAAATTGTCTTTGCTGCCGGAACAACCCGGCTGTTACATCATGAAAGACGAGAAGGGGAAGATTTTGTATGTGGGCAAGGCGAAAGTTCTGAAAAACCGGGTGCGTTCGTATTTTACGGGGGTCCACAACAACAAAACCACCCGCCTGGTTTCCCATATCCGCGACTTTGAGTACATCGTGACGGGTTCGGAAAAAGAGGCGCTGCTACTGGAAATCAACTTGATCAAAAAGCATCGTCCTCCGTTCAATATCATGTTCATGGACGACAAAATGTATCCATACATCGAAGTAAGCGGCGATCAGGATTTTTCCGTGCGCATATCCCGAAAGCCGAATCATAAAAAATCCCGCTACTTTGGCCCGTATCCGAGTTCCAGCGCCGCCTATGAAATGGTGAAGCTCGTCAATCAAATTTTTCCGATTCGCAAATGCCGGACCCTTGGCAAGCAGGCTTGTTTGTATTACCACATGCATCAGTGCCTGGCGCCTTGCGTCAAAAAAACCGATCCGAAAGAGGTAGCCAAGATCCGCGCGGAAGTCATCCGGTTTTTAAAGGGCGATGTGGATGTTGTGCTGGACGATTTGCACCTTAAAATGCAAAACGCGGCCGAGGAGCTGCAATTCGAGCGCGCGAAGGAGCTGCGGGACCAGATCCAGCATATCGAGCACATCAAGGAAAAGCAGTCGATTGATTTTTCGGACCGGACGGCCCGCGACGTGTTTGGTTATTACGAAGACAAAGGCTATATTAGCTTTTACGGCTTCTTTATCCGCGACGGAAAACTGCTGGAGCGAACGCTTTCCATCACGCCGATTTACGAGGAAAAAGACGAGGCGTTTGTCAGCTTTATCGTGCAGTACTACGCCAACAACACCAAGCCCAAGGAAATTCTCGTTCCCAAAGGCACCGATGTGGAGGCGCTGGAGCACGCGCTCGATGTGAAGGTGAAAGTTCCTGAGCGCGGAGAGAAAAAGAAGCTGGTGGATCTCGTCATTCAAAACGCCAAGGAGGCGCACGATCAAAAATTCCAGCTCGTGTACAAAAAAGACAAAGAGCTCGACATGGCCATGCAGCATTTGTCCCGGATCGTCCAGCGCGAAGTCCACACGATTGAAAGCTTTGACAATTCGCATATCCAGGGCTCGAACAACGTGTCGGGCTTAGTCGTGTTCGAGGATGGCCGGCCGGACAAGGCACAGTATCGCCATTATCATTTGGATACGTACCGTTCCGATATCGACTCGATGAAAGAAGTCGTTTACCGGCGGTATTTCCGGCTGCTCAAAGACGGCAAGCCCATGCCGGATTTGCTGATTGTCGATGGCGGGGCGGCGCAAATCAACGCCGCCAAGTCGATTCGCGACGACTTGATGCTCGATTTTCCCATCGCGGGACTCGTAAAAGACGACCGGCACGCGACGAGGGCCTTGATGCTGGAAGACTTGAAGGAAGTGCCGCTGTCCAAGGAGGACCCGTTGTTTTTTATGCTTACCAGACTACAGGACGAAGTGCACCGGTTCGCGATCGAGTACCATCGCAAGCTGCGCAGCAAGTCGATGACAAAGTCGGTTTTGGACGAAGTGCCCGGCATTGGCGAAACACGCAAAAAAGAGCTGATGAAGACGTTCAAGTCGATGAAAAGCTTGCGGCAGGCGGATGTGGAGGCGCTCGCCCGGGTCGTGCCCGAAGATGTGGCACGTCGTTTGTTCGACCGATTGCATCCTTCGGAGTGATTCGTTATAATTTGACTTATGAAAGTGGATTCGAAAACACTCGGTTTAAGGCTGTTGCTGCTTGGCGTATGCGCCGGCGTGGCGATCACGTGTATGATCAAAATCAACGAGACGTACGATCCTCTGGCGCGCTATCCTTATGTGACCGAACAAAACAGACCTGTTATTTTGGCGCATTTGGATGCCAAGGAAATCGACTACATGATTACGCAGCAGCTGAAACCGGATCAATATCTTGAATTTATCAACGAGCCGGACTTTTCGATTTACAATACGCTGTTTTACGCGCGGGCGAAAAAAGCCCAGGACGCGCCGGCGGCGTATATTGTCAATTTCATTAACAAGTACCGCTCGAATTTTTCGCTGGACACGCTGACGCGGTACTTGTCGCACTATTCTTACGCCGATTTAACGTCGTTTTATGAAAACGAGCAGATTTTGCATGAAGATGTGCAGCTCGCGCCGGATCCGGCGTATCCATATTTGGTACTGAATGAAAACTTGTCGGTATACCGTTACGTCCCGGATGGGTTGAGCGATTTGGAAGGAACCTCGCTCAAGAGCGAAGCGGCGCAACGGTTGAAAGCCATGCTGGACGACTATAAAAAAATCGTGGGAGAAAATGAATCCCTCGGCTTGGAAAGCGGATACTTGAATTACGAGCAAGTGCTGGACCGGTATTTGCGGGCGACGCTCGTCTATGGCGAGTATGTCGACCGTTTCGCGTTGTCCGGCGGAGAGAACGAGCAGCAGCTCGGGTACACGGTGGCACTGACCGGCGCCCAACGCTGGGACACGCTTGTCGCCGAAAACAAAGCGTTTGTCGACTACGACTACACCAAGGTGGAGGAAGAGCTTGGCGAAGCTGAACTGGAAACGCAGGCCTGGTTGCGGGCCAACGCGTGGCGGTATGGATTTGTCGTTCGCTATCCGCAAGGAAAAGAAGAGGTGACAGGCCATTATTACCAACCGTATTTGCTTCGGTATGTCGGCCAAAAAACCGCCAAGGCGATGGTCGATGAAAACAAGACGATGGAGGAAATGGACTTCGAGGAGGAACTTCAGTAATGGATCAAAAAAAATACAAAGTGGTGGTCGTGTCCGACTCGCACGGCACATCGAATCTCGTGAGCGAGATTGAGCGCTGGAATCCGGACGCGGACCTGTATGTGCATTGCGGCGATTTGGAAGACAATCCGGCTTTGTTTGATAACTGGATCTTCGCCAGAGGAAACAACGATTTCTTTTCCGCGGGAAATATGAAGGAACAGCAAGTCATCCGGGTCGGGGAGCACCGGCTGCTTGTCGTGCATTCGCATCGTTGCTCTTATATGAACCGCGAGATGGATCTTGTGCGGATGGCGCAGGAAAACGATTGCGACATTGTTTGTTTCGGGCATACGCATTGTTCCATGATCAAGCGGGTTCATGGCGTGCTGCTTGTCAATCCGGGCTCGACGTGGTCGCCGCGCGATGGCAAGGAGCCAAGCTACGCCGTTTTGACGCTCGAAGGTCCGCAAGCCGAGGCCGAGCTTGTATTCGAGTCGCAATGGGTTGCGTCCAAGGAAAAGCCACCGGTTCAGAAAAAAAGATTTTTCCGTTTTTAAGCATTAAAAAGAGACAAACGTTTCAATTCGCGGTTTGTCTCTTTTTTTCGATTTAGTCGTTTTCTTTTTGCAGGTTGTCCAACTTGTGGAATTCCACCGCCAGCAAGACGATCGCCACGCCAAAACTGATCGTGTCCGCCACGGGCGCCGACCATAAAATGCCTTCCAGCCCGAAGGAGAGCGGCAAAAGGACGGCCAAAGGAATGAAAAGAATGACTTGTCGAATCATGGATAAGAACAAGCCTTTGAGCGGTTTGCCGATGGCCGAGAAAAACCCGGAAGAAATGATTTGGACGCCATTGACGCACGACAGTAGCAGGAACACTTTCATAAAATGCACCGCGAATTCCATATACAGCGCGTTCTCGGAGCCAAACAACGAAAGCACAGGATACGGGGCGAACTCGAACAACGTCCAGCCCAGGGCGCCGATGACCAGCGCGCTGGCGAGCGCGAGAAGCATCGTCTTTTTCACCCGCGTGTATTTTTTCGCGCCATAGTTGAAGCCGACAATCGGCTGAAGGCCTTGCGACAAGCCGATCATGAACGCGAACAGGATCGCGTTCACTTTCATGACGACGCCCGCGGCCGCCAGCGGAATTTCCGCTCCGTAGGGACTGAGCGCGCCATAGTGCACCATGGAGTTGTTCATGACGATTTGCACGAACAAAATCGCGATTTGATTCACGCTGCTGCTCACGCCAATCGAAAACGCCTCCAGCGTAGCTTGCCACGAGAACCGAATGTCTTTCGCTTTGATTTCGACGTGCTTGAATTTGGGGATATAGGCAAAGCATACAAAACACGAGATGATTTGCCCTAAAATCGTCGCCCACGCCGCGCCGGCCACGCCTTGATGGAATACGAAAATAAAAATCGGATCAAGGACGATGTTGATGATGGCGCCCACAACCATGCACACCATGGAGTAATTTGGCGAGCCATCCGAGCGAATCAGCGCGCTCATCGCGTTGGTGAAAATCAGGAACGGGAAGCCAAACGCGGTGATGTTTGTGTAGGCGACCGCGTACGGATACACTTCGCTGGTCGCGCCAAAAGCAAAAAGCAAGTCGTGGACGAAGAGCAAAATCAATCCCATGTACGCAAGACCGCAGGCAATCATCAAAAAGAGGGCGTTCCCGGTGATTTCCCGTACTTTTTCCGGCCTCTTTTGACCGAGATACAAAGAAAAGCGGGAAGAGGAACCAATTCCGATCAGCAGCGAGATCGCCAGGGAAATCGTCGTGAGCGGGAAGGCGACGTTGGTCGCGGCGTTCCCTAAATACCCGACGCCTTGTCCGATAAAAATCTGATCGACAATGTTATAAAGGGCGCTGACAAGCATCGAAATGACGCTGGGAACCGCAAAGCGGGCCAGCAGCTTGCCCAGGCGTTCATAACCTAGCGGATTTTGGGCGTGCATTCAAATTCCCTCTCTTTCTCATAGCGGGCGAACAATTCTTTGTCGCCAATCGAATTGTGCCGGATCCAGTCCAGCGCGTTGCCGCGGGCGTCAAACCAGCCTAAAAAGCGATATCCTTTTTTGCGGGCGGGCAGCAGCTCGATATCCAAGTCAAAATACGAGTACGATCTTGGATTCATTCGGCTGGCCAGCCCGCCATCCAAATGGTAGGTGATCCGAAACAATGTGATTTTCCATTTCGCGTACAACGTGATGGATTCGTTGAGCGGCATGTCGAAATCAAACGGAAACGTGAGCCGCTCGTCCAGGTACCATCCATCGAACGTGTATCCAAGCCGCATTGGCGGCCGGAACCGTTCAAGCAGGCCGCTGTCCGTTGTCGTTCGCTCGGCGATGCGCCCGCCGCCGTTGGTTTCAAAGCGCACGAGGCTTGGCTCGCAAAACATTGCCTCCAGTGTCAGCGGTTTGGTGATGTGGGGCGGCAAGTATTCGATTCGCTCGCCATCCAGACACCAGCCGATAAAACGCATCCCGCGCTTGCGGGCGGGAAACAGGCGCAGCAACCCGGTTTCCACCGTCACATAGCGAGGATTGCGACGGGAATTGATCCCGCCATGGCAGTCGTAATGGATCGGGTAGAGAATCGGGACCCACTTATCGTAAAGCGTGATCGCGCTTGGCAGTTTGCCGCCCGGATTGATTCGCTTCGTGCATTCGGGATCAATATACCAACCGATAAACCGATACCCATCTCGTTCTTCTTGATTCATCATCTTTCTCCTCTATTCCCATTGAAATTTCAATACTTATCGTTTATAATATCCGTGTTGTCCTTGTAGCTCAGTTGGATAGAGCATGCGCCTTCTAAGCGCACGGTCGGGGGTTCGAATCCCTCCAAGGACGCCATTTTTTTTTGAACGAATTAACTTTAACATAAAAACCGGAATCCGTCATGGGGACCGGGCAAAAGAAAAGAGCTTTGCGAAGCAATGTCATTTAGTTAAGAAATGGCTTAACCATCTGGAGATTAATTTCCAGATGGTTTTTT